>NZXL01000055.1 GCA_002697705.1 Methanobacteriota archaeon
AACAAATCCAGAACCGCCTGAACTTCAGAATCTAAGTTTAGTATTCACGCCTCAAAACCCATCTCCCGGCGACATCGTCTTAGTTACAATCTCTGATGAAGATAATAATCCTGTAGAGGGGTTGTCTATTACTTTGGTAAGAGAGAATCAAACACTATCCAGCCTTTTATCTGATGAAAACGGTCAAGGTTCTTTCGCAATACCGCTTGGAACTATTGTAGTTAGGGTTTCTGGAGGGCAGTATTATCCAGTAGAATTCACTATTGTAGTTGATGAAGATGGAATAGATGACGGTTCTCTGCCAGGTGATGCAGACGGAGACGGAGTCGGCGATGTATTGGATGCTTTCCCTAATGACCCTAATGAATGGACAGATACCGACAATGACAATATCGGCAACAATGCGGATACCGACGATGACAGCGACGGCTTATTGGATGCTGATGAAATAGCCTCAAACCCACAAACCAACCCTCTAGAAGCAGATACAGATGGCGACGGTTATTGTGATGGTGCGATTAGAGTTCAGTCTGTGTGTATAGAAGGCGACGTTTTCCCTACCGATTCTAGTGAATGGAAGGATAGTGATGGCGACGGCATTGGCGATAATAGCGATGATACTCCTTTCGGAGACATAGACGACCAAACAAATCAAACCACCAATCAAACCAATAACAATACAAATCAAACTTCAGATAGTGATTCTAGCGACCAAGGTGAAGATACTTCGGATAGTACTTCGGGTAACATGCTAGTAATTGGCGGCTCAATCGCAGTAGTTTTGATTGTAATAATAGCAGGCTTGGTAATGTTCATGAGAGGCCGAGGCGACCCAGAGTCCAATAAGTGGCTTGAATCGGATGATGCCTTATTTGATGACCCGGGGCCAGTTTCTAGTCCACCTGGAAAGCCACCAGTTACCGAAAGAGGGGAAATGATCGAGGGCTATGAAGCGATAGAATACCCGCCCGGCACCGGATTGTGGTTTTACCGCGACCCGAATTCAGGACAATGGGTAGAATGGAGATAAAACGCTACTTCTGTTTAGGCAATAATGATGAAGCGTAGTATTCGAGGTGATGCTATGGAGGCACAGCGTGCTAAACAAGTAATCATAACATTACTTCTGTCATGCTGCCTTTTGGCAATTATCAATCCCCCAACTCCATCACTATCCACAAAGGTAATTTTTGATGATGAAGCAAGCATTAGAATAAACGAACAATCCGATGGCGGAAAATTAAACCAACAACTAATCATAACAGTATCTCATGATGATAACGGCCCACTAACTGCAAACTTTTCGAGAGTTCAAGACTTACTTTCGATAGAACAAGACCTTCTTTCAGGAGAAAACGAGAATCTTTCTTATGATTCACTTACGACCTATATTACTCGCTTGGAGACTCCTTTCAACAGTTGGTCTGAAGCACTTGATTCTAAGGGCAGAGACATTGGAAACGCGTCTTCTTGGAGCGATGTTTTACAGCCTGCTATTGAAGAAGGATGGTGCGGTAAAAATTCAACAAATGAAGAACAAGCAGCCCTTGAAACGACATTACTTTTATTGCCAAAACAAACCAATTTAGGAGTCGCTTGCCCATCTTTTTCCGGTTCTTCCCCAACCCAACCTCCTCAATCAAACGAGATACTTTGGCTGGTATGGCTTGATTCGGAGGCCGTAATTACAGATTGGTCGGAATTGACAGTATGGTGTGAAAAAGCATCGAAGAATTCAGAATATAATTTTGAACCAGCTGGCGTAAATATGTTGTTTAAGAAAGCAGAAAATATCGCCGAAGACGACCTAAATAAAATGATATTACCTTCGATACTTATTCTTGGCACTCTTTTATTTATTGGCTTGCGTAGTTTGAAATCCACATTACTAACTTTGGGGGGCGTTGGAATGGTCTTGATCGCTGAAGTAGGATTATTATCGACACTAGGACATAATTTTTCAGTTATTGATGGTATAGCGATTCCAATAATAATGGGCGTCGCTGTTGATGGCGCTTTTTGGTATACCCACTCATCTAAAGCCAAAGAACAGGTTCGAAAGATATTATTTATTGCTATGCTAACTACGGTCGCCGCAGTTTCAATCGCCCTTTTCTCCCAAATAAAAGCACAAAGGAGTTTAGCATTGGTCATGATTATCGGTATAGTTTTGGATTGGGCGATGACTAGATATATTTTAGAAGATATTTATCTAAGCGAAAAGAAANCTATCAAAAAACCGGTGTTGAAACCAACCATACAAAAACCAATATCGGTTTTTGCTTGGTTTTGGCCAGCTAGCCTAATTGTACTGCTATGTATTGCNATTACAGCNCCTGCCGGAGTCGAAGTNTTAGANATACAACAATTCTTNCCCGANGATGAAGGNTCTTTAGATGANTTACAAGAATTAAGGGATAACTACATGATTGCTTCAGGAACTATTGTATGGATTGTAGTTGATGTACAGGGAGACGACCCTCAGGCCTTACAAGACATTCTCGATTTGCAGCAACAAATATCTCAACATCCTAGCATTATTTCCTATGACACCGGTTTGATTCAAACTAAATTAGTAATGGGCTTGTCTAATTTTGATTCCAATCAGTCTGATACATTAGATTCTGTAATTGAAAATTCTACCACCTCTATCTTAATGAATGATTTTAGGCTAATCGAGGATGATGTCACTAAAGGCGTAGCCATAGCAGCATTTATCGATGGTGAAAACGCAGATGCAGCATTAGATTTCAAATACGATGTCGAGCAATTACTTGAAATCAACAATTTTTCAGGAGTTATAGGAGGAGACCTCCCAATAGGGGCTGAGTTAGCAAAATCATTTGAAAATTCTAGAATAATACAAATTTTACTAGCCGGTTTTGCCGTTTTTATTACAGCTTATTTCATTACAGGCTCATATCAAAAAGCCTTGAGAATAGCAATTGGAACCATAGCAATCGGGATAGCAGTGGATGGACTTGCAAGCCATTTAGGAGGAAGAAAGGTTAGCACAGCGCCTGCAGTTTTACTCGGAATGGGATTTGCAGCAGACTATCTTTCCCATGCCAGCGTTAATGAAAAGCGTGATCGTTCAGATGATTATGCTCGCTGGGGCGCCGCCTTGACTTCATTGTCGATTTTCACATTAGTCGTTTTCAGCAAATTCCCTCCGGCGCAAGACACAGGCCAACTATTGTCGATCAGCATTCTTCTTTCAGCATTATTGGCGACATTCGCATCTTTTTTACCAGTCGGGAAAGATGACCCAAACTCAAACATAGGCCGAAATCTAATCGAGGCAGAATAAAACCGCCTCAGTTAATTATATCAGTTTGCGCCCTATCCTAGGGCTATGTCACAACTCTTTCAGATGGACCAATACCTAATTCAAACTAAATTTTGGAGGCTTTTTGGTGGTGCTTTTTGGTTCAAAGATATGAACGACCAGATAATTGCTTACTCTAAGCAAAAGCGTTTCAAACTGAAAGAAGATATAGTTCTGTACACCGATGAATCTTGCACTCAGCCACTATTACAAATCAAAGCCCGTTCAATCATTGATATTTGGGCAACATATGATATTACAGACCCAAATACTGGTGAACATATTGGTTCATTACAACGTAAAGGGATGAAGTCAATAATTAGAGATTCGTGGAAATTACTCGATGTTCAAGGTAATCAATACGGAGAATTACTTGAAGATAGCAATGCACTACTTAGAAGACTAGTGCCGTTTGGAGGATTAATTCCTGCAAAATACCATTTCGAAATCCCAGGCAATGAAGGAATACTTCTTCATCAACAATTTAACCCTTTCATCAAGAAATCTCTAGTTACAATACCTCAAGGACATCCTATCGATAGAAGAATAGTAGTTGCAACAGCATTATTAAATTCAGCAATCGAAGGCCGACAAGGATGATTTGATGGTTGGGCTTTTGAAACGTTAGTTTCAGTCAAGGGCACAATACCAAATTAAGCAATAATCATCAATGGTTTGATGCGTAAAAACCTCCCCCCTCAAACATGGCGCGAGTATTGGTTGTGGGAGCAGGTCTCGCCGGCTTGAGTGCTGCAATAGACGCGTCAGCAAATGGCCATCATGTCGTTGTACTTGAAAGAACCAAAACAGTTGGCGGTAAGGGAACATCACAAAATAAAGAAGGCTTTTCTTTAACATATGGCCCCCACCTTCTTGATAAAAAAGGGCCATTGTGGCAACTATGCAGGCGTCTCAGTAAACGTAAACCAGCAAGTTCTTCAATTAGATTAGATAAAATCGAGATATTAGGCCATGGAATAATTAGGCCTAGAGGAAATATCTCCAAAGTCATCGAGAATAGAAGGGCGTTGAAATCAAAAGATACAGCCTACCATGTAGTTCGTGGCGCCTCATTCTTGTCAAGTTGGGATTCAAATAATACATCCAGAATAGACGCATTATCAAAATCAAAATTATTGGTTTCTAATGAAGGATGGATCGGCCTAGTAGGTCGGATAGCAGCTGCTTTAGATGAGATTGGAGTTTTGATAGAGTGCGGAGTAAAAGTAGAATCTCTACATGATTATGGTGTAAAATTGAAAAACGGGAAAAGAATTGAGGCAGATGTCGTAATCCTTGCATGTGGGTTAAATGGGGCGAGAAAATTATTGACAGACGCTTACCCAATCCGCACAACAGAAACACTCGCAAACCCATCAAGAACTACTGCAAGCATCATTGAAGTAGGTCTTGATTCTAAGCCGTTAAGAGATAGGCAGGCCATTATCGATACAGAAAATAGCACAGCAGTAATCGATTATGTTGGAATTCAATCAATTCTTTCAACTAATGGCTCTCACCTTTCAGCAATTACTGTTGGCGGCTTAACCGGAGATGTCGGGGAAACAAGATTTTCCTCTTCTGAGGAAAGGCTGCAATTCTTAGAGAATTTTCTTGATTCCCAAGCAGGTGGCTGGCGGGAACACATTGTTACAGATTTAAGACAAGAAAAGATAGCAATTCATGAGTATTGCGATAATGAAATCGATGGTTTTGCCTTTTGTGATGTAGGGATTATATTGGCAGGCGCGTGGGTAAAATCCGATTATATCTTGGCCGATGCAGCGGTTCATTCAGGAAGGACGGCTGGTAAAAATATTGGTAAAGCTCAACATTGAGATTTATCCACTGCCAACTTTTGGAGTCAATCATGCGCATAGTTTCTTGGAATGTAAATGGAATTCGAGCAGCGATCAGAAAAGGTATTGACGGCTATTTTGACTCTATCGACGCAGACATCTGGATGCTTCAAGAAGTCAGGGCATTGCCCGAGCAATTACCAAAAGATTGGTCTTGGCCAGAAGGGTATTCTTTACACCTCCATCCTGCAGAGAAAAAAGGCTACTCAGGAGTGGCAACACTTTCAAGAAGTTCAATGGAGATATTAGAAGTAGGCAAAAAGGGCAATCACGATCCAAATGATAGCGAAGGAAGAGTCATAGTTTCTAAACACGGAGAAATGATTTGCATCAACACATATCTTCCAAGCGGCTCTAACAAAGTTGAACGCCAAGAGTTCAAGGAAGCATGGATGGAGGAATGGAGGCAATTTATTCGACCATATCTAGAATTGAACACTCCAGTAATTGTTTGTGGAGATTTGAATATAGCGCACACAGAAGATGATATTTGGAATCCCAAAGGAAATGCCAAACAAAGCGGATTCTTACCTCATGAGAGAGAGTGGTTCAGCGATTTACTAAATGATGGATGGCATGATGTTTTCAGAGAATTTACCGGCGAAGGAGTCAAAACTTACTCATGGTGGTCAAATAGAGGGCAGGCGAGAGTGAAAGATAGAGGCTGGAGAATAGATTACTTTTTGCTAAACCCGGTTGCCCAAAAGATGGTAAAATCAGTGTCGATAAAAAGAGAAGGCGGATTAGAAATCTCAGACCATGCGCCTGTAATTTTAGATTTAGAGGATTAATCAGTATTTTCTTCGATGTCCGATAAGGCCACCAATAACTCATCAACACTGTCTCTTAGAGACTGTATGGAAGAATCTTCTACAATTATCACAAGTCTTGCTTGATTTCCATCCTCGGTCATTTTTGCAGAACACCCAGGCCTAGATGCGGCAGCAAGAAATGTAGTTGCGAGTGCAACCGGTCCAGACCACTCAATAGTTGCTTGGTAAGATTCGACCATGAACAATCCAAGGGGTGGGCTGATATGAGGATGACTCTTGGACAAAACATGGCGAAGCAAGAACACTTCGAAGTTCTTGCAGGTGCCGGCGGGGTTGCTCTAGGGGAGGCTAGAACAAATCACGAAGGCAGGAAAGCGATTTTATTAGTTCGCGGTAATGATGATGTTTCAGAATTTTGCGGGCTTGTCAATACTATGGGGATTGAGATAATTGAAACCTTAAACCAACCAGGACAAATAGACCCAAGAGGTTATTTTGGCAAAGGTAGATTACAAGATGTTGGCGATGAATTGAAGACAAAAACGTCCAATCATCCATGGAATGAGGTCGACTTGGTTTTGATTCACACAAATGCAACTCCGCGTCAAATAGTTGCAATTAGTGATGCGGTCCAAGTTGAGGTTTGGGACAGAGTAAGGCTCTTACTTTCATTATTTACCTCCCATGCAAATTCCTTAGAGGCAAGAACCCAAGTTAGAATCGCTAGATTACTTTCTGACAGAACTGTGCTTAGGGAGGTTGCAAACCAAACAACCACAGGCGAGAGGGCCGGATTTGGTGGTGGAGGTGTAACCGCTCTACAAGCAATACTTGCCAATGTAAATAGAGAATTAACCTCATTGCGTAAGCGACAGAAAAAGCATGCCAATGCCCAAGCCGAACGTCGTAAACAAAGGACTCGTAGCGGGGCGATGACGGTTGGCCTTGCAGGTTATACTAATGCTGGTAAGTCCAGCCTATTTTTGAAATTATCAGGCAAAGAAGTTCTAGTTGAAGATAAATTATTTTCCACTTTAGAAACAACAGTTGGGCGAATGGCGGCAAGCCCTAGAGTTCTTCTAGCAGATACTATTGGTTTTATCGATCAATTACCAAACTCGACATTAGATGCCTTTAGAGCGACACTTGCAGAAGCATTAGAATGTGATTTATTACTGCTTTTAGTAGATTCAAGTGATGAAATATCTGAGATGGAGAGAAAACTATCTACGTCTAGAAGCGAAATATTCTCTAGGTATCTAAGTAATGAAGAGGAAGTAACAAATAATGTGCTAACTGAAAAATCCCTTCTTGTGGTTTTAACAAAGGCGGAATTAGTCGACGAAATATCATTACAAGATAAATCAGAACTCATCAAAGAACTAGGATTTTCACAACCAATGGCTGTTTCCTCATTTTCAGAACAAGGGTTGACAGAATTACAAGATACCATATTGATGCGTTTATTTGGACCTCCTGTGGGCTTGATATTGCATCCAAGTTTAACGGGAAGAGCGATAGAAGGCTATGTTTCAGATGTTTATGAGTCGGGCCTTGTTACTGAGAAAACGGAGAATGACGACGGTACAATCGACATTCAGGTTTGGATACAATCACAATCATTATCTAAACTATTAGCCCATTCTAATGGGCGCATTGAAGTCAAGTAGGATGGCGGTTAAGCATGGTTATGGGCGCAGATAGCGATGGTCAAACCCAAGAGTTAGATTACATCGACGAGATGACATCCCAAACCAATCCTAAACCGAATATGATGTTTGCATCTTCAGGAGCAAAGCTTACAATAGAACAAAAAAACATGCCACCTATCGGCAATGCTACTGGAATTTTTGTCATCATTATCGCTTTACTTGGCCTCATTAATGGACTGGATTACACCTCTCCCCAATCCGGACTTGTTAGGCCGGATGAATTCGTTTACAGTATGTCTCAAAATGCTCCTGATGATAGCGCGACATTCCGAGGAACTGTATATGACCACGAAGGCAATGGTTTGAACAATTCCACAGTGTATGTTTCATGGTTAGAAGACGGGGATTGGAACTCTAGTGAATTTAATACTGACTCGGATGGTAATTTTAAAATTGAAAAATTAGACCCTGGAATGGTTAGAGTTGATATTATAGTTAGTAGAAACGGGCATAGAGACGTATTTTCCAATCGAGTACTACTCTCTCCTCCCGCACTATTTGAGCCGATTGGATTTACCACAATTGATTTCGAGGTCCCTTCAGAGGAAGATTTTGCTGAACAAGAATGCTCTAATGGAGCCGATGATTGTGAAATACGGGAGATAGATAAAACGCCTGAGCAAATGGACCATCCTTTGATGGATCCGGGGGCATCAACTCTGTACACTACAGTTGGAATTGCATTTATTTCCTTAGCATTAATCTCAATGGGATTCGCAATTTGGTCAATGAAATCAGGCTCTATCGCTTTACTTAGAACAAGTGCTGCCCTATCATTTTTCACAATGGGCCATTATTATTCAGCATGTCTTTTTGGACTGGTAGCATTCATTCTTACTTATTCAATCAAAAAACCAAAGATAAGCATGGAATAAATATTCTAAGCCAATAATTGATAATTTTGATGCAAAACAAGCGTCTCTATTATGACGGGGAGCCAAACATGGCCCAATATGGACTTGTTGGGGGCGTGTTGGATGATTCGCTCTTTAGAGCAATCCGTTGCCTCAGTTTCTTTTGACGAACAAAACAATCTTGTCGCTGGAGGTTGGGACGGCCAAATAAGAAAATGGAATTCCGACGGGGACTTACTATGGTCTGAAGAACTGCCCGATAGGATTACTGAAATAATCTTTCATAAGAATCAGATAATTCTAACATCTGGCTTACACATAGTCAATCTAAACGCAGAAACAGGCCAAATAAATTGGCAACATCCCTTAGAGGGTAGTGCAGATTCGGCAATAGTTGAGGATGATGAAATATATGTTACGTCATCGGTTTATGATATCGAACACAACGATTTCTTAGAATCAGCGATCTGGAAATATTCCCTTGAAGGCGAACAAAGGTGGGTAATCAAGATGAATGAGCGACCATGGTTTATTATTTCACACCAGTCGAAAATCCTAGTTGGCCTAGGAAGGCCCATGTCGGGCTGGGGGGAGATTCTTACAGAGGGCGAGATAATCAACCACCAATTAGAAACTTCTTCTCCTATAATGTGTGGGGGCGTGACGTCAAACGAAGTTTTACTCGGGCACGCAGATGGAACGATTAGTAATTTGAAAACAACCGAGAATAAATTCGAACAATCTATTGAATCATTACAAGCAACAAAGAAAATGCGTATAGCATCTTTAGAAGGTGGAGCACTAGTCGCTACAAATGCAGCAAACAAAACCATCTGGACTGAAACTGGTGCGCCAATAACCAATCAAGTGATTGGCTTCAAATCTTCCAAAACAACCACGCATTGGTCAACAAGATGGAGCGGAATTGAGGGCAACTTAGAGGTGAGAGATTTAGCCAATGGAAACCTTATTGCCAAATCGCCAATTCCACAAACAAGAACGATTTTCAGCAATGATTCTAGGGTTGCAATAGGGTCTGATGATGGTAAGATCCATGTTTGGGAGAAGGATATGTTTAGTCGTAGAAACCAATCTGATAGTTCTAAACAAGCTGAATCATCTTCTCAAAGAGACGCGCTGAAAGAAAAACTGAGGGCGCTTAGAAACAAGTGAATTAATCTTTAATTTGTCCTTCCAAATTCAAGAAACTCAGTATCTTCTTCATCCAAGATAGTTTCTTCATTTTGGTTTTGAGGTTAGTGGCTCCAGACCAAACTCCGACCCTTTGTGTAGAAAACCCGACCAACTCGATCTTATTTTCTGTAACTCCTGCCCATAATGCAAAACACACAGCACGGTCGCCATCGGTAAAACCGCCAAAATTATGCATCCCCTGAAGGCTTTCATTGGTTTGATGCGATAATACAAGGCTAGGCGGATTAGAGAAAGCACTCCAATTATCGAGAACCTTCTGCCATCTAGAAATATTATCCCCATGAGCATGTATGACAAACCGCTGGCTTTTTGATGCTGCAAAATCGATATGCTCTCCCCCATCTAAATCACTGACAATACAGGTTAATGATTCGTAGTCAAGCATTGCGCCGACAGAACCATCAGCGGCGATTACCGCAGTATTGGAAAAATCAATTTCTGAAAGTTGCTGTTGTTCCACCGCTGCCCCAATAATGACCAATTTATCACAAGTCGCTAACTCTGCACAGATTTCTTCTAAACATCTACTTCTAGAATCTAAACTCCAGTTTTCTACACCATATGGAACATCTTCCTTGAAAGCCCCCTCCATCGATTTAGCACTATCAAGATCGTCGGAGTAATTCCATCCAAACGACAATCTAACATCGTCTTGAAAACCAATAAGACGCTGTAAACGACCCCCTTGCATAGACCGCCCAGCCCTATCTACATCATCAAAACATCCACATGAAGGAGTTCATATGCTGTTGGCTATGTGGATATTACATGCCCGTTCCACGTGAACCTCCATCGTTAAACGATGAAGTCACGTTATCTCGTTATCCTTTCTTACCTCAAGCGGCCGAATGGATTAGAAATATGGCACAAAAACATGAGATAAATTTAGAGGAATTACTAGATGGGGAATGGATGGAAAAAGCCAGACAAAGAGCCAGAATCAGACTTATTGACTCAGTTCAATCCAAAGAAGGAGTGGAAGTGGTCGGAGGAGATATCCATACAGAAGAAGGCCGCTTAATCGAAGCGTTTTCATTTTATTATGCAAGATTGGTTGTCTGCGCATCTGAAGACGAACGCCTGATTGCACGTTGGTCTCAAGCCGAGGCAGCGCGAGCTGAGCAGATATTAGCCAAGGATGATAATAACTTAGAGAGCATTGCTAAAACCTACATAACAGGGATCAAATTTGAAGATAAGAAAGATGAAAGTTATGACTTTTCAACCGGCTCTATGGCAATGCAAAATGTCAAGCAGAAGAAAGAAGGCAAAGTATGGAAGATAAATTTAGTAGATTTCATTGAGATATGTCCAAAAATAACCGGTAGTAGGTGGAGGCTCGCCAATAATGATATTCAGGACGGTTGGATTACCCTGTTTGAAGAGCAACAGTACACCTCTTCAGAAAAATTGTCTAGACTTTTACGTGAACGAATCAAGGCTTCGATTGAAACAGAAGCACTAGAAAAAATGGCAGAGGTGACAACAGATCTCGCAATACGTCTTGCTGAGCCGGTCGGTATGGTTCGAAACTTGATGGCTAACAAAGCGAGTGAAGCAATAGCACTTGTCGGAGCGGACGAATCTGATTGGCCTCCTTGCATGATTACCGTCGTATCTGATTTAGCCAAGGGAGTTAACGTTAATCACTTCGGCAGGGTTTTCCTTGGAGCTATGGCAGCTACGTTAGCGATACCTAGAGAATCATGCGTTAATTTCTTCAGCGGGGCTCCAGATTTTAGCGAAGGAACTACCACGTACCAGGTAAATCACCTGTATGATAATGCATACACTCCAGCCAAGTGTAGCAGTTTGAAAGTAAACCACAACTGCCCAGTTCTTCCAGGCGACGACCGATTATGCGATCAACCATGGCTCGACCATCCGTTGAAATATATCCGTGCAACACAGCGTTGGAAGGCCAAAAATAAAGCCGCGGAAGAAAAATTTGAAGCAGAAGTTTCCAAAGATGATTCGAAACCCGTCACAGTGGAAAAAGACTGATAAAAACTTCAGTTCAAATGGGTTTTCGCGCGAAGCCTTTGAAATGTAGGACGAGTTAGCATGAACATCAAACGGTGAATCCACATGACACGAACCCTTGTTTTGACTGTTGACCGAGACAATGATCTTGGAATTAAGACAGCCATTAGAGGCCCAGTTGTGGGGCGCCGTCAAGTTTTGACAGCCGCACTAAAGTTGGGTATCGCTGACCCCGAGGAGAGCGATACCAATGCCATTCTTGGTGCTTTATCACAGCACGATAACCTGAGTGAGAATTCAGCGGAAGACGATGAGGTTGAAATTGCAATTCTAACAGGTGATGAGAAAGTTGGTATTCGTTCCGACAGAGCGATAGCGGCTCAATTAGAGGAAGTAGTCGCTGCATTTCAACCGGACAAAGCAATACTTGTAACAGATGGTGCTGAGGACGAATCGGTTCTTCCTATCATTCAATCTCAAGTTAGAATCGACCATGTTGAAAAGATAATTGTCAAGCAATCAAAAGGTATTGAAGGAACTTATTACTATATCGTAAAAGCCCTTGAAGATCCTAAATGGCGAGCAAAAATAATGATTCCATTCGGGCTAGTATTGGCCATCCTTGGGTTAGGAATTATGCTACCTCAAGAGATTGGAGGAATTGTTATTGGTGCGTTACCCCTAGTCACTGGATTGTATATTTTTAGTAAAGGGGCAGGAATTGAAACCACCGTTAACAGAGTTATCCAGGAGATGAGAGATAACGCCGACGCAGCTATGTTTTCTTCTTTACTTTGGACTGCAACACTCTTCAGTGCAATTTTTGCAGTAGCTGAAGGTTATCGAGCCTACGATGATTTAGTTTCGACGGTTGAAACCTCTATTTTATGGCTTGAGGTAGTTCATTCAGCACTTGCATGGATGGTTATCGCATTCTTGACATCAACTGCAGGTTTCATGTTCTTAAGATTGAGAAGAGGTTCTTTTTCAGGCCGTTTAATCGTTCTTGGTATTTTTGGAATGGTCGTTTACTCATTTGTAAACGCCGCACTGATAATCTCGACAGATGTACTCAAAGGAGACTCATATGAATTCAGTGTATCTCAGATTCTCACTGACCTTGGTTACCCATTGATTTGGGTGGTAGTATTGTGGATGGCGACAACAATCAAGAGCACACTTCAAGCAAAACAGGCTCAATCAGACCGTTATTGGGGAATTTGAACTCAAATAATGAACTTCGGAATATGTTTGGCCATAGTTTTGTGTTCAACGACTCCAACTAGGACTCCTTGTTCATTTATGACGCCAATTTGATTCAAATCATGAGTTAGCATTAACGCACCAGCCTTTAGCAATGGCGTTTCACTTCTTACAGTTAGAGGTGGCAAATTTACCAATTGCTGGGCAGGGACGCTATGCATCCAAGCGACTGAACGCTCAACGTTTTTCTTTGCTATTAACTTCAAAACATCAACAGCATGAATTCTTCCAGTGGGGACTCCATCACTATTTACAACAAATACATGGTCCCAATCATTTTCAGTTAAGTCTTCGATAACATCTGCTACAGAATCTCTTGAAAATACCCAATGTGCTTTGGACATTGTCTCTCTACAACTGAGTGTTCTAGCGACCTTAGAACGTTCTTGCGAATTCATTCTATGTAGCCTTTCACGCGTAAATTTTTGGGTCCTAGACTTACTCATTTGCCCCTCTCCACATTTGCTCCCCCGACGCCAACCTCTTTTGAACTCTTTGATGTAAAATATATACAATATTGTGTATATTTCCCTTGAGCATAGAGGGTCAACGCTCAAAACCTACCCAAGTATAGGGTGATTTATGATGACATTAGAAGCTAGTGACATGGCCATGTTGCGTTCTTTATCGGGATATGACTTATCTTTAGAAGTAGCTAAAATGGCTACAAAATATGGCCTGCCCGAAGCGACCATAATGGCAATGCTTCCTTCACAAAACCCTCCAGGATATTCGCAAGGCGGAGAGTATGATCCTTCACCGCAAGCAAATTCTAATACACCTATAGTTGATAATAATTACAAGGATTATACTACGCCTGCCCAGGTTATGGATAAATCCAATTTTCGTTTTGAATACGACCCAACCCCAGGGGTTTCACAAAGAAGGCAAAATGTCGACCAAGCAATATTATGCCCTGGGTGCGGGGTCGCATTAGGAATTCCAGCAATTAGGCCGATCAAAGTGACATGCCCACAATGCATGCTTGAATCAACATTTACTTCATAAGTGTCGTTTTAAGAAGTACAACTTTCTGGCAATTAACATGCAGCCTGAAACTCCCAATTTATGGCAATATGCTCCTGCGAATTCGCCATTACCTCTTCCAGAGGGGCCAATATTGGTTACTAAAAAATCAATTCACTATCTTTCAAATGAAGGCGACAATTACGAATCTAAAGAATCCTTAAATCTTTCAGAAATACAAAAATATTGTTCTCAATTCACCTGTGAAGGGGAGTCGATAGACTCACTTTTATCACAGGAAAACTCTAGTTTATTACAAGACAGGAAGCCATTTTTACTTCTGGGGGAATTGGCTAATCCCTTCCAATTAAATCGCTTGAATCTTGGCCCAATGCCGATTTTTATTATCAGATTAGAAAACCTATGCCGAACTTATGCAGATGCTTTGGATAATAGAATGATAACTCCAGGAGTGCATCATGTAACCTTAGCTAGAAGCGATGGTTGGTGGGAAAAAGCCCACATGGCAATGGCTACCATTGAACAAATGAAGAGCATGGTTACTTGGCTGAATAATGGGCGCAGGGCTGGTGATTGGAAACCGGTAAAGCCTGCTGAAGGCACAATCAGATTCGAAAATGAATCACAATTACAATGCCCATCAATGGATATGCTACATTGGGATGGAGTCAGTGAGACTGTGAAGCAGAAAACTCCACAACCGACGGGACCGTCTCTCGAATTAAAACAACTAATGGTTCCAATTCATACCAAATGGGGTTGCTATGACAGTAGAGGTAAACTGATTAGAAGCTCACTTGTAGGCCAACGAGACTTCCACACCAATTATTTCCGTCGCGGCTCATCAAAAAAGTGGCAAGATATTTTGAAAATTGAATGATTTTTTGGGAGCCCACGGACTTCCCTTGCTTTGTTGATATACTTTAATCGACAAATATAACATGATAGATATGAGAGGAAAAGGATCCCAGAAACAAGCAAGATTAGAACGCCTAAAAGAAGAGATTATCGATTATGTATCGGTCTTTCCAGACTGTTCAGCAGCCGACATAGTTCACCATCTTTCCAATGAGAGAAGGATGAGAAATCACGGCCTTACCACTAGGAAGGTAGGGCTTTTCATCCCGCGTCATCTTTCAGAGATGGTCGGCTTCCGTCTTGATAATGCTACGGGAAAGAGGCTTTACCGCATGGCTTGCTAAATATAACGGCAACTTCATGCGATATTGCATCTTGGCAAGATGTATGGAGTGGCCAAGTTATACACACATATCTTCACTATTTCCTAGTTTTGACAACAAAAATGTACCCCATCAACCCTTTTTTGATGCCGGGCTATCCGTTTGGGATATTTTAGATCCTAATTCGCAAAACTCTCTCAAATCCCAACTAATCAATTTGCTTAATTCGATAGACAGCCCCCAAAAATTTGAACGGGTAGGCGTTACAATTGATGAAACAAAAGGCCCAGTTATCATAGAGCAATCGGCCGTTGTCGAACCTTCTACACATTTTATTGGACCATGTTATGTTGGTGAAAATGCACAAATTCGACACGGTGCATACATTAGAGAGAATTCATGGATTTGCTCGGGGGCTTTAGTTGGCCACTGTAGCGAGGTTAAACATTCAATTCTTTTACCAGGCTCAAAAGCACCACATTTCAACTATGTCGGAGATTCAATTCTTGGCAAGGGCGTAAATCTTGGTGCTGGAGTAAAACTAAGCAATCTTAGAAATGATGGAACCGAGGTATATCTCAGAATTGAAGGTGAAAGAGTCGCTAGTGGCCTTAGGAAGTTTGGGGCAATAATTGGAGAGGACAGTCAGTTAGGGTGCAATGCTGTAACTAATCCTGGAACTATTTTGGGCTGTAATAGTGTTGTTTGGCCTAATGTTACGGTGACTGGAGTACATCCTGCACAGTCAATTCACAGGTGAATTGAATGACATTGAATCTCTTTGGTACCGATGGTATTCGCGGACTGGTCAATCGAAATTCTATTAGCGAGCAGCAAGCCATTGAGAATTTACATCTAAAGAGAGAAGTATCGCCATCTCTAATGCGTTTAATTGGAGAAGTTCTCGGTAGAATCCACGATACTATGCCTGGTGAAGGAAATAATGTTGTGATAGGTTGGGATGAAAGACCTGACAATAAATTACTTGCCAAGAACCTCACTTTGGGACTTCAAATTTCTGGTTGCAAAGTCATCCAAATAGGGGTTTGCGCCACACCGACTCTTCATTATGCAACACTTCATAACGCGGCTAGAATCGGTTGTATGATTACTGCTAGTCACAACCCAGTAAGCGACTCTGGCCTCAAAATCTTTGATGCTTTTGGGTTTAAGACAACTCCTAGTTTAGAAAATGAAATATCTCAAATTGCCGAACAACTATCTCAAGAGGAAAGAGAAATAGATGATATAGAACAAGAAATAATGTCNGCGCCCAAAACCGATTATTCCAGTTCCNANTGGTCTAATGAATCTACACNTCGGTTGGTTGACAAAAAGATTAGATGACTTCACAAGCCTANTTGGGCAATTCAGTGNATCAAATAATTTCAAAATCGCCAATCCATTACTTATCGACTCATCAAAAGGTTCAGCATCCANNTGGTTTGCNGATTGGCTTGAANCCAACCTTGGAATNGCAAGTTTAGAAGTNAGTCATAAGGCCAAATTGATGAATCATAATTGTGGNGCAGGAGAAATGTCNCCAACACAAACTTGGACATTTGAGCAAGCAAAACAAGAATCGCACCTATTACTTTCTCAATTGAAACCTGCAGAACCNGGNACNATAGTAGCTGCAGCNTTGGACGGAGANGGCGATAGATGCTTGATAATTCAGGCNACCAAAGAAGGCTTCAAAGTGATTGATGGCGATGCAATTGCAGATACTGTAGTCAATGCTGGAACAGAAATTGGAGGCAATTGGAAACTTGCCGCCAGTATTGAATCAGACCTATCTCTACTTTCAAATCTAGAGAGATATCCACAACACGTTTCCACTGTTGAAACTGCTGTTGGAGATAGGTGGCTCTCCTTTTCTTTGAGCCAATCGAATGGAAAGCAGTCACTAATATCTTCCAATCAGTCTCCAAAAATCATTGGCGTTGAAGATTCTGGACATTTAGTATTGCCTTCATGTCACCCTTTGGATAATAACAAGTGGAGTTTAGTTGGGGACGGAGCAGCAACTTTAACCACATTTTTATTGGCTCTTTCGAATCATAACCCAAGAAATCTAATGAAACGAGGCTGGAAAAAACGCAAGTCTGCAACCGAAGTAGATCGAGATTTATGGGATGGCCTAAATGCTCTTTCTGACGAGGTCGAACAAATGGCTCAACAAGGATTAGCAAATCTTGGTTCGGTTACTAATTGGCAAAGAAGCCGACTAAAAGGCGAGAAAAATTTAATGCTGATACATGCTAATTTCAACAATGATGATTTATCATTAGGAATTAGAAATAGCGGAACTCAAGCAAAAATAAGTGTATCCTTGAGACTATCTTCTAATGTTAATATCTACGGGCTAGATCAATTGGTAGACTCTCTTGTAGCCCATTTGAAAATGCAGATGAGTTAGGTTATTCCTTTTCCATTTCTGCTTGATAAGTTTGGGTTAGGTAAGTGACAAGCCCAAGAAGTCCAGCCGAAGCAACCAATACGGTTAGCATACTCTCAATACTTCCACCTTGGCTTAACATGACAAATGAGATAATCCACGCAATTACTAAATCCAGCGCACCAAAAACTCTCCAACTCTTTCTTAGAGTGATTATTCCACTAACCCAAGCGGTTGTTGAACAAATCATTACAAAGACAGATAGAATCGCTAAATCACCCCAACCAATGCCAGCTGAAAGCAATAGGATATGTACAGACCATAGTGCCGATGCAAGCCATATTCCCTTACTTTCAACAATGCTCCATACAACGAACATTATCGACACGACTCCAAGTATTGCAGCTGTAAGGTTCATTCCAAATACTGGTAATGCGATGTAGTTGTTAGCCCAAAACAATGTTCCATGAATCGGCAATGGGAGCATTACCCAAGCGATCATAACCACTGCAGGTTGTTGCCAAGACCAACCTCTTCTGATACCAAATAAAAGAGCTAAAATTGCAGCGGGTCCAAATGAAACCATGCTTGCAAAAACCAACCATGCAGACCTGCCACCTGAGCCCCGGTGGTCTGCCAATCCACGCTTAATCCTCTCACCTTCAACCCAATCGAACCCAAACAAGAATCCGAGCATAAGTATCTCAATGAAAACCAATGGTATTATCCAATCCATTAATGCCCCATCGAATGGGTCAAATTGGAATGGAAGAGGAACTTCGCCACCAATGATTACACATATTATTCGATCAAATGCTAATAGGTAAACAATGCCTTCTAAGGCATTAGGAATTCTAAGCCCTAAGTCACTTCTGCCCAATAACCCAACACCTGAAAGTATGGTTAGCCCAACCGCAATCACAGCCAGATGCTTAGCATCATCTAATTCTATGACGGAATTTGAAATTCTTCCAGTTATATGCACTAGGACAAGTCCAGCCATGGAAATCGCAATAGGTAATTCGATGCCCATGACATCAGGAAGCCGCAAACCGATTTGATTTGCTCTTAATCTTGCCAATGTAATGAATAATATCGATACCATTACACAGAAGGCCAAAATTGTAAACCCATTACCTGTGGTGAAGGATAAGAACATAGAGGCTAATATCACCGTAACAAGGAATGAGATCACGATTACAGGGCGATGATGGATATCTCCTACCTCGAGATCATATTGCCCAATACTTCCGGCTCTCTTAGCTCGTTTCCTTTGCTTCTCAGCGAGGTCTAGTAATTCAACGTCAATCAATTGTAGATTAGAGTCTTTCTTTGTCGCTTCTACTTCTTTATCCACGTTTTCTTGGCCTTCACTTTCAGAATTTTGAGAGATAAAATCAGCCAATCTTTGTCGCTTTTCTTCAATTCTGGCCAACCGCTCCTCTTTCCTTGCCAATGCTCGCATTCCAGAGCGGAATTCACCTTGTAAGGCGAGATAGGCGCCAGAAACGATGAATGCAGCAATGGTTAGTAATACCACAATACCGGAATCTTGAACCTGCCCGGCTAAAATCATTACAACCATTAGGCCAACTGCAGATAGTGCAGGCGGCAGTAATTTCTCTAACTTAGATGCTCGAACAAGATAAAGGGCGATTGCAGCCAACGTGATAATAGTCAAAATAAGCAAATTATATTCTTCTGCCAATAAGTTCTCACTTCCTGTAAGAACAGTCATATTCAGTGGGTCTAATGCAATGATGACGAAGAACCCAGAAAGCAGNCCCATCATCAAAGTCAATAATTGGCCAGGAAGCGCTTCTGCCTTTTTCAATTCAAATTCATTAGCACCAGATGCTTTCATTCTATCAGAAACATGTAACAATACAGCACATGCTGCAACCAGAGTAAGTGCCCATATTGCAGCTTGGCCATAAGTCCACGACAATGCTACAGCAGAAATTCCCCACACAGTCATCAAAGATCTCGGCTTTCCTTTGTGCTTCCCAAGATATACCATCGCAACATGCCCAGCTAAAAGGGCACATAGGATGCCATATAGCCCATAAGCGGGCAATGCGCCTGGCCTTGTTATTGCCCAAGTTACAAACAATGTTAGCAAGAAACTCAAATTCCAAAGTTGAAGTACGGCAGAATCTCTTAATCTTGCACTGAATTCTGATAGTCCCGCAAGCCTAGAGGCTATATTCAAGCCAGTTTCACCATGCTCGATATTGACCCAAACTTGCTGAACCAATAGCAAACCCATCCACATCGCTAAATCATATTCGGCAATTGCCACAGGAATAAAATCCGCTGAAATCAGTCTATTTTCAGCATCTGTGGCAAAGAATAGCAACCAAATCCAAGGAGCTATTACAGCAGTACCTGCTATAGATGGTGAATTTCTTTGAACTGCAAGATATGATAAACCAATCCAAACAATGCCTTGAGAGATTAAAAGAGTTCTAGACCCAGTGCTTTGGTCATCGGCAGGAATTAACAGCGTCAATAGAGTTACAATCACTAAACCTCCCGCCCAAAGAACATGGTCGGAAACCGCTGTTTGGTGGCGTAGTAAGGCACTAGCGGTGAATAAAGCCGTCATTGCAGCATATAGGCTATAAGGCTGTAAACTGAAACGTTCTAATTCGGCATCAAACACTCCTGAAACCATTAGAGATAATGCAGCGAGTAAGAACGGGGCCGGCACCAAAACCCAAGGAGCCAAACTCGTCCAAGGAACTCCTCTTACAACAAGATATGAGGCACTAAACGCAGTCAGTAACAATACTAATTGTGCTAAAGCATATCCAGTTTCCAAACGATTAGCAGCTATTGCAAGTAGTGCCCCGATCATCCCAAGTCCAACAGATACAGACCAGAGTCCAGGTTTACCTAGGCCCAAGGATTTGAAAGCCGAAGAGAACCAATTATCAGCATCGACAAATTTAGCAGCCATTGTAGCATTCGCTGCGGTAATACAAACCATCAACAAGAATAAAATCAAATCATCTTCAAATGGGATGATCTCCAATCCGAATAGATTCCAGTTATTGGAAATGGCATGCGCTCCAATCCACAGATAAGAAACCGCAATTCCAAGGCTTGCCAAGTTACCAGAATTACGTAAAAGAGCCAATCCATGCAGCATCATTGTGCCGACGGCTATCATCACTGCTATGCCAAGTTCACCATACAAGGCCCCAGTAGCACTTCCAATCACCAAAAGAATTAGAGTTGCTTGTGCAGCAATAGCATCCTCATCATGTCTTTGAGCCAAGAATATGTTTAATCCTACAGCTGAAAGAAGAAAAATTCCTAGTGCCTGCCCTTCTTCGATTGGAAGACCGACCAACCAGTCCCAACGCCACATATCTATGGCAAGTCCATAGAATAATTTCATCGAGATAATAACCCAAGTGACTCCTAAAATCCGCATGTTAGGATTTGGAATCCATTTTTCTCCAAGAAGGAGCCCGATAATGACCATCAATATTAGTCCAGTAGCACTTACAACAGGGGCTAAAACTGTTCCGACAATTGTTCCAATCGCCGACCAAATGAAAATCATGGCAATCAATAGGCCAAAACCTAGCCGCTTCTCTCCATGAATCGACATGTCGGTGACACTATCATTTTCAGGAGGTTTAATCACAGTACCATCTTTTTGGACAGCACCAGCCATCTTGTGTTCATCTCCGCCCCTTGAAAACAACTCTACAACTTCGCCCATTGCCTTGTCGATATCTTTGACGACATCTTCCTCTAAATCGACAGATTCAGATTCCTGCTCGTCCTTTTCCTCATTTATCATAAACGAGGAAATATCAAGCCCCCTCGCTCTCGAGAAATTCTTTTTACGAATCATTTCATCTCTTTTTACTCCATCATCCTTTGGATTGGAGTCTTCAGACATAACCCATGTCCGCTAATTACAGAACTTGAAACCTCTCCCAGTTTGCTACATAAAACGCTGAATTAAATCCATTATACGATGAGCGAATAGGTCGATTTTTGATAATTGAAAAAGGNNGGGTATGCGAAAATCACAAAGACGGTCGACTAAACGAGTTGATATGGCCGAGACCTATGGGGAGCCGTCGGGCGACCTCGAAAACCATGGATTAGAGTGTTCTGGCAACACCCATTGGAACCTTTCTGCTAAAGACTTGATTGACTTAGCAGTGCAACGAAAAGAGGGTGTTTTTAGCGCTCATAAAGCACTGGTTACACATACCGGTGAAAGAACCGGGCGCTCGCCAAATGACAAGTTCATTGTAGACGAACCGACGACCTCTTCAGATGTCAATTGGGGCGATGTAAATATTTCCACCGATGCTGCAACATTTGATAGAATGAGAGCAAAAGTAGTCGACTATTTATCCCATCAAGAGAATTTATTCGTTCAAGATCTTTATTGTGGTGCAGACTTTTCAGAAGCATTACCTATCAGAGTAATTACTCAAAACGCGTGGCATAGCGCCTTTGCTCGTAACATGTTTATCAGACCAGACGAGCAAAGACTAGAGTCTCATGAACCTCAGTTTACAGTTTTTCACGCCCCTCACTTTGAAGCAGATGCAGAAGCAGATGGACTAAATTCCCAATGCTTTGTAATCGTTAATTATCAAGCNAAAGAAGTAATTATTGGAGGTACNCGCTATGCTGGGGAAATAAAGAAATCAATCTTCTCAGTCATGAATTTGATTTTACCTAAGAAAGGAATACTCCCAATGCATTGTTCTGCAAATACGACCGGTGAAAACACAGCGATATTTTTCGGTTTATCCGGTACTGGAAAAACTACACTTTCAGCAGATCCGAACCGTGCCTTAATCGGCGACGATGAACACGGCTGGGGCGCAAACGGAGTCTTTAATTTTGAAGGCGGATGCTATGCTAAACTAATCGACCTTTCAGAGGAAGACGAGCCAGAAATCTTTGCTACGACTAGAAAGTATGGAACCGTTCTTGAGAATATAGTGATGAATGCCGACGGCGTACCTGACTTCCACGATACCAGTAAGACACAAAATACCCGCGGCTCTTACCCTATCGAATTTATTGAAAACCGAACTTTAGATTCTAAAGGCGGCCACCCACAAAACGTAATCTTCCTTACATGTGATGCCTTTGGAGTATTGCCTCCGATTTCACGCTTGACGCCAGAACAAGCAGCATACCACTTCATATCCGGATATACTGCTAAAGTTGCAGGTACTGAAATAGGCGTAAAAGAACCACAAGCCACATTTTCAGCATGCTTTGGAGAGCCATTCATGCCCATGCATCCCGGAGTCTATGCAGATTTACTTTCAGAAAAGATGAATCAACATGGAGCTACTGCTTGGCTAATCAATACCGGTTGGTCCGGCGGCCCATACGGTATTGGAAATAGAATGAAAATAAAGTATACAAGAGCGATGTTAAACGCTGCTCTGGACGGCGAACTCGACAATATTGAATATACCATAGATGAGAGGTTTGGATTCGAAGTTCCTTTGCAGTGCCCAGGCGTGCCATCTGATGTCCTTCAACCGATCAAAACATGGGATGATAGCGAACAATACAATTTACTTGCAGACAATCTGGCAAGAATGTTTGTAGAAAACTTTGCTAGATATGAAGGCGGGGTGTCGGATGCGGTTAATTCAGCAAGCCCCAAGGTAGCCTAAAATTAGGCTTTAAGACCGTACTTTGATAACTTAGCGGCGCGCACATTAGAATGTGAGACCCATGCGTAATCTACGAATTTTGGTTGGTTTGATGTTTATTTTCACTGCACTTTCTCCAGTGATTAATTCCATTGATACCCCTGTTAGCGAATATTTATTCTCTGAAGACACCTCTTCTGAGAACGACCAATATCAAACTCTTGATGAGGTCAGAAAGCAACCNATGNNGGCNGGAGCAAAAGCCCCGTGCCCCGTATTACAAAACGATGGAGGTTCGCAAGGCGACACAGGAAACGCAACTGCACAAACAGCCAAATCCATCGGCTCTGACCCTACGACCACATTTTCAGGTTGTGTAGACAGTGCAGACCAAGAAGACTGGTATGAGTTTTCAATGTCAGCCAATAATAACATCGATGTGACACTAGATAATTTCGGCGATGGTACAACCGTTGATTATGATTTATACCTCGTATTCGAGGACAACGCCACATACTACATTATTGATTCATCTTTGACATATGACCCCGAAGAACTGGTAACAAGTGAAGGTTCTACTAAGGACGGCGTTGCAGACACATATTGGATCGTAGTTTTCCAATATTCTGGCGATGGTGATTATGATATAGAGACTTGGACTAATTATACCGAGACTTGTTTGGATTGGCAAAATCCACAAAATGATGCAGGTCAAGGGGACGACGCAACGGCTAATTGGACTGATTCACCCGACAATCTTGGAAGCAATGTCACGGCGGTTTTCACTGGCTGTGTAGACTCAACAGATTCAAGCGACGTATTCGCATTCGACGTTCCTTTGAACCATACAATAGATGCAGTATTGACTTTCGATACAGGNGATGATTTAGATTTGCGATTACACCAACCGAATGGGACGGTGATTGACTTTGCCCTTAGCTCCAATCCAGAAAAGGTGACCTCAATAGATAGCGATTTTGAAAACCAACCAGGAACATATTTCATCAATGTGTCTCAGTGGTCTGGCAATTCTAATTGGACCTTAGAGGTATGGACTAATTGGAGTGCCCCAATACCAAACTTGGCAATTGAAAACATCACATTCAATACTGCGGCTAAGAACCCAGGAGATACGGTAACTGTCGACGTAGAAGTCATCAACGATGGAACACAAGACCTCACTGACTCATTCTTAGCAGAGGCTGTTTTGAGTGTCGATAGTGCCGACACATGGGTTGACCATTACTTAGGAAATGCCACTTGGTCTAGTGGATTAGTAATCAATGGAACCCAAACTCTCAGCATCACAGGAACAATTCCATCAAATATCGTTCAAGGAAATTACAACGTCTTTGTAACCTTGGATAAGGAAGATTTGATTATCGAAAAGTCCGAACTGGATAATGCTGCAGCATCCGACAATCCAATGACAATTGGCACACCAAACACAGCATGTCAAACCGTTCAAAATGATGCATCTACAGGAGGAGATATTGGCGATCAGACCTCGACTGCATTTGATACGGGAACAGACCCTGTTGTAGAGTACAGAGGCTGTGTGGATGATAATGACAATTATGATTGGTATAAAGTAACAGTCACATCTGGTCAAGAACTCAACGTAACTATGGTGACAGCACCGATAGATGGAGCGGATTTCGATTTGAGACTACTTGCTCCTAATGGGACAGTCATCGACTCAAGCCTATCTTCTGCTAGCGATGAATTTGTATCTCTTTCAGATACAGACCTTGCAGGAGTAGCTGGAGATTACTATCTAAACATCACATACTTTGGTGGCTTTACCACCAACCCTGGAGGAACATACCGTCTATTGATTGGTCAGCCAGACCAAACTGCATACGTTCCTCCGTTTGATTGTGGCTCACAAAACGACCTAGGACTTGGTCAAGATGCAGATTCATCAGGAATCCCACTTGGGACCAATAACGGAATTAGCGGGTCGGGTTGTTTGAGTATATCTGATACAGAAGATGCTTATTCATTTACAATAAATGATTACTATAATACAGAAGTTCACTTTAATGCAAGTACAGACTTGCCATTTACTGCTACACTGACAGATAGCCAAGGCAACCTTGTAGCAAGTGCTGACAATACAACTTACGGCTTGATGTTTGAATCACTCAATATTTCAGAGTATGAAGGTCAAGATGAAACATTCACAATTGTAATTGATGGACAGGGCGGAGAAGGTACATATGATTTAGAAATCGTTTCAACCCAACCTGCACAAGCAGATTTGGTCGTAGAATCATTAACATGTCCAACAATCGCAGAGACATTTACCGGTGAAGAGATTCAAATCTCGTGGATTTTCAATAATTTAAGAGGTCCAGGATATGGGCAAGCAGTTTCTGTTTCAATTGAATTTATTGACTCTTCAGGAGTAACTCAAGCGGAAGTATTCACAACTTCAGTTGGGGTTTCAACAGCTGCATCATATAATCAAACACCAGTCAGTGAAGATTATGTTTTCTTCACAATCCCTAATGATTCTTTATCTGGAGATTATACTTGCAAACTAACACTCGACACAAATGGGCAATTAGCCGAGACCAATGAAACAAACAACGTCTTCGAGACAGAACCTTTCTATGTTCAAAATGAGGACGAACTTTGGGCTAACGATGCAGATAGAGACTTCTTCAATACAACTGATACTGGCGACGGGATTGTCGATGATTGTCCAGCAAGTGCGGGAACTTCTACGATTGATAGATATGGATGTAAAGACTTGGACGGAGACGGCGTTTCCAACACAAACGACATCCTTCCAAATGATCCAACACAATGGTATGATACCGATGGAGATGGCTTTGGAGACAATGCTAGCGGTACAAATGGAGACGACTGTCCAGATGCCTTTGGTGTCCTAAACGGTGACCTTGGACAAGGATGCCCGATAATGGACGTCGATGAAGATGGCGTGTTGAATGAAAACGATGCGTGCAATGATACAATTGCAGGAGAAATTGTTGGGCCAGACGGCTGTCCTTTGGATGATGGTAATGGTGACGGCGACGACCAAACAGGCGGTGGCGACGACCAAACCAATATCACCGATCCTGACGACGGAGGAGATACAACAGGCAATATCACCGATGGCGGCGATAATACTGGTAGTGGTGACGGAGATAGTGATGCTAATACTGACTCCACTGATGATGCCGAATCAGAAACTAAGATTCTAGGTATGTCTCCACTCACCCTTGGATTAATTGGCGGAATAGTCATACTAGTCTTATTGACTCTACTATTTGTTCGAGGAAGAAGTTCAAAGAATGATGCCTTTGCAATGCAAGAAAAGGCTTACTCTGAGGCAGGATATGCTGCAGTGGCAGGTATTGGTGCTGCTGACCAAAGCATAACTCCAGAGCAATTAGCCTATGAACAACAGCTAATGGCTGCAGGATATCCTGCGGACTACGCTCGTGCTTATGCAGATCAACATTTCAGACCTTGGCTAAAGCAATAATACGACGGGAATAGTATACGGCAATGCTCATGACCTGCCTAATGCTGGCAGTGTTATGCAAGTACTAATGGAGACATCAGCAGGAAATATAACGATTGATTTGTTTGACCAAGAAGCACCTGACACGGTTGCAAATTTCGTCAAACTAGTAAATATGGGCCACTATAATGGATTACACTTCCATCGAGTGATTGAAGATTTCATGATTCAAGGCGGATGCCCTCACTCGAAAGACCCAATGTCAAGAAGGGCAGGAACAGGCGGCCCAGGCTGGAACATACCGTGCGAACCTTCAGCACTCAAACTCAAGCATGACAAGCCCGGAGTACTTTCAATGGCTAATGCGGGTCGTAACACTGGTGGATCACAATTCTTCCTTACCACTGTAGCAACTCCATGGTTAAATGGCAATCACGCTGTCTTTGGAGCAGTATCAGAGGGCATGGATGTTGTAAAGGCAATAGAAGGATGCCGAAAGATGCCAGGTGACAGGCCGTCTACTCCACAACAAA
>NZXL01000056.1 GCA_002697705.1 Methanobacteriota archaeon
CCGTGGTCATCATGTCCGTCGTCTCCGTGGTCACCATGTCCGTGATGATCATGATGAGCGTGCCCTCCAAGCATTGGAAGTGCTGCAACTTCAAAGTTAGTGATGTCAGTTGAATCGACTTCAAATTCCACAACATGATGTCCTTCTTCAAGGTGGAAAACAGCAATTGTGGTATCTACTGGGCATCCAGCAGGATTTTCAATTACCTTTTCAGGTTCAGCATGGGCATGTCCATCATGATCTCCGTGGTCATCATGGTCGTCGTGTCCATCATGGTCATCATGTCCATCATCAGTATGGTTGTCGTGTCCATCATCAGTATGGTTGTCGTGGTCATCATCTGCATGGTCATCATGGTCATCATCGCCATGGTCATGCCCTCCAAGAGATGCAGCATCAGCGCCAGGGAAAGTTAAAGTTTGAACTCCTCTTTCTAGATGAATTTCTAGTTCAGATGCTTGACTCTCGTAACTCACCAAGGTATTAGATACTCTTTCTCCTTCATTTAGTTGCTTACATAGGTCACTGACTAGAAGAGATTGGAAATCAGGAGTTGCCTCACCAGTTGGCATTGTGTGGGTAGCATAAGCAGGCGGTGCATCGGAACCTAGAGTGGCTAATGTATCAGCAACCCATGGCTCAAGATTTAACCCGTGATAGAAAAACACATCGCTATTTGCAAGCCTTACAGTATCTTGTATAGTAGGTTTATAGTCATGGACTGGGATGTTTGTTGTACTCATCATTTCCACATTAGCAGTAGGCCCAACTATTGCTGAAACAAGTTGAGCAACGTGGTAAGTGGATACCATAATGTTTCCATAATCTGGAATTACAGTTTGATTTGTAGTGTTATTTCCTGTGTCTAAGTTAATATCTGAATCATTATTATCAGATGAATCATCTGTACTTGCATCATCTTCTAAGCACCCAGCAAGGCTGGAAAAAATCATCAATAAACTTAGCAAAACGGCCCTATGCCAATTAGTCTTCATGGCTCGGCGTTTTCTATTAACTATTTAATAGATGTTAATAATTAAGAAAAAGCATATTATTATTATTGTAAACCTTTTCGAAGTATCATGAGCCGAATCATATCATTGAGCGTAGACAATGAATTTGCTAATAGCTTAGACATTTTAATTGAAAAATCTGGATATAAAAACCGTAGTAGATTCCTGCGTGATGCCGCCTTATTTTTTGCTGAAATGCAACAAAAAGGTGAATTGATGAATATGGATGGCAATTTGACAGTGGAAGGTCATTTGGTAGTCTATTACCAGCATGGTAGTGAGCAAAAACTGATGGTTAGTCGTTCAGGTGAAATTGAAGTAGCTGCTTATCACCATAGTAGCAGACTTGGCCATTCGTGTCATTCTAGTGTAGACGTAGTTCACGTCAAGGGAACTGCAGAACATGTCCGTTCAGTATTCAAACAACTTAACAACACGCCCAATGTCGATAAAGTCTCCTTTATCAGTGCTCCAATGCGTGAAGAGGATTGTTGTTGATCATTTATTTAGAATCGCGAGATTGATTTCTCCTAGAACGATTATTGTTTGAACGAGGTCTTTGATTATTATTTCGTTTTGAGTTATTGTTATACCTCTTTGGTTTTGACCTAGAACCGTTTTTTGAATTCTTTTTACCTTGATTTTTCTGCTTATTTCTGTTGTTTGGTTTTTTGTTTGAAGGTTTCTTCTGTTTGATTTTACCAGGCTTTTGGTCAGGTTTAGGTATTGCACCAGAGAAATGGAACTCATGACCTATGTCCGTATCGATTTCACGACCAATCAATTGTTGGATGCCAACTAAATAACCAGATTCAGATTCATCACAAAAACCGTATGCAATTCCAGAACGACCTGCTCTTGCGGTTCTTCCTATTCGATGTACATAACTCTCAGGTTCATTGGGTAAATCATAATTAAAAACATGAGTAATACCATCGACATCAATACCACGACTAGCAATATCTGTGGCTACTAAAATTGCAATACTTCCATTCTTGAATCCTGCTAAGGCTTTTGTTCTTGCTCCTTGGCTTTTGTTTCCATGTATTGCAGCCGCGTTAATTCTACTTTGGTCAAGTTGTTTTACCAACCTATTTGCACCATGTTTAGTACGTGTAAATACAATCCCACATCTCACTTTTTCTTCTTTGATTAGATTGACTAGTAACCTTCGTTTGTCAGCCTTACGGACAAACATAATTTTCTGTTTTATCCTATCTACTGTTATTTCTTTTGGACTCACATCAATCATAATGGCATTGTGAAGAAATGAGCCTGCTAAATCAGCAATAGATTTAGGCATAGTAGCGCTGAATAAAAGATTTTGACGTCGTTTAGGTAGTAACTTTAGAACTTTTTTAATATCTCTGATAAATCCCATATCTAGCATTCTATCCGCTTCATCTAATACGAAAAACTCGACTCTTGTTATATCGATATGACCTTGATTAATCAAATCAAGTAATCTCCCAGGTGTTGCAACTAAAACATCAATTCCTTTTTGCAACGCTCTTACTTGTGGATTTTGATTCACTCCACCGAATATGACTTTGTGCCTAATATCCAAGTGTTCGCCATAAGCCGAAAACCGTTCACCTATCTGTGCTGCTAACTCTCTGGTTGGGGAGAGAATTAAGGCTTTAATGTGCCTTTTCCCTTGTGTTTTTGAGCGGCTCATAATCTGTAATACAGGCAATGCGAATGCAGCGGTTTTACCAGTTCCTGTTTGTGCCACGCCAAGTACATCTCTTCCTGCAAGTAGAGGAGGAATAGATTGTTCTTGAACAGGTGTTGGAGTTGTATATCCTTCCGACTCAACAGCTTCTAGAAGTTTCTTGGACAAGCCAAGGGATTCAAAATTTTTCATCTTAGTGTTCTCCGATGGGTGTTGGAAAATTAATGATAATTCCCTTCCCTAACATAAGACCGTTCTCCTTCTTACCTTAAACAAGATTGGTGTATTCAACTACAACCAGTGCCATCTTGGTTCAATTCTCAATAACGGGAACTACCATGTGTTCTCGATTCTATTTACTGTTGATTAATCAAATCTATGATTATTTTTTATTTGAAGAAAAAAATGTTTGAACTTTATCGTAAACTTTCTCTTCTATAGAAGATATTTTTTTAATTATTTTATTGTCAGTTGGCTTATCTTCTTTCAGTATTGGAACCATTGACGACCAAACACCTTCTCCTTTGAGGCGGGAGTAAATCGCTGCTGCAATATGAAGTATGATCAGCATGTAACTGAGATCAGCCACTGCTCCATGTAAATCTAATACGAAATCCATTATGGTTTGCTCTTCATCAGGAGTTGCATTTACGGTATATCCTTGACTATACAATCCTGCAATCATCAATCCCGTCAGAGGTAGAAGAATGAAACAAGCATACATCGCTTTGTGCACAGAACGAGCAAAGTAGTAATGAACGATATGAACAGGTTCTCTCGCCCCTAAGAAAGTCTTGAAACGTCTCATGTAAGAATATCTTAAAATTACGATTATTAGAAAAATACTAGCAAAAATAATCTCGAAAACAAGAAGTTCTTTGTCTTCAAGTTCCTCTAAAGCATTCACTTGTTTGAATATACCATACAAGTAGAGAACAATAAAGCTCCAATGAAGTGTCTTGGCGAAAGTGGTGTGAGAATCGTTCATTATGTCTCGCAATTATGGTTTGATTAATTTACTTTGTATTAGATGCATCCAATATTTTAGCAAAATATTATTATTTTGTGGAACAATTTGTTAATAAACATCAAATCGTCATTTATTAGTTTGTCTTAAATATTGAGAAGTTGGCGGATTTATTGTTGATTTAATATGGCTAAGGTGAGGAGAGCAAAAAGAAAAATTCCAGTAACAGTTTTGACAGGCTTTCTTGGTTCAGGTAAGACTACATTGCTAAATCATATACTTTCAAGTACAGAACACAAGATGAAATTTGCTGTAATTGAAAATGAGTTTGGAGATGTAGGAATTGATGAAAATATTCTGGTTGAAAGTTCTGAAGAGAGTGTAATAGAAGTCATGAATGGATGTATCTGCTGTACTGTTAGGGGCGATCTTACCGAAGCACTTGATAGATTATATGATAGAATTAGAGACTTCGATGGAGTACTAATAGAAACGACAGGTCTTGCAGACCCTGCCCCGGTAGCTCAGACATTCTTTGTCGATGATAGGGTCACAGAACGGTATAAATTGGACGGAATAATCACAGTAGTGGATGCAAAACATGCTATTCCTCATATCGATGAAGAAAAGCCGGAAGGAATTGAAAACGAAGCAGTAGAACAACTTGCATTTGCTGACCGCATAATGTTGAATAAAATCGATCTTGTTAGTGAAGAGGAAATCAAAGAAGTAGAAAAGAAAATTAAATCGATTAATGCCTTTGCTCCTATTTATCACACACAAAACAGTATTATTGACCCAAAGACCTTGATAGACATTGGTTCGTTTGATTTAGAAAGAACGCTAAAGATGGATCCAGAATTCCTCGATACCGATGCAGAACACGAGCACGACCAGAGAGTAACCTCGATAAGTTCTAAGTTTGCTGGAGCACTAAATGTCAATAAATTAGAAAGATGGATTGGCGATTTAATGCAAAATAAAGCAGAAGATTTGTTTCGTTACAAAGGTGTGTTAGCTGTTAAGGGGATGGACCAAAAATACGTATTCCAGGGAGTGCATATGCTCTTCTCAGGAGTATTCAGCGAGGAAGTTGCACAATGGAGAAAGGGCGAAAAGCGAGAATGCCGATTTGTTTTTATCGGCCGTGACCTAGATCATGCGGCTCTTGAAGCTGGACTAATGGAATGTAGGGCTGAAGACCTTCGTTTTAATGTTGGAGACATGGTTTATGCAAATATTGGAGAATTCACCGAAGGTAAGATTCTCAAATGTTGGGACCAAGGCAATCCATACCGAGTGGAAATTCAAAACGAAGAAAAATCTAATGTTTGGGTTCCTATTGATAGCGATGAATTTGTTCGTGCGAAGTAATTTCTTATAATTAGGAGTTTTTTCTGTGTCTGCCAGTGTTATTGTTTGTGATGGATGCTGTTGTGGTAGAGTAGAAAAAGGCCACGACAAGGTCCCTATTGAAGAATTGAAGCAGGCTTGGAAAGATAGTGACCTCGAAGGGAGTGATAAGGTGAAACTAACAATTTCAGGTTGCTTAGGACCTTGTAGTATGCACAATGTATCTTTATTGAAAACAGAGCAGGGGCAGATTTGGTTGGGTAAACTAAGTGAATACGAACACTATCAAGCGCTTGTAGACTGGGCGGTTGAAGTTAGTAAAACGGACGATCAAGTGGAGATTCCTGAAATATTATTGTCTCACCGATTCGAGCGAAATAGCGTTTGAATTAGGAAATAAAAAAAAACACCGGTTCATAAACCTCCCTTTCCAAATCTAATACATGGACGGAGTTTTGTCAGACACAAAGAGAATGTTTTCAATTACGAGCCTTTTCGGCTATGTTCTTGGATTACTAGGAGTATCGATTATTGCAGTTTCGCAGATAGTTACAGCGTTAATACCATTGCTGTTTGCACCATTAGTTTGCATCACATTAGGGCTCTTGTTATACAAGTATCAGCCTGTAAATCAAACAATAAATTTGAATTCTGAACCAAATCCAACACAAAGATAATTCGATTTGAAGAACTAAATAGTTCCCTCAAATGTTTTACAATATTCAAATTTATCATATTGGTTGAGTGCATCCTGATATACCAATAGAGGTAAAACGTCTGTGCCATCGGACCATTTGCCCATTGAGCGTAGTAAATCACTATCAATAAGATGCTGATAAGCCCAATCTTCAGTTATGGTGTCGCCGCGACTTCTCGCAATAACCCAATCTGCCTGAGCATCAATTCTTCGATAAACTCCTAAGTCTGCTAGAATATCATGAACAGAATTTGTAGGCAAATAATGCGTACCAACCAATCGAGGAAAGCCATACAGATCACTTTGTAATTCAATGTATAGAACATGTTCATTCGGCAGGCTGCTAAATGCTTGCTGATGATGGACACTATAACATGCATCGACAGTCATATCATCCACTCCGCGTGCAATGTGTACCATAGTATCGGACGGCATTCGAGAAAAGTTGGGCTGTAAATGATTTTGATTTGGACGAGTCCATCCAGATTCAATATCAATGAACAGTGTTTCATTACCCCAACCTCTTTCCATCGATTCATATAACTGAATAAAAGTATAGGCCCCTCCTAAACTATGACCTCCTATCCAAAGGTGGCTAGAATCAATAGTTACGTTATTTAGGGCTAAGTCGACACTTGAATGCCTCTGTTCACTAAGTGCAACGTCGTTTACAGTGTCCAATGCAGAAGCTATCGCTAATGCTCGATATTCATGGTGAGGATAATTAGATGCTCCTTCAATATCTTCACCTTCAAGCCCTTCAGGAATGGGCGGGTCGATATGAGATGGATATTGAATGAAAGCAACAGCCATACCTCGAGCAGAGAGATGGGTTATCCAGTCGGTATATTCTTCATAAATTGGATAGCCCCAACCATGACTCAAAAGAGCTAATGGGATTGACTCTAGTGGTATTTCAGACGGTAGTTCGGGCAAAGTAAGATAGACTGAAAATTCTATATCCTCTTCTCTATCCATTATTATTTCTTCAACACTAATCGGCATTTCATATTCATGAATTGTCATTATCGTATCAAACGGGCCGGGTTCCGCCCCATATCCAATCTTTGGGGGTTCGGGCGGTGAAGGTGCAAATCCGACCATAGCGGGTATTCCAGGCATTACTAACCATGCAGCGAAAAAGACTGTAACCAAATGAACAATACTTCCCCATACAGATTTTTCAGGATTACGCATAGGTAGAGTAGGTAGTCCACTGACTGATAGAATACAAGATAACAAAATCACCCCATACATTGTGGGTAATAGTAGAAATGCTCCTCTCAAATAAAATATATCCAAAAGGAAATACAGTACTGTAAAACCACTAAATAAACCGATCACAAATAGAAGAATTCCTTGATGTATTTTATTCAGACTTTTCCCTTTGAATTTATTATTCACAACTACTAATGATGCAAAGAACATCAATAGTGAAAAGAAAAACATCAATGTCAAATTATCTCTAAGCCACATAGTTGCTTGAAGTGCCCTGTAGGCATGCGGCCATATCGAATCGTTGATATCCTTTCCAGATAAGAAAAGTATTACTGGCTGAATTATTGAAGCAAGAAACCCTATGCCAATAATCAGCATTGGCTTGATTTTGGACTTGAGATTCTCCCCTGAAAATGAGATCTTCTCTTCGTCCATGCCCTAAGGCGATAATTCCTGTTGAAAAAGAATCGTATCACAGCATATGGAATTAAAAATCAATTCCAATCTATTATTTTTGGAAAAAATAATTGTTCAAGCAGCCTTTACGCCTTCTGGCCATAGTACAAGAATCAATGTTTTACCACGGGTTTTAGGAGTGTGTGTTGTTTCTCTATTCATCCATACTATCGATCCTGTAGGATATGTTCCATCTTCATCCCACACTTCTCCCTCAAGGACAAGATAAGCCTCACCTCCAGGGTGCATGTGTGGCATAAAAGCATCTACTGTGACTTCAGAGTCTGCTTCGTACAGCACTAGAGATGTCTTTTCCTCTCTCTTTAGTTTTCCAAGTTTTACTCCAGTTTCAAAGTCTCTCCAAGAAATATTATTCTCTAACCATTCTCGGTCGATGTTGAAACTAAGCCAGTCTGACATATCATGAGTGAAGACCATGTATCGCCCAACACCATCTACTTCATGATTAATTCGGAACATTATGGCAGTAGGTTTGAAGGCTTAAACAATCAGCAGAGCATGAAAGCCATGGCTACTAAGGCAATAGGGTTGCCAGAAATTCCACCTTCTGGACCTTGGGATTCTTATGTTTTAGTGATTATTTGGCTTCCATTAATATTGAGAATTCTATTTTTAATCGTACCATTTAGAAAGGCGATTGCTAAACTTGCTCCACATACTGGATGGGCCTTGAAGCAACTGAAAAGTTTGCCAGTACGTGGTTTTGGCTTACTTGCCCTGAATGAAATATTAGCATTCATGATTCCTCCATTACTAGTCTTATTGCTTCGATTTTGGAGTGATCCAATCGGCTGGCAAGAATGGTCAGAGGTATCCAATTTAGGCGGCTCAGTATTACTTCTATGCTTATTTATTTGGATTGCAATGGATATGTTAAGAATAGGTAGAGTTAGAAGAATGCTAAAAGCAATAGAAAAACACGATGTCAATAAATTACGTAAAGTTGCTGAAACTGGCCTTTCCGTTAGAAGTTGGTTGAGAAAATTTGGACGTAAAAAAGATGATGAAGAGGCCAAAGATAACAATACATTAGTCAAAGAAACCGGAAGTAGATTTGTAAAATCCAGTTTGAAACTATGGGGTGCAAGAGTTTTACTTGCTCGACGTTTAACTCCGGCTGGATTATTGTCCAGTCTTGCTTATGGAGCAGCTGTTGAAGTTGCAAGAAGTGGAGCGGAAAGAGCATCCGACTTAGTTGATAAGAAAATGCAAGAAGAATTTGATAAATTAGCAAACATAAATTCTAAGACGCTTTTGTTACTATTTTCTAGAGATTTGGCAATGGGAATAATACCAATCTTTGTTCTTTGGTTAGTTCCAAAAATCATTTAATTCATCCATTATATTGATGTTCATTCGACTTCTGCATCGTTATAGGGGAACTCTTTGTCACTACTCATTTTGATGCGCCACGGCCAATCTGTGTGGAATGCTGCTAAACTTTTCACGGGCTGGGTAGATGTTCCATTAACCGATAAAGGAATCCAAGAAGCCATTACTGGTGGTAAAGAAATCTCAAAGTTACCTATTGATGAAGTCCATGTTTCCACTTTAATCCGTGCACAAATGACTGCAATGCTGGCATTATCACAGCATGAGGGTGGAAAAACACCAGTGTTTCAGTATACTGAACCAGAAAACGGCCTAGACAATGTTTCAGAAAATGAAGCAAAAATGATCGAATGGTCACAAATAAAGGGTGATGCTGGACAAGAAAACATCTTGCCAGTATATGTTTCTTGGCAATTAAACGAGCGCATGTATGGTGACCTTCAAGGCTTGAATAAAGATGTGACTCGACAGAAATACGGCGACGAGCAAGTCCACATTTGGCGTCGCTCATATGATGTGCCACCACCAAATGGTGAATCTTTAGAATTAACAGCAGAGAGAACTTTGCCNTATCTTAAATCCTCGATTATTCCAAAGATGGAAGCAGGCAAGAATATTTTTATCGCTGCTCANGGNAACTCTCTTCGAAGTATTATNATGGATTTAGAAGGCTTGTCAAGAGAGCAGGTTCTTTCNTTAGAAGTNCCAACNGGAGTTCCAATTATCTATAAATTGGAAGATTCNAAATGGACTAAATTAGACTGANTNGAAAAACTCTATTTTTTAANTTANAACTTTTAGTTGATATTATGCGAATGCCTCTNAGCGAAGCATCAAATCCGATAAAACTACTAGCAGTAGTTGGATTATTGATTTCGCCATGGATCTTGACGCAAGTTGGAATCGCTATTTTAGCTCCAGATAAAAAGATCGAAACAATGCCTAACTGTGAAGATGATAGTGGAAATTGTGCTCACCTTGGGGGAGGTGAAACATATCGCATGGAATCATCAATGGCAACGTTGCTTGAAGTCAACTCAACTATAGTGTGGGATAAATTACTCGATTATATTGAGGATAATGACGGGGAAATATTGGTGGATTCTACTTCAAACTCCTCTTACTACATTCACTTCGTAGAGAAAACTCCATTTTGGAATTTTCCAGATGANATTGTAATTTCAATCACAAATACCACCGATAGTTGCGTTATAGAAATGCATTCTCAATCTAGACTAGGTAGGGGAGATATAGGTGTTAATCCTGACAGATTAAATACGATTTATGAAGTATTAGTCAACTGATTTTTGTAAATCATCCCACCCATATGGAATACCTTCTGCATTTACCAATACCACATTTATTCCTAATCCCGTTTTATGAAATGCAATCAATTGAATTTCATGTATTTTATGGCCACTGGGGGCAATTCCTATCACTGAAAGATTTTGTTTGGCTCCGTATTTCCTTCTTTTTGAAGTTGATGATTTCACATGAGTTGCCTCTTCGCCTAACCTTCTTCTTGTACCTTCGACATCATTGAACCACGGCATTGGTCCTTCGGGTGAAAACCTCANTCCTAAAATCATGTCAACACCTTGAGTTTCCTGAGCAGCATCAGCATCAGCCTCACTAGGAATTGCTGGAGCATTTGGGTGAGTATGTAACCAGTGAGTAAACCTCCCTGCTCTTGAGCCTCTATTGGATGAAAACATATCATCAGTCCAGTCCTCTGGCAAATGGTGAACCGAAAATGANTTTCCTCGATTGACTATATGAGCNTCATTTATTTGATATCCTTGACTTTGAAATAAACCATCTACGTGTTGCTCACTNCGGAATAGATCTTCAACTTCTAACCGGTGNGGAGAATCTGAATCGATATCCATTCCAACAAGTATTTCATCGGGCAGTGATTGAAGCCCCCACCATATCAAGTTCTCAAATAGGTCGCCATTAAGGTGAATTTGTGCAGCATAGGAATTTTTTGAATTGATAGAGTCAAGATTGTATGAGGCCATAAGTTCCTCTAACCACCCCTCTGCCATCTCAATCAAACATGGTAAAGACTACTCGTTGATGAAAAGTATGTCAATTTGATGATTAAATTCATAATATTTGATGGAAACCGCCTCACATGGCGAAGAAGAAGGGACGTTTGGGTCGAATCTTCGGCGCCATCACAGGTAGCCCTTATGAGCGCTTGATGAAACAGGTTGACAAACTGGTTGAAACTAGTGATAATGACCGAACCCTTGGTAAAAATCTAGTCAAACTGGTGAAGATTACAGGGCAAAATTATGAGGAAGAAAAAATCGACGAGGAAGAACATGATTTAATCATTGAAGCAGTTGAAGATGTCGANCCTCAAAATCGCGTTTTTGGTAAAGTTTCTGAAGATGAAGATTCCTTTTACATGGGCGATAGTCCCGAAGCACCAGAATTGAACCTTGGCAAAAGAAAGAATTTGGACCAGTTGATGAAATCTAAAGGCAATGAATTTACTGGAAGTTATGGTAGAGATGAATTTCAAGAATTCCGCGACAAGATGACTCAAGAATTCCTTGAAGAATCAGATAAAGCGGTAAGAGATGGAGACCACTCCGCTAATATTGGAACAGTAAACCGCGTATTTGCCGATGTTGATGAAGAAGTCCAACAATTGAAAAGGTCAATTACAGAGGAGACTGGGATGGAAGACCCAAATGCTGAAGACGACCTTCCAGATGGATATTCGATTGACGAAGATGGAACTGAGTGGTTTGAAGATGAAGACGGATATTGGTGGTATCGTCTCGTTGGAGAAGACGAATGGCTCCCTCATGATGAATGAGATTTTCTTTNTGGTTGTTTGAAAAGAACGATTGTGTAAACACAAATTAGTAATACCGCTCCACCTATCCATTGATTATATTCTATCATCAAAGATATCAACCAAATAAATATGTAGAATATCGATATTGCTAAAGCAAGAACAGTCATTATGATTGGAGCATATTTTATCCTTGGATCTATGAATGAATAAACATAGTATCCTCCTCCAAAATAAGCGTACATGTACGCGAAGATGCAGTATAGAACGCCGATAATCAAGCAAAATATTCCCAATTCCCAACTTAAGTTTGGCCTAGAAAGAAATATGTCGACAGCTAAAATAATTATTGCCCAATTATGCATCACCATTTCATGAGATTCAAATAAATGGTCAAAATTACGGTCAGAGCGAACTTCTTCAGGAACGATGACATAAGTAACAACGGTTGCCGTTAGCATTGCCATACCAAGAGCCATCGGCAATAATATGCTAGAAAATAAATTTAGAAATTCAGGCGTATTCAAATCGAAGAATTGATACCAACCGTGTATTGACATAAATAGAAAGCATAGTCCAAANACGATNAGATTCCAACTACTGAATGGAACCATTCTTTCAAGCCCCATTGTCTTATGAGGCAATGATTCTCGCTCTTCTCTAAATAATGGATTCATAAATCCACCTTCCTCATTCATAATCATTAAGATGAATATTGTATAGAAGGCAAGAATAGTTGCACCTGTGCGAAAAAGAGTCAAAATNATATCTGGAATTAGTGAAGATTCATAACCAATAATATTCGTTTTCAAAAGAGAATAAAGTTCAAAGTAATCGACAAAAACGATAGATGCGATTGCAACCAAAACAACGACAGAGTAAGTTACCTTTTCTTGGTCTTTCTCACCATAACGGAAAACTTCTGCCATAAAATCGCCTAAAATGGTTGGCTTATAGAGTTGTATTTTTCGCTTCGCAATTATTTATATCTACGCTGAACTTTCTTTTTCGTTGTGGTTTTTAGCACATTACTATAAACACTTAATCATGACAGTGACCATGAGAAATCCATTTTTCATGCTGACAAGTAGAAGTGTCGATAAACCAAAGTCTACATTAGCGATAATATTTGTAGTGATTTTAGCATTATCGTCTGGCGCTAGTCAACTTGTGTTTGATAATACAGAAGATGGTTTTTTTCCAGATAATGAAACTGTTACTTTACTTAACGAAATAGAGGATGAATACCAAGCCTCGGTTGATTTTATTAGAGTCATAGATGAAATGGAACAAGGAGAACTTCTTATTGGAGATACTTGGGAACAATTAGCTCTAACCGAGGCAATGTTACTGAATGATTCAAACTTTGAAGATTATCATTATCCGATTTTTGGTTCACAGGCTAACTTTGGAATGGCCGGAACCGCGCTTCAATGGCAATCAATACAAGACCCTGAAAACGCACAAATTTGGATTTCTCAGGTCACTTCAGCCATCGAAGTTCTAAGAAATTCTAATGACACCACATTCAATCAATCTTTAGATAACCTTACAGATACAGCCAATATAATTCCAAAATTAGAACCTATTACCTCTGAAAGATTACTTGCTTGGCAACCTAGCGACCCAAATGAATGGCTACCACGCCTTGATAGTGGACAAAATCTAACGATTTCAATTAACGAAACAATCTGGAGAACTTATTCCCTTTTTGGCTTCAACTCCGTTCGAAATGATTTTCAAAAAGATCTGATGACTGAAAGACTAGGGTCTATGATTTCAGACTTATATGCACTCAAGGGTCAACAATCTATTGATTATAGAAGTATGATGATTTCAAGTATTCCTGTTGGAGAAAGAGATGACCCATGGAATATGACAGGTCCAGTAATCACTACATTGGCAGTAAGTTCAGACCCTGAAGTATATGGTTTAGAAGCCAATAAATTTTCAATAGTTGAAGAAAATATCAATACCTGGTCAGCAGTTCTACTTGATAATTTGAAGCAAGAAACTGGAGATTCTGAATTACGAACCTTTTCATTTTCACAATTCGGTGTTGGTTCTACAGAAACATTAGGTAAAGAAATTGGAATGTTAACAGGTTCAGCCTTTATGCTCTTAGCAATCATCCTTTGGTTTAATTTCCGAAGTGTTAGAGAAACTGCATATGTTATGGTTCTAACAATTTTTGCAATTGGCGCAACTTATGGTCTATCCGGCTGGTTACAAAAATTCGGTGTCAATATGACATTCAATGCTGCTATGAATTCTATTCCAGTCTTGCTACTTGCGATAGGGGTCGACTATGGTTTACACGTAGTTTTACGTATACGAGAAGAACTGAAAGTAGCAGATT
>NZXL01000057.1 GCA_002697705.1 Methanobacteriota archaeon
GGACTCCATTTGTCGTCATTGCAATATCAAGTTCATCATCTAAATCTCTAATCATCTTAATTAGTTTAGAAATATCCTTCCTGATAAGAGGTTCTCCGCCAGTTATTCTTATCTTCTTTAGACCTAGAGGTAAAGCAGACTTGATTACTTGAATTATTTCTTCATATGAAATTATTTTTTCTTTAGGGAGGAATTCATATTTAGAATCAAAATGCTCTCTAGGCATACAGTAATCGCACCTAAAATTGCATCTATCAGTAACTGAGATTCTAAGGTCGCGCAGTGGCCTACCGAGAGAATCATTCAATCTCATTATTATTTCTAAGTGTAGTAGGTTATTGAATTGTTTTACAAGGTTTGATGTTAGATGATTTCTTGGAATGCTCATGGGCAATGAAGATAAGACTTCATCGTCAAGACAATTACACAATATTTCAATTGGCGATGAATTAATCTCAGTTGGAATTAAAGTTCATAATAAATCGATGAAATGGCAGTTACCTCCTTCTAAGAGTCATGCTATAAGGTCACTAATTCTAGCTTCCCAATCCGATAGTATAACTACAATTACAGGAATCGCAGATTGTGGAGATGATGTCACTTCAATGAAAGAATGCTTGATTCAGTTGGGTGTTTTAATAGAGCATATAGATTCAAGTGGCCAAATTATAGAAATGGATATTGAAAGTGATAATTCTGAGTTCGAATCATTAAGGATTCACGGGGTAGGAAAAAACGGCTTTTCTAAACCAGAGGGATTATTGAATGTAGGTAATTCTGGTACAACTCTTAGATTAATCGCAGTTTTATGCTCGAGGTTTTCATTCACAGTTACTATTGATGGTGATGAAACCTTAAGAAATAGAGATACAGAAGTTCTTTGGGATTCAATTAAGCAAGCAGGAGTAGATGTATCATTCCTAAATCTCGAAAATCGTTTACCTGTTAAAATGAAAGGCCCTTGGTTTAGTAAAATAATTGAACAAATTAATCTCGATGTTTCTAAGTCTAGTCAACCTTTATCTGCTTGGATGATTGCTAGTTCTGGATTAGAAAGAATGATAGAAATAAATAGAATTGGGACATCAGTTTCTAATCGACACTGGAATCTCAGTTTACGTATGTGTAACCAATATGGATCAAGAATTATTCTAGATGGGAGTAAAGTCAAACTTTCTCCTTGGAATGTAGAATTGCCAAAGATTGTAGAAATTCCAAAAGATGCTTCTATGGCAAGTTTTGCTATGTTAGCATGCTCATGCCTGGGGCATGAAGTAGAACTTATTGGCTGGCCTAATGAGGAGGATTCTATAGGGCATGAAATACTCAAAAATAAATCTAAACAATTAGGTTTTTCATGGCAAAATAAAAAAATCAAATTTATTGGTACACATTCTTCTATAGAGGTAGACATAACCGATTCTAATGATTTAATTACTCCGCTCAGTGTAATTATGGCAATTGGAGGTGGAGGAGTCATCAAAGGTGCTTTACATACCTCGTTTAAGGAAAGCAATAGAATTCTTTCAACACAATCATTATTGAAATCTTTTGGAATGAATTGTCAAATTACAAATGATGGAATCTCAATTCCTGGGGGGCAAAAACCGACAGCACCAAATGAAATTGTTGATTGCTTTGGCGATCATAGAATTTTCATGTCTGCATACATCTTGGCATCTAAAGTAGGAGCTAATGTTAGAGGAAAAGGACTCCATAAGGTTGCAGATGAACTTTTCATAGAGCGATTTGAATCGGAAGATTAAATCATCCATGGCGGCCAAAGTGGTGGTCTAGTGAATGAATTGGTAGTCTTAGAGCAGTGGGTCTGCCATGCACACATGCCCAAGGATTCGGTATCTTTCGCATGTCATCAAGTAATCTTCTCATCTCAGAAAGAGTTAATTTTTGATTTGCCTTTACTGCACCTCGACAAGCATTTAGGAATGCCAGATGGTCTTTCCTATTATCTACAGTTTCTAGAGGTGCACCATCTTCAGAGCAATCTTGTAGAGTGTCAATTAAAAATGGAACAACATCTTCGCCTTTGAGTAAATTTGGAGAGCAAGTTAATTTCCAAGAACCATCTTCCATTTCAAATTCAAAACCTACTTGCTTTAGTCTGTCAAATGAAGATTCTAGCAAGGTTTTTTGTTTAGCATCAAAGTCTAATTCCATAGGTTCAAGACGTCTTTGACTCATCCAAAGTTTCTCATTATATCGTAACCTTTCAAAACGTATTCTTTCATGTAATGCGTGCTGATCTATCAAGAGTAGTTCTTCACCCGCTTGAGCAAGAATATAAGAATCAGCAAATTGTGCTAGAGGTTCCATTTCAGGTAAATCATTAATCACCTTTTCAAGAGGCAGTTCATCATTTGGAGAAATTTTCTTACCTATTCTAGAATAGCGATGTAATTCTCTTTCAGCAGAAGATAAAGCAGGTGAAATAGGATTTTCCTCCATACCTGGAAGAATTTGTTGAGGTGTTTCTGATGAAGAGACAGGTCTAGGTTTTTCAGTATCTTTTGGGGTTACAGCTTCACTTCCATGGAGATTTAATTGTGAACCTGCAGCAATCGCCCATGAGGGTATGTTTTCATCATTCGATTTCTCTATAGAAGGGAGTATTGCAGTTGCCACTCCCGCTGCTTCAGAAATATCCGGTTTTGAGTTATTTTGGGAGAATATATTTGCAATCGGCTCAATATCTTGAGAGTTTAGACCTTGTAATTCTTTTATGCCACCCGCTGAATCAGGATTTGTAGGAACTTGTTCTAATGTATTAGATATCGCTCTTTCCAATCTTTCCAATACTCTCCAAGAGTGTTTTAGGCGAACTTCACGCTTAGTTGGATGTACATTTACATCTACTTCATCGGGTGGTATTTCCAATGATAAAACAGCAATAGGGTGCCTTCCCTGCATAAGTCGAGTTCTGTATCCTCTCCTTATCGCTTGCTGAAATGGTCCTGATGCAACTGGCCTTTCATTGATTAAAATGTATATGTCATCGCCTTTACCTCTAGTTATATCGGGAGTACTAATCCAACCTTTCCACTTTTCATTTCCTGGAGCATCATCATCTATTTGTGGAATTTTTAATTCAATCAATTGATTTGCTTGCCTTCCAAGAATATCATATAATCTATCTGCTAAGTTTTCACTTTTGGGGACATCAAGTATTGTTCTTTCATCATTGACTAGTTTGAATCCTGTTTCAGTATTAGCCATTGCATGAGATACAACTACATCGACAATTCTTGAATTTTCTGTAGCAGGTCTTCTCTGAAAAGATAGTCTTGCAGGTGTATTTTCAAAAAGGGCTTTTACTTCAATTATTGTTCCTTCGGCCATACCGTGCGGCTCAACGTTTTTCTTTTCTCCAAATTCCATTGTAATACTGCGCCCTTCACAGCCTTTTGGCCTACTTGCAACCAATAGTTTGGAAACAATTCCAATACTAGCCAAAGCTTCACCTCGAAATCCGAGTGTGTTGATTTTCTGTAAATCTTCAGCGGATTTCAATTTAGAAGTGGCATGCCTGTCCAATGATAAACTAAGGTCTTGCTCTCTAATTCCGCCTCCGTCATCTTCAATTTTAATTAGATCAAATCCACCTCTTTCAATTGTTATTTTAATTTGTGAACAACCAGCATCAAGGCTATTTTCAATTAATTCTTTAACAACCTGTGCAGGTCTTTCAACAACTTCTCCAGCAGCAATATGTCCTATCGTATTCTGGTCCAATTGGACAATGATATTTGGTTCGCTCATAGTTATCCCTCACAATTGCTCTCTTAATGTTCTTAGACGATATAAAGAATCATGAGCATCCTTTGGTGACATGTTATCTAGTTGAGAACAAATATTATCTAATTCTTCAATTACTTTCTCATACTTATCTTCATGATTTTCGCCTACTGATGCTGCAGCAAGGTAACCCATTAAACTCGATTGACCTAAATCTCTAGCCATAGGAGCGCCTGATTCTCCAGCCCTTGCTCCTCTTGCTTGTTTTTCTAAGAACAGTAAAAGGTCTGACGCTCTTTCTACAACATTTCTTGGTAATCCTGCTAAAGCAGCAACTTGTACTCCATATGAATCATCACAAGGTCCATCTCCAACAGTATGAAGGAACTTCAATTCTCCATTGCTTTGTGCGACTTGAACATGCACGTTCTTAATTCGCTTTATCTCATCCTCTAATCCGATTAATTGATGATAGTGGGTAGCAAAAAGACTTCTTGCTTGAATTCTATTACATATATCCTCAGTCATCGACCAGGCTATAGATAAACCGTCAAAGGTAGAAGTTCCTCGACCTACTTCATCTAAAAGTATCAATGAATTACTTGTGGCTCGCTTAAGAATATGTGCGACTTCAATCATTTCCATCATGAATGTAGACCTTCCTCTTCTTAGATCATCACTTGCTCCAACTCTAGTAAAAACTCTATCCACTAAGCCAACTTTAGCCTTTGATGCAGGTACAAATGAACCCGATTGAGCAAGAATAGAAATTAGTGCAGTAGTACGTAAGTAAGTCGATTTTCCTCCCATATTTGGACCGGTTATCAATAAGAAATTCTTTTTATTATCTAATTGTATATCATTGGGTACAAAACCTCCCTGTTGTTCTAAAACAGGATGTCTTCCTTGTTCTATTTTCATTATTGGTTCATCGATAATTTCAGGTCTTACCCATGAACGCCTTTTAGCCACAATTGCAAAACATTGTAGCACATCAATAGAGGCAACTTTACCAGCAATTTCTGCTAATTGCTGAGCATTACCTCTGCATTTATCTCTTAGTTGTCGGAACATACGATATTCTAATTCCTTCACTTTAGTGTCTGCAGTAAGCAGTAAATCATCTCGCTGAATTAGTTCATCAGTAGTATACCTGGAACCATTTGTCATTTGTTGCTTTCTTTTCCATTCTTCTGGAACTTTATCCTCATGAGTCTTTGTAACTTCTATGAACCAACCAATTTGTCTATTCATTTTTACTTTAAGTGAAGGAATTTCTAATTCTGTTCTGAGTTTCTTTTCTAAATCACTGAACCAAGAATGTCCTTTAGAGGTAGTATCTCTCAAAATATCAATTTCCTTACTATAACCATCTCTGATTAATCCTCCATCACGTAAACTAAGAGGCGGGCTATCAACCAAAGTACGCCTAATTTCCTCTCCCATCTCATCTAAGCAATCTAGGTTTGAAGTCAAATGATTTAGTAAAATATCATCGGTTTGTTGACAAATACCTATCACAGCAGGCATCCTTTCTATTGCTAAAGAAGTTGCAAGTAAGTCTCTAGCATTTGATCTATTGTATGCTAATTGAGTTGCTAACCTTTCCATATCTCTCAAACCTTTGAGAGCATCTCTTAGTGAGTCAATGCGTTTCGAAGAACGGTATAATGCATTAACAGAGTTTTGCCTTGACGAGATTGATTCGATATTAGATAATGGTCTTAAAATCCAAGTCTTCAACAATCTTCTACCCATGGCAGTACGACAGAAATTGATACTAGAAAGCAAACTTCCTTCGTATTCTCCTGAAAGTGTAGACGTCAATTCAAGATTTCTTAGAGTTGTTTGGTCAAGTAACATATTTCCCTTTTCTTCAATAATTGAAATATCTCTCAATGGGATAGAATCGGCTATGTGGACAGTTGCTAAATAATCAGCAGCAAGTCCTGCAGCAGCGAGTGATAAAGGAGCATTATCTAGGTCAAGATGACCTAAATCTCCCACTTTCATAATCTCCTTCAGTCTATTTCGTCTTTTATTTTCCGAAGCATTGTGTTGACTGATTACTGTATTTTGTAGGTGAGTAAACATATTACAAAGAGTGGAATCTTGTGAATCTTTAGAGGATATTACTATTTCAGCAGGATTCCATCTTAGAATTTCATCCATGGCTCTATTGTATCTATCATTTCCACTCCAGGTACTGGCCCATGATTCGCCGGTTGAAGCATCAATTACTCCCATCCCCAGTTGTTCTTTGCCAAGAACAATTGCAGTTAACAAAGAACGTTCTTCGCTTGATAATAGGGATTCTTCGTAAAGACTCCCTGGAGTGTATACTCTAGTTACTACTCTTTCGAGAAGTTTGGCTCCTTCTCTAAGTTCACTTTCTTGTTCAGCTACTGTGACCTTAAATCCAGATTTTAGCATCTTTCTCAAATTATCTTCTAAAGCATGCCAAGGGAAACCGGCCATAGGAACAGGGTTATCGGCGTTTTTATCTCTAGCAGTTAGTGCCAAACCTAGTATCTCAGAAGCGATTTCTGCATCTTCGTGGAATAATTCATAGAAGTCTCCCATTCTGAAAAACAAAATTGTTTCAGGATGTTCAGATTTAATTTCCATGAACTGGTCCATCATGCCTCTTTTTGACATCTCATCACATCCATGGCTTACGCTGGATTTGATTGTCGTTGAATGAGGCACATGAAGGTTGCCAAAGAAAGAGGAAAATTATTTTATTTTCCTTAGTAAATTATTAAAATTTCATTCTCTCTATGATGTTCCAACCCATCACGGCAAAAATAACACTGAAAATTAAAATGAATGAGAAGTTTAAGAAACCTCTTCCACTTTCTATAGAACCATGTGATGAATAGTCGAAAGTTAGTATTTTATACTCTCCATTTGAGTTCATTCCGTGCATATAAATCATCTTAGAAGAAGAACCATAACTTTCTATTTCAATAGGCATTTTATGTTGTAAATCTATTACCTCATATCCTTCATTAGTCCATTTGATTACGGAATCTGAGTTAATAGTTCCGAAGAACCAAACAACATCACATTCGCCCTTAATCGCAGCAGAACTTGTTATTGTTAAATGTTCAAAAGTTAAGTCATTAGAATCGAAAATAGTGGTCTGAGTAGTTCCCGCAATAATCATTTCATCACCCATTCTTATCATCGAATGAAACTCACCTGATGGAGCAATATACATCTTATCAAGCATCGGTGCAGTAAATCCACCAGTCCATATAACATGCCCAACAACAGGCTTTATCTCTGGTGATGCAGGATTATTATCTTGACCGGAATTCGAAGAAATTTGAATTCCTGTCGCTATCCATTCATCATCGCTTAAAGACTCTATTTTTTGCCATTCAACCTCTACATTGTTGGGCATTGAAGAACTAGGTACTCCATCAATTGATGCTCCTCTAAAACTGGTATGGTCACCTTCATCAGTAATTAGAAGCATAGAATTTTCTTGTTCATTAAAATTTTCAGATAAATCAATAATGTCGAAATTTCCTCTATCACTATTCAAACTAATATTAGATGTTGTTGAACCATCAATAATTAAGATAGAGTTTTCCTCTGTTGAGGTAGCGACAGACCCATTATCTAATTCAGTAAGAAATTGAATTCCTGATGCACTGGAGTCAGTATTAGGATTTATGATATCAGTCCTTTCACCATCAGCAAAATGATACAAGTAAGTGCCTTCACTGGTATAACTAACCGAATAATAGTCCTCATAGTCTTGATAACTGATCTCTAATACACGAGAGTTTTCAAGAGCAGAATTATTTTTAATATCCATGCCAGTAAGTTTACTGGTGCCATGAATTGCAAAGGCTCCGATAATAATGAACACGAAGAACAGCGAAATTGCTAACCATTGATGCTCAGATTCTTCTTCAAGAAACCGCCTCCAGCCCTTCGCCATGTTGTTCGGTTGAATCTATACTCCATGAAGGCTTTGATAAAATACATATTTTTCTGCTTTGTTTCTCAAATTATCAAAATTCGAATCATGCGGAGAAGTGATAAAGGGAGCATCAATCGCAGTGTTGCTTGGAGGTCTATTATGGCAAGAAAACCCGCATCAATGTATCGTCGTTTGAAAGGTCCTGCTTACACCAGACGTAAGTATATCGGCGGTGTACCCAATAACCGTATCATGCAATTCCACGTCGGTAATAGAAGAGCTGCTGAAACTGGGCAGTTCCCTGTTGTTATCGAACTTAGGTCTGACAACAACTGTCAAATTAGGCATACTGCATTAGAAGCTGCTCGTGTTATATCCAACTCTACAATTCGTAATGAAGCAGGTGCCCAAGGATATGCTTTGAGAGTTCATACATTTCCACACCATGTTCTAAGAGAAAACAAACAAGCTACTGGAGCAGGTGCAGACCGTGTATCTCAAGGTATGAGATGTGCATTTGGAAAGAATGTAGGAACAGCGGCTAGAGTCAAGAGAGGACAAAGAGTCATTTCAATTCAGATTCAACCAGAGCACTATCTTACTGCAAGAGATGCTCTTAGAAAGGCTAGCATGAAATTTCCAACTCCATGTACAATCCGTTTGATTAAGGGCCACGAGCATCTAAAGGGTCTAATTTGAACTCAGGTGGGCCTAGCCCATCATCAAAGAGCGCTTTTGTTCTTGATTTTGGGCGCGGTTTCAAAAGTAAGAATAATTTCGAATGATTTAAGGGTGATTTTTTGAGAGTTGCAGTTTTGAAGGAAGACAGTTGTCAACCAAAGAAGTGTAATGATGAATGCCAATCATTCTGTCCTCCTGTTAGAAATGGGCAAGAATGCATAATTATGGATGAGAAAACAGGTAAACCACATATCTCCGAAAGTTTGTGTATAGGTTGTGGAATTTGTATAAATAAATGCCCGCATGATGCACTTATAATTGAACAATTACCAAGTGAATTAGAAACCGATATGATACATAGATATTCTATGAATGGTTTTAGACTATTCCGTTTACCTACTCCTTCAAAGGAAAGTGTTGTCGGCATTCTTGGTCCAAATGGAATGGGTAAATCGACTGCAATAAATGCTCTTTCGGGGAGGATAGTTCCAAACCTTGGTGACTGGTTGAATAAAGAGCCAGATTGGCAAGATATCATCGAATCATTGCCAAGAGGTGAACTTAGAGATTTCCTAATTTCTGTTGATAAGGGTGAAGTAAAAATAGCCGTCAAACCTCAAAATGTCGATAAACTTCCAAAGAGGATTAATGGAACAGTTCGTGAATTACTTTCTAAAGTTGATGAAAGAAATATATTTGATGAAGCCACCAAAGACCTCGGCATTGACCACCTATTAGACAGAACTATTCAGCAATTATCTGGTGGTGAATTACAAAGAATGGCTATTTGTGCTACAATCCTTAGAGATGTCGATGTTTACTTTTTTGATGAGCCGTCTTCTTATCTTGATATACATGAGAGAATGCGTATAGTGAATATAATTCAGAAGTTATCGGAAACCAAGAGAGTAATAGTCATTGAACACGATTTAGCCGTACTTGACGTTCTTGCAGATCTAATTCACATCGTATACGGAAAGAAAGGAGCATTTGGAATTTTTACTCCTGCTCGTTCGACAAGGCAAGCGATAAACACCTACCTTGATGGATTTTTACCGGAACAAAATGTGAGAATAAGAAATAAGCCGATTCAATTTTTGAATCATAAAGACCGAAGTTCAGAATTAGGTTCGGAAGTAGTTTCCTGGTCTGGTCTAAAAAAGAAGTTAGGTGACTTCGAACTTAGTACAGGCGATGGTGCAGTTCACAGAAGTGAAGTAGTCGGTGTAGTAGGTCCAAATGGAACTGGTAAATCTACGATGATTAAGATCTTAGCAGGAATACATGAATACGATGATGGTTGGGTAACTAAGGAATCGACAGTATCTTACAAACCTCAACATATCGATGTTGATATGGATTGTAGTGTTCAATTATGGCTAGATAGTGAAATTGGTGCAAAGTGGCGTGGTGGAGAATTCAATGTCAATGTAATCAAAGCATTAGGGGTTGACCAATTACTTGCAAAGAGGGTAAAGAAATTATCAGGTGGTGAAAGACAAGCAGTTTCTATTGCTATATGTCTTGGTCGAGATGCTGACCTATATTTGCTGGATGAACCGTCTGCACACTTGGACGCTAATGCTAGAATGGAAGCAGCCAAGGCGATTAGACGAACCATGGAATCAAATGAGAAATCAGCTTTTGTAATTGACCATGATGTATATTTCATAGATATCCTCAGCGACTCTCTATTGGTATTTGATGGTCAAGGAGGTTCTTTTGGTAAAGCAGAAGGGCCATTTACTCTTAGAGAAGGCATGAATCGCTTCCTGAAGGATGTTAATATCACTTTTAGAAGAGATCATGATTCAAAGCGCCCTAGAATAAATAAAAATCAAAGCAGAAAAGATAGGGAACAACAAAGTTCTGGAGACTACTATTCTTTTGATGCCAGTTAGGTGATTTAATGCCATTTGGAAAACCACCTTTAGGCGGCCCTTTGGGCAAATCACGCTCTCGAATTTCAGCCAGTGGATTAACAACTTTCCTTAGATGTAAAACACAATGGTTTCTAAGTTCTAAATTAGGGCTATCTGGTCCTTTGAATACTTCACAAGTACTCGGTATAGTAATTGAGGACTGTTTTTGTGAGATATTAATGAAAAGACCAAAATCAATAAATTCATTTGAAGAATTGAAATTATGGGCTAATAGTTTTGTTGAAGAATATTCAATTAAGGCCATGGATAGAGGCGAAGAACTCTGGTTACAAGGTATTTGGCATAAGGAAGGTGCTTCTTGGGATGATGTAGAATTAGAATCAATAAAATATCGAATTTCATGCGGATTAGAATTATTCCTAGAAGAGGTCGAAAACTGCTATAATGCAGGAGGAGGACCTTACTTGGAAAGTTTCAGGAAAGGAGATTTTGTTTTTGAAATTAATTCACCTGCTTGGGGGGAAGAGCCAATATTTCCAATACCTGATAAAGTAAACAATTTTGCTATTAGAAAATGGTCTATAGAAGAAAATATTGAGTGGCAGGAAGAAAATAGCCCCGTCAGTTGGTGCGAGGCTTGGGAAATCGCTAGGCCTTGGGTCAAAGACCCTAGAGTTCACCAACCTCAACGATTATTCCATCCTGAAGGGTGGGCTGCTGGCGAATTAGACCTTGTACTAAGGTGGGATGGAAGAATAAGAATCATCGATATAAAATCAGGTAATCCGGAATCTAAATTTGCAGTATCGTTGATTCATCAACTAAGATTTTATTCTTGGTTATGGAGAGAAACACATGATGGAGAAGTTATTGATGGAATGGAAGGCTGGTATCTTGATGGGGCTCACAGAGTTACTTATGATGCTCCTACTTTGGAAGAATATGACTCGATGAGTACTGAATTTAAACAGGTTCATTCAGAGATGCAATCGATGGGTGAAGGCCCTGCAGTATTTCCTAATGCCCAACAAAGTGAATGCAAAGGAGAGCAAGCAGGTTGCCACTGGTGTGGGGTTTCAAGAGATGATTCAGGGGTCTGGACTAATTCTGATATAGTTGAGTCAATAACAAAAAAGTTGGAAATAGAAATTAAACCTCCATTCGAAATGTTAAGTGAAATTCCTTCAAGAGTAACTGTAAAAGGAAAGTTTACAGGTTCTTGGGGGCCGTTACCCAATCACTTTTCTGAACCAGTATTAGGTGCAATGCTGTCTTCAGGTCAAAAGCAAATCACAATTGAAGAAAGCGAACCAGGTTCTTTTCCAACATTGCATGACTGTCCAAATGAAGAGGTTGTGATAATAGATGCATTACCAGGGGTTTGGAGAGGAAATTCTAGACTATATGTTGATTCTAAGACTAAAATCTTAACACTGGAGGAATCAGAGGAATATTTCAGTTCAATAGGCAAAGAAGCCTCTAATGCGATTACTAGAGTAGGACTTCTAAGAACCAGAGCAAATGCTGAAGGATTTGTACTAAGCATCAGAAAAAGAAATGGAATTAGATTAGATGGTAAACCTTGGACAATGCTCAATATGTATATCTGGGATGGACATAATGTAGTTGAAGTAGTTGCTTTTGGATCGAGTATTAATTCCCAAATGGAATCGATCACTAAGGGTCAGAAAGTTGGCCTAATTGGTGCAGAAATAGGATGGCGAGCTGGCTTACCACAACTTAGAATAGATTCTAGAAATACTAGAATTACAGTGAAAAATTAATTTCATAAATCATAGGTTTCAATAGGGTAGGCCAATAGCACTCCTAGTATGCCAGCGACAATTGTAGACCAGGATAACGATGTTGTTGGACCATATAATAGATTATCTGCAAGCCAAGTTAATAGTTATCAATCATGCCCAAGATTATGGTTTTATGAAAAGAACTTACATTTCAAGTTTCCACAAGTGCCGGTTCTTTTCGTTGGTCGGGCTGTTGAAGATGCATTCTGTAGGATGTTGAGAGAGTCTCCAGCATTGATATCTAGCAATGCTTCCAATGATACTCTTTCGAAAATACCACTAGATGACAGTGGTCAACCAGATAGAGACCCAGACAAGATTTGGCCTTCTCAAAGAATACTTCCTTTACCTGAAAAATTATTTCCTAAATCAATCAGTGAAATTAGAGACTGGGCAATCGCAAGAATAGATGTTCACTTACCCGTTTCTTTAGAGGAAATGAGAAAGGAATGGCTCAAAGATGAAAGAAAATCCGGAGATTGGGATGACGTAGATCCAAATTATTGCCGTCAAATGTGTATCAATGGTATCGATATGCATTTACTTGAAGTGGAAAAATGCTTTGAGGAAATCGACGAAAAATCATTACAACTTTGGAGGGGTGGTAGCAGAACTAAATGGCCCGCTCCTGATGGCTTTGGCTTTTCTTTTTCAGGCCCACACCCACTGTCTAGTAGTTCGGAAATAAAATTAATAGAAGCATGGGAGATTAGTCGTCCCTGGTTTGTCGACCCGGATGCAGCAAATTTCAGTTTAAACTCGATCCATCCTGATTTTTGGTTCCAAGGAGAGTATGACTTGGTTTACCGATGGAATGGTAAAATCAAAATCGTTGACCTCAAAGCCAGTTTAGGTAAAGGTGATCGTTCAGGAGACTATGTCAAACAATTACGAATGTATGCAATGCTGTGGTGGGTCACCCACGGTAAAGAAGAAATGGTTGATGAACTCGAAGTTTGGTATCTTGGTGCTAATAAAGTAAAAATCATCGAAAACCCAACTCAAGATGAATTAGAATCTATGGAAAAAGAACTTAATTCACTGTGGAATGAACTAAAGTCGGTGGCAATTTCTATAGAGAACTTTCCACCAACTCCAAGTCCTGTTAGAGGTTTTCTCGAGGGAGGGGTAAAGACAGAGCCACCCAATGAGAAAAGATGCGAGAGATGTGATTGGAATACAATATGCCCTGGGGGTTCAGGAAATGATGAATTCCCTGATGATAAATCATTCAATATACCAGGAAATATAACTCCAATAGAAGTGACTAGGGTTGAAGATTTGAATCCGAGATTGACAATTGTATGCGATGTTTTTTCTGTTTTTGATTCTAAAAATAAGAGGCCAAGTATTACCGTCAGTCAAGGTAAGAGTATGGCTAAAATCGACATATTAGTGGACAAGCATCAAGATGGGCGAATGCCATGGCCAGAACAAATCTCCAAGGGGGATAGAATACTGGTGGAGGATGCTGTTGTGACAGTAAATTGGAAAGGTGAATTAGTTTTGAAAATCGACCCACTAGGATTTATTTCCAAAACTGATAAAGAAATTATTGTTCATTCTGACCTTATGGAATTTAGGGCGAGATGGAATATTGTTGGAAAATTGATCTATAAATTTGATAAAAGAGGAGTAGGGCGAAATGGCAAACAATGGCATAGGAAGGGCATTATGATAATGGACCCTTCCGGTTCGATGAAGATTTCAGGATGGGCAAATGACTGGGGTACACAGTATAGTATGTCTGAAGTTGGGGATTTGGTATTGATTGCCAATACTGGAATTGATGCATGGGCTACACAGGTCAGAGGAGATATTTCTCGTAATTCGAAACTTCAAATTATTTCATCCACCAGATGACACTGTAATCACATTCAAAGTCACGTCAGATTTGATTATTGTCGAATGTGGTAGAATATTTTCTTCAAAGGAAACTATAACAGTTGATGGCTGGATTTTCGCTTTAGTTAGAGCTTCTCTTATCGATAAACTCTGTTCGAAATCCACAGTTGTATCGTGGTCCCTGCCAATAAAATGAATCTGCATGATTAAGCGTTATAGCACCATGCTTATGATGGTGGCGCTGAAGCGGCACCTACTGCCGAGATCGCATAGCCCGGTATTGCGGTGGATTCGAAATCCACTGTCTTCGGACACGGGAGTTCAAATCTCTCTCTCGGCGCCATTTTCACATGTAAAANGCNTCAGGNGATTCTGTAAGTTCNGATAAATGGTCACTGGTTTGTTTAGGNGCCATNGATTCTAGTTTCTTNGATAATTTCTCTTTAGCNTCCTTTGGTAAAGCAACTCCAAGTCCAAACCATTTGTCNAATGATTCTAGTAATCTTTGNGATGCGTGAATATCNCCNCTAGANCCAACAGTAGTTGCAATNGCACATGCTGAATTTATTCCAAANAAAGGNCCATAGGANGATAGAAGNGCAGCCATNCCAATTGCTCCAGAACTTGGTTCATCTCTTCTAACATCAGCGCTCATNGACTCNAATTCAACTCTAAAACTAGAACTACTTGGTACTATGAAAGTNTCTTTACGAGTNGCAANATCTACCATTCCAGCCAAAACNATCAAATTNTCNACATTTTCAGACTTCAANAATTCCATAATNTCTCTTGCCATTGCNCCTTGATNTTGAGNTTCNAATGGTTGTGAGNTTCCAACTATGGTTATCAATCTAACTCCTGTAATTGATTCTATAGACCTAAGAGATAGATGTGGCGGTGATAAAAGTCCATCTTCATCTAGTGTTGCAAGCGGGGGTAAGGCTGTATGATGCAATCTAGCAATTTCTTCCGCTTCATTTATTTCATTTAGTGCATCCAATGAGGCTTTACCAATATTTCCAACACCAGGCAATGCAATCAATGCCAGAGCATTATCTCCAACAGTAGTATTTACCCCCCTCCACTCCACCAGTAAACTCATTATTTACTCAACGTAACTTTACGAAGTATAATGTTTGACATTGAATAATAAGAAATCGTTCGATTTCTAACAGTGAGAAAAGTTTCCAATTATTCTTCCTCATAAGTTTTCACTGAATCTTTTTTCATCTCTTCTAGTGAATTTAGTGAAGGTAATTTATCAGCCCATTCTTTGGAACCGACATCGTACATTTTTCTTCTAATTGATGCCCTGTGATCTTCTGGTGACCATTTGATAGGTGCTGCAGCTTGTGCTGTACCGCCACATTTAGGGCATGTTGTTGACAAAGTCCAAGCCTGGCAAACTAAGCATTGCTGTAGAATTTGGCGTGCCATGTATTGGCCTATGCGTCTTTACTTATGATAAAGTTGGTAATCATTCTCTAAAGGCGGATGCTTCCCCACCATTTGCTAGAACGTGATCAACTGCTGTCTTGGATACGTTAATCCAAAGATCTTCTGCAGTTTTGAAGTCTGGCGCCTTAAGTTCAATTCTGTAATCGGGTGCCCCATTATAGTAGCATGCGACAATTATTTCTTCTTCCTCAGATGAAAATTCCTCAGCAGCAATCAGTGCATCTCGAATTACGCTAATCCCATTAGGTGTGTTTATGCTGAGTGTCAAAGTTCCTCTTATTTCAACAAAAGGAGGAATTATATTTTCAACTGCGATCTTAATGAAATCTTTTAGCCAATCACCTTCGAACCCAGCATCGGTTAGAGCAGTCTCATTTGTTGCCGCTTCTTCGAACGAACTGTANAGNGTNCCAAAAGANTTTATCAGNTCCTCNGAATTCAAATTNTTNGTTTCCTCATNCCANCCAACTTTTTCAGCNAGTACTTTGAAAAGTTGAACCGACCTTTGTTCATTCTTCCATTCTTGAAGTCTATCTCTTCTTCTTTCTTCAGAAACTGACTTTAGTGATAGTTCCAATGAAGAACCATCTTTCCTTGTACGCATTACTTTACAGATAAGACGNTGACCATCACGAACGAATGCTCGAATATTTTTTACCCATCCGCTNGCGACTTCACCAATGAAAATAAATCCTTCAAGACCAGGAAATTCATCAAAGTCGACATAAACTCCGTTTTGTTTAACAGATTTTACAGTAACAACAACCAATTCACCTTCTTCAGGAGGATTGATGTTTTCTTCCTTGACCATGGAGGCTTAGCCTCCTCATTCAAGGGCTTCAATAATATTACATCCAATGAGGTCAGCCTTTCCTCCGGATGGTGCTGTTAGGGTTGCTCCACAAACAGAGCAAGATACTACACTGGTAGCCCTTGAGAAAATTACGACTTCTGCACCGCAGTCTCTGCAGGATACTTTTAGAAAATTACTTGCCATCAAAATCACTTCACTTGTCGACCAATTCGAATTTCTTTGCTCTCTTACATGGAGCGTAATGAGCCTTTCCAGTCTCAGTACATCTGAATAGAATGTTTACTCTCTTTGTTGGCTTTTCTCTGCCATCAGGTTTAGGACGTGGGAAACCGCGGTATCCAGCCATAACTTTACGGAATCTTCTCTGACCCCACTTTAATTCAGAAGCACGTCGCTTCTTGACACGCTCTACTGTGTGCATGGTATGCTTACCAGCTGATGGGCTGTAACGCTTGATTTGACGTGGCATCTTTACCATAGTAACACCTTGAGCGTTCGAGCCACAAGCGTCGGGTATTTAGAAACTCCGCATATTTATGGGTGTATAAATCGAGCCACTGCGATATGAAAGAAGGGATGAAGTAATTAATATCCATGCTTAGGGCACAGTATGGATGAAATGACAAATGCCGTGTTATTTTTTTGGCTTCCTCTATCCATGATAGCATTAGGTGTATGGATTTCTCTTTCTTCAAAAGATAATCTAAGAACTAATTTTGGTAGAATTATTGCTGCTATAGGTCTTGTTTTAGTTTGCGCAAGTCCTTGGACTGTCCCTTCATCTCCCTCTTCTTCAATAGGTCATTTGATTGGTTTCATTTTAGGGCCGTCGATTCTTTTGCTTATCGGAATATACCTGTTAGTATTCTCTGGAAATGTTCCAATAGGGAAATTGCCTACAAGCGATAGAAAGTTAGGAATGTTTTGTATTACTTTTAGTACAGTATGGTTTTGTCTAATGCAATGGGGAGATTTTACTCCAATGTATGATGGAGAAGTAGTGAACCGCTTTTGGTTAATTTTCTTTCCAACTTTTGTCTTGATGATTTGCTGTTTATCTTCCGTACTTTCCATTTCAATGATGGTGATTGGTGAAGAAAGACAGAGGGAATCTAGCATAATGAGATTAATTTCTGTAATATCCATGACTTTGATAATTTGCGGCCTTTCCATAGATGGTAAAAATACTTCTTCAGAATTATTTTCGACATACTTCTGGCTTTCAGTATCTGATTTATTTGGTATCCTTGTAGGTACATCTCTATCGATATTCATATTTGGCTTTGTAATTTACCTCTATGAACGTTCCATTGGTGAACCTAATTCTGTTCCACCGCCAACAAAGGACGAGTTATCACAAGCATCGGAAAAGATCGCCAAAAATATAGGGGGTGTGGAAAGTGAGTGAAGTAAAACAGACTCTAAATCTCAAGATTCTANTTATGTCATTCTTATTGCCAATCATTGTTATTTGGATTATAGATTCAACTTTGAAAGGTGATTTCTCTAGTTTCGATACAAGTGATTCTTTCACCAGGTTTGCTAATGCAATTTTGACATCATATACTCTCGGNTCATTATTTCTCCTTGGCAATCTATTCTTTTATGCAGATTCAAGAAAGCGTCCTTTAGCACCTTTAGTTGGAATGGTTTTAGCAGTATTAATCGGTGTTTTATCGACATTTGTTTTGATTGGAATGGGTCCAATGCTACTAGAAGCCAATGGTTCTGTAATAGCTCAAACAGTTTACAACATAGGTCACACTATAGTTTCATTCCTCGCTATTTCATTAGCAGTGGCAGTATGTATAGGTTCTATGTTTGCAACTCTGACCAATGGCAAAAAGAGAAGAATTTTCCATGAAGAAGAATAAATGAATATTTTTTTCTATCCGCTTATTTCATAAGGGGGAGGTCGGTGGGGCGTTTGTCGTGGTGATTATATGTCAAAGGGAACACCTTCAATGGGACGTCGTCAAAAGACTACACACATTAGATGTAGAAGGTGTGGAAGAAATTCTTACCACAAGCAAAAAAGCGTATGCGCAGCGTGTGGATACGGTGCAACCAGCAAAATGCGTAAGTACAGCTGGTCAAAGAAATCTCACCGACCTAAGGCGTGAGAATTTTTGACTCCTAAGGGCAATTTATACCTACATCCTACTGTTACATTGAATGAGGCAGAGCCATGTGCGGCATAATGGGAGTTGTTGGACGCACCGGNGTCCATGTCAATCAACTAATTTATGATGGTCTTACTGTATTACAGCATAGAGGCCAAGATGCAGCNGGAATTATGACTGATTTTGAAGGACAATTTCGTTTGAGGAAATCCAATGGTTTGGTTTCTGATATTTTCTATACAAGGCACATGCAAAGGTTGGAAGGGCACATAGGTTTAGGNCATGTNAGATATCCAACCGCAGGCTCTTCTTCAAAGGCAGANGCGCAACCATTCTATGTCAATTCACCTTATGGCTTNTCAATTGCTCATAATGGNAATTTAACCAATGCTGAAGAATTAAGAAAGAATCTTCTGGACTCATATTTTAGGCATATGAACACAAAGAGCGACTCCGAAATATTGCTAAATGTATTAGCAGTAGAATTGTCAGAGCGTTCAAATGGAATTTCAATCGGTGGAGATCCTCACTTGGATGTTGAAACCGTATTTGGTGCAATCGAAGCATTAAACAGCAAAGTTGAGGGAGGATATTCTTGCGTATCGCTAATTTCTGGATATGGATTATTAGCATTTAGAGATCCAAATGGAATTCGTCCACTAGTCTTTGGAAAGAGAGAAATCGAAGGTGAATCCGAATGGATTGTTGCTAGTGAATCAGTTGCAATTACTGCATTAGGGTTTGAAGTCGTTAGGGATGTTGAACCGGGTGAAGCAGTTTTTATTTCCTCTTCAGGCCATCTATTTACTCGTAAGTGTTCGGAGCCAAAAGTTCACTCTCCATGTATTTTCGAGTATGTTTATTTCGCTAGACCAGATTCAGTAATCGATGGAATTTCAGTATATAATGCTAGGTTAAATCAAGGTAAAAAGTTAGCAGAAAGAATNCTAGAACAATGGCCTGACCATGACATAGATGCAGTAATTCCTGTTCCCGATTCAGGAAGAATTGCGGCATTACAAATGGCGAATTCTCTAAATGTGCCTTACAGGGAAGGTTTTGTCAAGAACAGATATGTTGGACGCACCTTCATTATGCCAGGGCAAGCTCTACGTGAAAAGTCAGTTCGTAGGAAACTAAATGCTATTGAGCACGAATTTTCCGGAAAAAATATTCTCCTAGTCGATGATTCAATTGTAAGAGGAACTACAAGTCAGCAAATTATTGAAATGGCTAGAGATGTAGGTGCAAAGAAGGTTTATTTTGCTTCAGCAGCACCTCCAGTAAGATATCCTAACGTATATGGAATAGATATGCCTGCAGCCAANGAATTNATNGCNAATGGNCGTTCTATAGAGGAAATNAATGAAAAAATAGGCAGTGACAAACTATTTTATCAAACACTTGANGATTTAGTAGAATCAATACTTTTGGATACTGATTTAGAAATGGACTTCGACTCTAGTTGCTTTGATGGTAAATATGTTACAGGAAACATAACAGAAGCCTATCTAAAGAAATTACANGATAAAAGAAACGATACTGCTAAGCAAGAAGACATGGAAGAAGATCAAATTCTGGATTTACATAATGATTCAGCGTGAGTGATTTGATGTCGTTAAATTCTTGGATTCTACGTTTTGGAGAACTAGGATTGAAATCAAATTCAGTAAGGAAATCCTTTCAACGTTCTTTACGAAAAAACATGCTTGAATTGGCCCAAAATAGAAAGATTACTCTATTTCATCATGTAAATGGCCCTCAAGACCATGTGTCATCGAGCGATTCAATAGATCAAGTTGAAGATTTATTATCAAGAGTAATTGGCGTGGTAGCAATAGACCGTATCGTTAAACTGGAATGTGGATTAAACCCAGAATCTATTGCAGAAGACGTGATTAAAAATTCGGATAATTTTGGTCAAAAGAGAACATTTGGAGTCCGCGTGAAGCGTGTTGCTAAAANTGGAAAAATAAATTCAAGAGAGTATGAACGTAGAATTGGAGCTAAAATGATTAGTTTAGACCCTGAATTATCAGTTAACCTAACCGCCCCAGATGAATGGATTAAATTAATTGTTGATAATGATGAACTATTCCAGATAAAGTATAGAATTCAAACGGGAGGAGGTCTTCCTCCAGGCGTCCAAGGTGATGTGTTAATACAAATTAATTCTGAAGAATTAATGCTTGAAGCATTTCTTGTAATGAGGCGAGGTGTGAGATTAATTCCTGTTCTTGATTCCAATCCAGATTATATTGAGAAACTATCAAGTTACGACCCTTTCATCGGTAAAAGAACATTGGAGCATGAGATGAGAGGACACGCCTTTGAAAGACCTGCATGGGGTATAATGGGCCTTACGTTAAAGGAAGCAGAACCTTTCATTGGGCAGAGGGCTGAAGCAATAAAGACAACTCCAATTTCGACCTTGTCTCCACTTGATGGATGGACTCAAGAGGAGATTAGAAATTTATTACTACATTTCAATGATCCATCAAAAAATACAATTCATCCAGATTTAGTAAGTTGGACAAATTAGACTGTCAATACATAGTCAATTTAATGGTATAAGGCAAACAGGAATAATCATGCTAAGTAGAGAAGTTGTTGTGGCATTTCGTCCACAGGCAAGGATTTCTGCTTTGGCTTTATCTCCAAATGGCAAGATTACAGTTTGGTCGGAGATAAATGGACTGGTTTGTATATCGAACAAACCAGTTGATAAAAACGGTGAAGATTTACTATTCTGGAAATCAGAAGGCAAGGTTACTGGATTATCTATTTCCAACGAAAAAATATTTGTTTTAGATGAGTTCTTTGGACTAGTATGCTTAAATTCATCTGGAGAAGTCATATGGAAGTCTGAAATTAAGGGAGGGGGTTTCTCTTTAATTGAACTTGATGATAGGTTCGCGATTATAGATTCTCTAGGTAGGTTACATTTTGTACTCATGGATGGAGAAATTATTGACTTAGATAGTAAATATAACTCGGTTGTAAAGTTTGAAAAAATAGAAAAATATCTTATCACTGCTCATGAGAATGGAGATGTCAAAGCTATTTTGGATGGTGAAACAGTATGGCAACGTCCTTCACGCGGGGAATTGGGCGAATCTATTACTTCAATAGGTTCGACAAGTAATGGTAATTTGATTATCGGTCGAGAAGGATATGCATTGGTTCCAGGAGAAGAAGAGGCTCTAGAACTAGAAATCTGGGATATATCAAATAATAAGTTGATTAGAAGAATTGATATCAATTCAAGATTAATGGTTTCAACAAATTCAGATAGAGGTACTATTTTTGGTTTTGATGATGGTAAAGTGATGGAATTAGAAACGGGATCGAATGGTGAATTCGTTCAAGATATGTCAGTTTTATTTGATTGTAAATATCCGATTAAAAGTTTAATTTTCCACTCAGAACAAATCATATGTTCTGCATGGTTCTTCATTTTTGGCTATAACTCGAATGGAGATTTATGGAAAGTGGAACACCAAGGGATGCCAGAATATATTCAAATTTCAAATGATGGCCAGACCTGTATTTTTGCAGGAGAAGACCAAAATGATTGGACAGAATCAGAACCTATAGGGAAAATTTCTCTCAAAGATAATTTGATTGAAATAGATGAATCAGAACTACCTTCTTGGTTTAATCAGGTGCAAGAAGTCACACAGTTAACCTCTGAGGAGTTATATTCTGGTGAGCAAATCTCTCAACATTTGACAAAAGAAGAAGCCAAACAGTGGGAAGAAACAGAATTAACAACTAGTTCAGACTCTATAGATGAACTCATTGGGGCATTAAGTATAGATAATAGAGTCGAAGATAAATCATCAATACAAGGAACTATGGATATTGATACAGATGAACTATTATCTCAATTGGATGATGCCATCGAAAATATGGCTATGATACCTGAAGAATCTATTTTAGATGAACTTAACAAGTCTATTGAAGAAACAGAAATCCCTGTTGCTAATGCAGGGGGAGACCAGAGAATAACAGCACAAGAAGATGGCACTGCAGTAGTGACTTTAGATGGGAGTACAAGTTATGATCCTCAAGAAAGGATAAGAGCATGGTCATGGGTAGATTCTACTGGTAGAGAAATATCCGATATTGCTAAACTTAAAGTTAAACTTAATATTGGCAGATATCAATTCGAGTTAAGGATTTGTGATGTAGATGGTAATTGGAATAGTGATAATACTACAATTATCATAGAAAAGTAGGGGTATTATTATGGCACTTGAATCACCTTGGATTGAATCATTTATGGTTGGAGATTTACAAATGAGATGCTCTGTAGTAACTGATTTGTCTACAGGTGATACAATAATAATTGATGGCGGAGGAGAGTCTGAAAGAATAATTTCTTGGATTGAAGAATTTCAAGGTATAGGGCCCAACTGGTCTACAGGTCCACAGAATGCTGAAGAAATGCATGAATATGGGATATCAAAAAGAAAAGTAGTCGCGCTTGTTAATACTCATGCACATTATGACCACAGTGGACATATTCCCTATTTATTGGAAAGATATGATGTGAATTGGTATTTGCATGAGGATGATTACTTTTTACAATCTTTAGCCAAGGTATCCGGCGCTAGACGTGGAATAAATCTTCCAGAACCAGCAATAGCAACCCATAAAATCTCGGATGAACAGTTACTCGAGTTTGGAAATATTAGTTTGAAGATTCTTCATACCCCTGGTCACACCTTGGGTGGTTGTTGTTTATTGCTTGACATTTCAGATGGTCCAGATCACCTTTTTGTTGGAGATACTTTGTTTGCTGGTTCGGTAGGGAGAACAGATTTACCTAATACTGGTGGCGATTTTGAGGTTTTATCTAATTCGATAAAGACCAAATTATGGCCTCTTGATACCGATACTATTGTACATCCGGGGCACGGGCCACTAACTTCTATAGGAATCGAGAAACAAACCAATCCATATGTTGGTCAATCTGGCCAAAACACTGGTGGTTTTATTGGAAAATATTTGTGATTACATCATTGCAGATAGACTTGATTGAAGAACCGGAAGTGCTTCTTCCCAAGTTGCAACAATTCCGTAATCAGCATGTTGGAAAATTGGTGCATCTGCATCTTTGTTTATTGCAACTATATACTTTGATGATCTCATCCCTGCTAAGTGTTGAATTGCTCCAGAAATTCCAACTGCTATATATAGTTCTGGCGCAACAACTTTTCCAGTCTGCCCTACTTGATAATCATTTGGAACAAAACCAGCATCCACAGCAGCACGAGAAG
>NZXL01000058.1 GCA_002697705.1 Methanobacteriota archaeon
CAAAAGCCAAGGCCACAGCATCAAAGGCCAAAGCAGCAGCTAAGAAAGCCCCAGCAAAAGCCAAGGCCACAGCATCAAAGGCCAAAGCAGCAGTCAAAAACCTGGCAAAAAGTACCAAGCCCAAATCTACAGAAGCGCCTTCAAAAGATCGTAAAAAGATCGGCCCTTCAAGTAAAACCCCACTTTCTAAAATGTCTTGGTTTAAGAATTTGAAGAAATAATATTACGAATTGTTCAAAGACCGCTTAGAAAAGTAACCATCATGCCTCGAAGGAAGTATGGCCGATTAAGAAAAACGGTCGAACTTCCACCCAAAGAGAACTGTTCCCGATGTCGTTCTGGTAAATTCTGTCCAATTATAGGTCATATGGGTCAACAAGTCAAACCACGTAGAGAGTGGATTGGTCCCGATAAAATTTCCAAGCGTAAGGCTAAAAGAAATTAATTTTCATCAATTCCTACAATACTTGTGGATGGTGAGTTTTCTACTAGTTCTTGCTGTTGCTCTTGCACATTTTGTTCAAGATGTTCACGTGTTGCTTGTGCCCTGTGGTACACTTCTCTTAGAGTCTGGTCAGAGATCTCAAGGTAAACTCTAGTTGTAGCAATGGTGCTATGGCCAAGCAATTTCTGAATAGAAACAAGGTCTGCTCCACGTTCCAGTAGTCCGGTTGCAAAGTTATGGCGTAGAACGTGAGGAGTTAGTTTGCCTTTGGGCAATCCAGCATCCAATGCTAATGTATCCATCAATCTTTGAACACCTCTTGGTTGCAATCTACGTTTAGCAGAATTGAGTAGTAAAGCGATTTCATCATTTTTTATTCTCGACTCTCTAACCGGTAGCCAAGCTTGAATTCTATCCAATGTTCGTTGAGTGAATAATACTAGACGGTCTTTATCTCCTTTACCACCTAAAACTCTCGCTGAGCGGTCTTCCAAGTCAATATCACTGAAATTCAAATTACAGACTTCACTTACACGTAACCCGGTATCCAGCATCAAAGTAACAACAATTGAGGCCACAGGGTTTTCACTGTTTGAGGCTGCTTCCAGAACCATCGATAATTCTCTGCGTGTTAGTGTTCTTGGCAACCTTTTACCAGTTCTCGCCCTTGTCAAATGTTCTGGCCATCTGTGGCCTAGCCACTTTAGTAGATGCCTTGCAGCAGCGAGTCTAGCATTGTATGTGGTAGGCTTTAGGTCAGATAAACTATGAGTCCACAAATCAATTCGACCGTTTAGAGGCTCCATTCTCTCTGCTAACTCTACAATTGTCATATTCAGATAGTCCTTTTCACTTAGAACTAGCTCACCAGGGAGGTTTGTCTCAACTAATGATCGTAGTCCACTGGCGTATGATTTTTGAGTATTAGCAGATTTATTTTCCGACTTTAGTTGCTTTTGATAACAGCCAGTCCAAGGAAGGTGCTGGAGATGTTTAAGACGCGCAGGAAGACCGACGTCCTCTTCTTGGCCTAGTCTTAACTGACTTGGTCTCAGAGCCCTTCTTTCTCTCATAGTATCCCTCCGCTCATTCATTGGCGTTCACCGCCTCTCGCCGAAGCGAGTGTGCATCCCGTTGTCCCGAAGGACGGTAAGAGGATAGAGGTGATACATATCAAACCATCGGGATGAAACAATTTCTATGAAACCAAAAGTCATCGGTTATAATTTACCGGGACCCATTCTTGGCCGTTCCACCAAAGCATACTTCGATCAGACATTTGCTTCCAAGTATATCCATTATTATCGGTCCATTGGTGCAGAACTGTCAATTCTTCACCACCCATTGCTTCCAATTGCACTGTTGGTACTATTGATGGGTTTATTTCTACAATCGTTTTATCCTTTAAATCCTCGATATTTTTATTTTTCGAACTAACTTTTCGTCTTATGATAAGTATGGATATCAAAGAAATTACAACTAGTGCAACACTCACATAAAACCAAGAGTTGGTTTCATCACCTTGGGAATCTGTTGAATCATCCGATTCAGAATTTCCATTTTGATTTTGTGTTATATTGGTATTATTTTCTTGAGTAATATTAGTCGAGTTTTCAACCTGATTTTGAGTATTAGTTGCCGATGAGTTAGTGGAATCATTTGTCAAATCATTGGAGTCTGGAATTGTAGAATTATTAGTTGATGAATTATCTGAGTTATCATTTATAGTGCCATTATTTGAATTATTTTGATCCGGTTCACTTAGTGAGAGGTTTTCTAGAATCGAAAGTTCAACTTGGTTTTCAAACATTAGTGCACCATCATCATTTATTTGTTCCATCTTTATATTGATATAATAATCACCAATAGTTGCATTTTCATCAATACCGATATCAATCTTGAAAATTTGGTCTCGAGCGATACTGAATAAATAAGGATTTGATAATAATGTATTATTTTCCAGTAGAGANAATTCTAATTGTGAAATAATATCAAANTCTGNATTTATTATAGATACCTCTATAATCCAATTATTTTGGAAATAAGATGCTTCTAAAAGAGGATTCCATGGTATTATTAAAAATAGTTCTACACTTTCGTTTTGTAAAGTTGAAATATTCTGCAAATAATTTGATATGCTAATATTCGAGGATGGGATAAAGATATTTTGTATTGTCATAAAATAGATATTNAGGTCTAAATCGAAGATTACACCTGAATTTGAGTTATCCACTGAAATACTAATTGGATATGTATCGATTTGATTTTCCATTGAGAAGGTTATATGGCATCGGAAGGAGACTATTTCTAAAGGCTCAACATCATTAATTGTCAATCCTCCATCTTCCTCCAATAATGGCCTATCTTCATTAAATTGCGAATATATTTCAATATCAACATCATCTAAAGAGAAAACACCCAATTCAAATGTAGATCTAGTAAAACCATAATTTTGGACATCAAAGAAAAACTCCATGCTAAGGCTGTTTAAAGAAACTAGTGAAGTTTCAAGAAAATCCGCATTAGGATCGGTTTGTTGATAATTATTCTTAACCAAGTCGGTGCTAAAATTTGTTCGGAATACTGAGATGTTTGCGTTAGATACTAACGGTACAAGTTCACTTTCTAAAGAATAATTGACATTATAAAATTCTACCATTTGACCGGTAAAGTCTTCAAATTCTGCACTGAGTTGGAATTCGATTACTGGCATTGGGTCCTTTGAAGGATAAGCATCATTAGGAGTTTGAAATTCAAATAATGCGGTAGAGTTTTGCCCTCCACTTAGGTCTGAATCTGATATGAATATATTTGGTGGATTCCAGTTGCTTGGCAACTGACTTAGGAATATNATTTGAAATTCAATATCAGTATAAACAGACCCTGTATTTTGGATGAATAGTTCGAGAGAAGTCACTTGATTATTTGCAAATAATAACTTACTATCAAAATCTATTGCCATCGGTTCTAAATGCATGTCGTAAGCGATTACATTGATTCCTTCATGGTCAAAAGTGTGTAATGTGCCGCCACTAACTAAGGTATCTAGACTAATTTCATATTCATCATGAAAAATATCTAATGGATATGTATAATTAAAATACATAAATAATCCGTTTTCATGAGGCTCAAGATTAGATACACTCAAGTTTTCACTTAGCAAAGGGTCTCCAGAACTAACATTGTAAATCCAAGTCATGTTAAGTGTCATTGATTCAATTACCTCTGTAGAATTGATACCCTCGATAAGTATAGAAAATTGGATAGTACGATTATATTCCAGATGGTTTGGCGACCACTCTAATACCTGATTTTCATTCCAGTCCTGACCGAGATTATGAACACGAACTTCAGTTGATGAAATCACTTCTTGGTCTGTAAAAAATAGCTGCGTTTCTTCGTTCAAAGACGGACTTGAAAAGGGGAATTGAAAGGATAGTAAAAAAACAATAGTCAGAACTATCGCTCTAGAGGCTACTCCTCGCATAAATATAAGTCCAGTTCATACTTTATTGAAGTTTGTTAAGATTGATATTCGAGTACTCATGCATTTGACTCTTCTTTTTCATTAAGTTCAAAGTCTGTTTTTGAAACTCCAATAATGGCATTCTTGATCGAGGCTCTGAGTTCATTTAAGTCCCCATAGCAGACAATCACATCATCATATCTCAACAATAGGTCGTCAGTAGGGTTCCAAATCAATTTATTTTCTCTAGAAAGAGCAAAAACNGGAATATCTGAGCCTTTATTGAAAATTTGTGAAATTTTCTGGCCAACCAGGTTTGGATGATTTCTTAATTGAAGAGAAAGGACTCCAGATCCCGGAACAGTTCGTAGTAGTTGGTCTAAATCTACTTCTGAGAAAGCGGTTTGGCTAGCTACAAAATCAACTATTTCTCCAGCCACATTTACTCCACTTGCTTTTTCAATCCCTTCTAAACCTGGTGAGGAATTAACTTCAAGAACTAGAGGTCCATGTTCTGCTTCTAGTAAATCGACTCCAGCTACATGTAGCCCCAAAACACGGGCTGCACGACATGCCTGCTCTTCGTATTCGGGAGGTAAGTCGACTTTTTCGACGGTTCCATTTAGGTGATAATTACTTCTAAATTCCCGTCCACGTGCTCGCCGCCTCATACTTGCAACAACTCTGTCACCTACAACCAATGCTCGAATGTCTTTGCCATGAGATTCAGCAATATATTCCTGAACTAGAACTGATTTTCCAGTCAACAATAGTCCTTGTACAAGGCTACAAGCCTCGTGAAGTGTATGTCTGAGGAATACGCCTTGTCCTTGTGTACCTTGTGTTACTTTTATTACAACAGGGAATCCACCGACAAAATCTATTGCCGATTCTACATCAATAATATCTCTTACATAAGTAGTGCGTGGCACAGGTATTTTATTTCTGGCTAATATTTGTGATGCATGAAGTTTATCACGGCTTTGAATAATTCCTTGACCTGTATTTGCAGTCCAAATTCCCAACTGTTCGAGGTGTCTTAGCAAAGCTACGCCGTGCTTGGTTATGGAATGACCAATTCTTGGTATGACGGCATCTGCGATGAATGGTTTGCCCATGTACTGGATATCGATTGAGCCATCAGCAACATATAGAGAAAATTTCATTGGATCTGCAACAAAAACATCGATGCCTCGCTTTTTTGCCTCTTCAACAAGACGCCTAGTACTGTATAATCGCGGACCACGCGATAAAACAGCAAGTCTGATGTCCATGCGCACGGCTAAAACTCTTTCTTTTTGATATCATCGCCTATTATTCTTGAAAAATCTATTATCGCGCCTTTCAAGTGCTGGATTGAAATCGCACGGGATATGTCCGACCAAGAAGAGAACGACATAGTTGAGGAAACTTCTCACGCCGATGAAGCCGAAGAAGTAGTTGAGGAACAATCTTCTAATCAAGAAAAAGAGCAACCTGAGGTATCTTTAGAAAAATTAGAAGCAGAGTTGAAACGTTCGAAGTGGAGCGTTTTTCTGTTCGTTGGAATTACAGTTGTGATGTTTGGATTCGCTCTATTCCCTATGTCTACTAATGTCCCATATGATGGGTTATGGGGTGCTGCGGAGAAAGACATCGGCTTTGTTTGGGGCCCATCTGCCTCTGGCGAAGATTTGATGGATGTTCCTTTTGAGTTAGAGGTTGAAGTTGTTAGGGCACCGTCGGTCTCTTCTAATGTGACCCTTGAAGCATATGTTTTGAAATTAGACAACTGTCAAGATTTACAGGTTAGTGATTTTCAGCAAACAGCCAAACAAGAATATAATCATGATTATCAATATTCATCTAAAAAGTCACCACTTGAAGGCGAGACTTATACATTTGAATTTAATTTAGATATGGGTCAGCACTGTGTAAAAGTACAGTTTGTCAATGACCAAGGGAATGTCCTAAAAGAGAATACTGAGTTGAAAGCTAAAGGTAAATTATGGCCTAACCAAGTAATTGCAGGAGTCCCTGGTTTTATCTTCCTTAGTGTTTCAATCTATGCGATCTTAGGTTTGCTAAATAATAGGTCCAGAGTTAATGAGATGTTGGAACAAGAGAGAATAGAAGAAGAAAAGTTAGCAGCAGAGGCGGCTACAGCCGAAAGAATCTCACAGGGGCCAGGAGGCGCCCCTCCTAAATCTGCAGCGGGCCCTTCAGGGCCACCAAAGTCAGTGTCAGGGCCTTCGGGTCCTCCTAAACAGGAAAAGCGTAGTGGACCTCCTAAGAGTTCAATTTCTACCGCAACAGATTCACCAAAACGTAGTGGTCCACCACCATCTAATGCCGAGGTCAAGGAAGAAGTGGTTCCTGAAGTAATTTCACAAACTGATGATTCTGTGTTTGAACCTGCAGGAAACGGATATTTCTATCGAAAGATGGCTGACGGAACTTATGAGCAAACCATCTATGTTCAATCAGAAGATGGAACTTACACGCCATATCAAGAATGAATAATCCATTTCTTCTAAGAAATAGCACGATTAAGATACATCGAACACTATCCTTGAAAGGGAGCGTTACTGACGCCCATGTGGGAAGGGGCATGGCCGACGATTTAACATCCACACTTACAGTCGCCAAATTGAAGGCGTTGTGTGTTCTCAATGACCTTGCAACTTCTGGCAAGAAAGCAGAGTTACTTCAACGCTTACTAGATTCTGGATTAGACCGAGAAGAATTGGGTTTACCAGTAATTAGTGAAGAGAAAAGTAATGATGAAGCGATAGATGATGAAGTTATATTTTCTCTTGAAGATGATGATACGATTACTCCAGAGGCTGAACCAGAGGTTTTGGAATCAAGCAAAGAAAAACCTGTAGAGGAAATTTTAGATGCCGAGATTTTGGACGCTGACCTTGTTGAGGTTAGTAAAGAAGTAGAAAAACCCAAACCAACAATAAAGCCTGTAGAATCAAAAACCTCTACTCTACAAAAACCGACTACATTGGTTGAGATGGTTAAGAGGCCTCAGGTTGCAGCAGCGGTATTGGTCTTGATAATTCTTGGAGCCGGCGGATGGTATTACTTCAGTGCTCAATTAGAGCCATTTACCGCTGACCAATTACGTTACGGGGATGAGATGACCTATACTATTTCAGATGGTGATTTTATGGCAACAGAAGGTTTTCTTGACTTAGTATTGGACCAGATTGAAACAGACGATGACATATGTAAATTAAGAATGATGTTTGATGGTTCTGGCGATGTATCAATAACTGATGGGGGGACCGATCAATTGGTTTCTCAAACGTCAAATGACAGAATTGGCGCAGTTAGTGTTCGAGGAGGACAAGGTATGAGTTGGTTATCTGTTGAGGCTGTATCATCTTATGATCTCGATAGTTTCACCATTCAACGTCATTTGCAATCTTCAATCCCAGGCTCGAATGGATGTTCAGATTTTCCAGCAAGTGTTAGTGGAACCGCAGATATAACTTCTACTAAGTGGACAGAACTTAGAGAAAGAGCAAGCCTTGGCACCAAAGTAGACTGGAACCTTAACATTGAAGATTCATATGAAGGTACTTTGATGTCTTATGGAGTTGGAGGATTCTTTGGAGACTTGGAAGTTATTTCTCCAGGATTTTCACTACTGGTACAACCAGTTGAGTTACAAGAATTACTTGCTAATGACTACATCGACGACGGAGCCACTGGTTCTAGACTTGGCTGGGATTGGAGAGTTTTGGGTACTGAAGAATTAGGTTCAACTGAGATGTGGAAAATTGTTGCAACTAACAAGGATGTTCAAGATTACTGTTTAGGTTCAGCAAGCATGACTCTATGGGTCGAAGAAGGCAATCCATGGGCAACAAGACAAACTGTTGATGTTGTGATTTCAGGAAGCGATAGTAATCGTCAAGGTTGTTCTACAACAACCAAACTTCTCGGAGATTATGTTCTTCCTGAAGGAGAATTAACGATGAGTCACACATTCCAAAAATCGTCTTTGAAGTTAGGAAGTAAGGCATTAGAATATGGATTATCATACGATGCTAGACCACTTGCAAACGAACTATCCCCCGATGAGGATGAGTTGAAGGAGTGGGGTGCTAATGGAATTCATATGCCTGATGATTCTACTATGAGGGCACATGATTTAGACACTTCAATGCAATGTTTCGATTACTTCCAAAGTTCTGCTGCAGGAGCCACAGCAGCATTGGATGATGGGGGATATATTTGGCGAGCAATCGATTCTAACCTAGGGGCGACAACACAATGGAATGTGTCTTGGATAGCAACGGATGAAACTGCAGGTTGGGTCAAATTCAATGTTACCGGCACCCCAAGTTCAGAAAATTGTGATTTTGATTCCAAAGGTGCTTATGATGAATCGATTTCTCATAACCGAGAATTTATTCCTAAAGTACTCAATATTAGTAACATAGAATCACGTTTATCCGATTCTAGTAGATTTACAGACTTGTCTGGTACAAATGGAATATTTACATCCTCAGGTGAATATCATCCTGAAACAAGAGTCGGCTATCTTGTAGTAGTGCCCGGAAGCGGTATCAATTCGATTCTAACCAATATTGGAGATGCTACCGATGGTGCTACAACCGTAGATATCTCGAGAGAATGGGATTCTGGTGGCTGGGATAATAGATTCAATTTAGTGGCAGATGCAAGTGATGGCCGAATAGTCGGATGGAACTATGTCAAGAATACTTGATCATTTCCATTTATTATTCAAATCAGGTAGAACCGGTGCTGATGGGACATTGCTGAATTGAGAAGGAGGTGGCGGGTGAAAACCTGCATTCGGCGGTTGCTTTGGTGGTTTGATTCCCGACCTGCCTTGTCTTACCCAGAGTAAAACAACCAGTAATACAATGACTACAGAACCAGCAATAATACTTGCAATAGTCCCCATTTCAAGATCGCTCTCAGACTTAGATTCGCTTTCAGAATCCTTTGAATCCTCTTCGATTTTAGGTTCTGGAGGATGCCAAACGGTGTATGATAAATTCCAGGAATAACTAATCTGTCCGCCATTAACATCAGATATAATGACAATAACTGGATAAGGTCCAACCGTTCCATTTTGAGCGCATAGAACGGCACTAAAGCCAGTATTATTCTTCGAACAGTCAATTATTTCTTCATTAAGGCTCTCTTGTTGTGAAATTGTAGCTCCATTTCTTTTCCAAATATATTCCAATCCAACTTTATCTTTAATCGAATCAGTAAGGTTGATTCCTATGGACAACTGGAGTGGTTCAAATGTTGAGTTAATTGTGATATCAGAACTATTTGGAGCGATTAAATATTGATATCTGTTTATTCCATCATCTATTTGCTCATCACAATCATCATCAATTCCATTCCATAATTCGGTGGCACCAGGATAAATATTGATATCATCATCATTACATTCTTCAAACCATCTAAAACCATCGCCATCTTCATCTAGGTCTGGAATAAGTGGATTAGTAGAGGTATTGAATATCTCATCTCCATCACTTAATCCATCTCCATCTGTATCATTATTTAGCGGGTCAGTGTATATATTATTGAATTCTTCAAGGTCTGGAAGTCCGTCTTGATCTCTGTCAAGTCCAATGAAATCCTCATCGATTTCTCCACTACAATTATTGTCAATTCCATCTAGTAATTCAATCATATCAGGGTTTATTTGGTCATTTGTATCGTTACAATCTTGGAACCAATAATATCCGTCTAAGTCAGTATCATTATCAACTACTAGAGGATTACTTTGGTAGATTAGTACTTCATCACCATCACTTAACATGTCTCCATCAGTGTCTTGGAGGTTTAGGTCAGTATTGAAGAAATGATATTCTCCAAAGTCGGTTAAACCATCAAAATCAGTATCGCTTGAATTGAATCCTTCGTCCCACTGACCATCACAGTTTTCATCAATTCCATTGAGTAGTTCGGTTGCCCCAGGGTATATGTTTGGGTCTGAGTCGTTACAATCTTGGAACCAATAGAAGGAATCTCCGTCTGAGTCGAGGTCAGGTACCAGAGGGTCAGTGCCAAAAATAATTACTTCTTGACCATCATTTAATCCATCACCGTCTGTGTCGTTAACCAAAGGATTGGTGCCGTTAACCAGTATCTCTCTTCCGTCATCTAGTCCATCACCATCAGTATCAATATTTAGCGGGTCAGTTCCGTAAACTTGTACTTCAAGTCCATCATTCACTTGGTCGTCATCCGAATCAATATCGTCAGGGTCTGTGCCGTAAATATTGGTTTCATCCGAATTTGTTAGATTATCACCGTCTCTATCTTGATTTAATTCTGTACCATAGATATTTAATTCCCAATCATGGAATGTTCCATCGTCCTCATTGCCTTGGTCTTGGACACTTATGGTCCAATTACCGGTAGAATCTTCATCCCAATTGTGGACAGAGGTAAACATCCAATTATTCCAGTTATTTCCACTATCTCCATGTTTTTCTGATAATATATTTTGAGTTCCTTGCGGACTTGTTAGAATGATTTCTAAGTCGCCTCTGTAGTCATGTGATATATCGACAATGACCTCGACATGCTCAACTTTTATCGATTCAGATACCGAAACTGTATCGGTTACAGCATTAGAATTATCAGGAATGTTTAGATTGTTCATATCAATATTTCCAGATAGGAAAGATATCTCTTCATCGACATTATTCCAATTCAATGCAAGATTGACCGCTGCACTAGCATCAACAACTCCAAATCCATACTTGTGGCTAACGATATGCCCTGCTCCATTGCTAGACCACGAAGAATCGCTAGCGTCATTTTTTCTGCAGGTTTGGACAAGGATGTGTTGTATGTCTCTGTATGCTAAGTTTGGATTAGCATCCATCATTAGTGCAATGACTCCTGATGCAAGGGGCGTAGCAGAGGAAGTACCGCCAAAACCATCGGTATAGTCTCCGTTTTCATATCCTCCATTACCTTCGATGTCGGTAGTAGTAATCCCTTCACCATCTCCATCAGAAGGCGCAGCAACAAGGATATTTGCTCCAGGTTCTGCGTACCAAGACTGTTCACCTTTGTGGGTTACAGCAGTTACTGCGATAGTATGACGGCTGTTTGCATACCCATCATAGTTTGAATTATCATCATCATCAAGTCCATTGCCTGCAGCCCATGTAATGACATTACCTAGGCCCCCTCGGCCTTGATCAACATCATTTTCAAATGCCGCCATCATCAATGGACCGGGTGCTTCGACGGTTCTACCATTGTCACTTGGCCCCCAAGAATTAGAATAGATGTCGATTGATTGTCTTTCATGGCTTAATGCATTTCCTTCTCTAGTATCGGTTGTACTACAGGATATCAATTGCAGTCCTGCAAGGCTAGCAAGAGGGGCAGCACCTGAGACTCCAATCGAATTATTTCCAGCAGCAGCAGCAACGCCAGCGGCGGAAGTTCCATGACCGTCATTAGATGAAGGAGTAGGGTCGCCATCATTATTACAGAAATCATAGTCTAAAGTATCAGCATAATAATTGTCAAGGTCAGCATGATTCCAATCTAGGCCATCATCCACAATTCCGATAACAATTCCGCTACCTCTGTAGTTATTCCATGCTCCAGTAATATTGACATCTTCGCCACTTACTCCGCCATTTGTTTGACCAGTATTTTGAAGATGCCATTGGTCACCAAATAGCGAATCATCAGGAGTCCATTTTGGATTCATAGTCTTCTCAATCAAAGGATATGCAGTTTCAATGAAACCATCTCTTTGCCATTCAGCGAAAATTTCGATGGCTATATCCGATTCAATGTCCACAATCCATACATTATCGAGATCTCTTACTGCTTCTCCAACCGGATTAGAACTAACAACAACCCATTGACTTGTTTGTTCTAATTGGACATCAGTGTATTGAGATAAATCGCTAACTCGAGCAAATGCTGACCTAACTGCTGGAGAGAAATCATAGGTTATCGGCGCATCATCCCAATTTTCTGAAAGGGGGGCTCCTATTTTCGCTGGATTGTTTCCACTTTCCTCACTGGAAACCGCCATAGGCGCAAGACTTGCTATCATCAAAATAGAGACGAGAGCAATCACACGCATTCTACTTCCTCCGGTTAATTCCATATTAGGACTATTGGTTTATTGTACGCCCTATGCTGCTCAAATCATCGCAATTTGGATTTAAACAGTTGTTTATGATTCTATATGTCAAGTTGGGCTGAAAATGTAATTTCTTCTGGCTTTTCGATGGCCACCAATGCACGAATACTGTGCTGCTTACGCAGGTATTCGGGTGCAGATGCAACCTTGACTCGACTATTTCCAATTGATAATTGATGGCCCGGCGAAATACTAAATTCACCATCAGGAAGCCAAAAGCCAATCACTCCTAATTCTAAATGGTTAGAAACAACGAGACTATGCCCTTCTTCATCAACTTCCATTCTAATTACTGTTAATGGAGAATTATCGGGCAATAGTTTCGATGCTGGTTGCCAATCATCCCAAGTATCATCCAAAGGTTTGGCTAGTTCTTCGGCTTGCTTTTCAATATTCGATATTTGTTTTTCAAAAGCCTCAGAACTTGATGTATCTAAATTATTCAATCCATCAATGTAATTTCGCAGACTTTCATTTTGCTGACTTTCTTTGTCGGTTAGGGCAGAATTTGCTAAAACCATAGATTCCGCTAATGTTTCCATCGANNCCCTATCATCGACTTCAATNGCACATTCCATGGCTTCATCAAGAACTTCNATNGCAAGCCCTGCNTCATCNATTGCNANNAGATTANTTCCTAANTTNNNAAGAATNAATGCCGACTTTTTCTTNTCTTCCTTGACTATTTGATGAGCAATATCAATNTGAGAGTTTGCTCTTTTATGATTCTCGGCCAAGTGGTTCATGATACCAGCACATACAACATATGGCAATCTATTTTCTTTGATAGCCTGTGCTTGACGGTCTGCTGTTTCAAAGAGACTCGCCGCCCTTTCCCATTTTTGAGCAACCAATGCGAGTAAACCCAACTGATACATAGCTCTCATCTCAGCGCCTCTATCATCGATTAAGGTTGCACTTTGCAGTGCTCTTGCGAGATGAAGTTTTGCTAAATTCAAATTTCCTGACATCTTTGCTAACATGCCGAGGGCAGACTCCATTCGATATACATGACCAGCCATGGCTCTATGCGCTATTTCTGCCGAAGATTCATCCAAAGGCGCTAATCCAAGTCCTATACTCTCAAGCACCTGNCTCATTTCTTCGATACCAGAATTATATATTTCGGCAACATCTGAAATACTATTTTTCTCTGAAATCGATGCCAAGAAAACGTCAAACTCTCTTATCGGTTCACAAACTGTGGTCAAGCCCCCCAGTGAGTTCATATGAGATTTTTTCACATCCCCGCCTAACAGGTATTTCCTTAGAGCTCTAATCAATTTTTGATTTGATGTTTGTTCAGATGNGTTTGCTACTACGGTTTTGATGTCTCCTTTTGTTTCCAAAAGCGAATCGACCATCCAAGTTAACTTTGCTTGAATATCATATTCTCCAGCACGACTAATCGCATATCGCATCTCAGCCGCCCTAACTCTTCGAGAAAGACTGTTTAGTCCTGAGCGTGCCTGTTTCGGTCCAATCTCTGCTAGCCTCTGTATGAATGTAGAAGGTGGACAAGTTGAGAAACCAAGATTGACTTTCTGACTTGTAGTTGTCATCTTGAAATCATCGGTTACCAAAGTGACTTCTTTTCCTTCTTTGGAAAGTTTCGATGCCAACACCATCAAAGAAAGGTCGACATCTTGAGGTGATGCTCTCTCTCCAATTTGAGACGCTAGTCCACGAATTTGTGAATCCTCTACACTAATTGTAGTCAGTAGAGGTTTTAGCGAAGAGAGCAAATTCGGTTGCTTTTTCCATCGCTGAAATCGAACACTTCTAACTTCATCATGAACGCCAGGAGTGACATACATGCCTTCTGATGGTAGTATTTTTCCTAGATCTCTTACAAAAGAATCTGGGGCCATAGAGCCAAGATGAATAAAACAGTTCGAGTCCACTACCCATGTCTGCGTCATGGACATTCCATCACTTCCCATTGATTGAGGTTTACTCAAGAGATTCAATATTTTTTAGAAATCATGCGGTATCTCAAAAAGTCAATGCAACTTGGTGAGGCATAGTGGTAAGATGGCAAAGAAGGCAAAGAGTCGTGATTTAGACCATCTAATGGAACAAAATGATACCGAACTTTCATTTCTTTCAGCCTATGGGGGTCTATCTAATGATGAGGAAGACCCTAGTAGTATTTACTCAGCAGTGAAGCGTTTTCTAAAGGCCGGAGGAGTCTCGTTTGAAGAAAAGAAGCAACGAATTGATTTCGATTTTGGTTACGCCCAACAGGTTGAGAATGGTTGTAAAATCTATTTCAAAGGACGTAGCCTTCCTCTGGTCAATAGTGATTTGATACAAAACGGATTCATCGACGGTAAATTACCGGTACGCAGAGGGTCTTGTACAGTTACCATTCAGTCATGGGATATAGAACAACGTCGATTTATCGAACGTCTTGTTGAACATATCAAGAAATGATTATGATTCCATTTCCCAAAGTTCATCTCCAACCCAATGAAGTGTTTTGATGCCCTTACCTTTAGTTGCTGATGCCATCTCATTACCATCCATCACCGACCAACCTATTGCAAGGGGTTTCTTGTGAGTCATATCTCTAATCCAAACCAATTCCCCTTTTACTATATTCTCATCAGCAGCCTGAACTCCAGCCACCATACAATCAGCACCATTCATCAAAAAGGGAATTGCCCCATGGTCAACTTCAACCCATTTACCTGCTTCAGGATAATCGAGGAAACCACGTAATGTGAGGAATGTAAATCGTTTATTTTCATCATCTTTGACTTCAACAGTTTTTGCGATTTTATCGACAAATACCATTTGCCAAGTTCCATATTCGGCCATTTCTAAAAAAGCACCATCAACAGATAGGTCAATTTGCAAAGATTCCTCTAATTCCTTTAGAAGTGGAGCGATATTCTTTCTTCTAACAGGCCTTCGCTTACGGATGGTCCAATCCTTGCTCATATCATGGCCTTGCCCTCATGGTCTTTGACAGTTTTTACCATCGCGGGTTTGATGTGCCGAATATATCTGGCATCATCATGGCCCTATGGTGCTCAATCCGAACTTTTGCTAAACATGCAAGTGAACTTGGTAATCAGCAACCAGCAGAACCGGTTTTTTTTGTCAAGCCAAATAATTGCATTCAAACCGAAGGTGATATTCAAGTTAGCACTCATCCAGGAAGCGTCCATCATGAAGTGGAATGTGTAATACTTCTCGGGCAAGATCTTCAGATTGAGGCTATTGCCGTCGGGCTTGATTTGACAGATAGGGATACTCAATCAGAACTTCGCAAAGAGCAATTGCCTTGGTCAAAAGGAAAATGCTTCCGCGCTAGTGCAGTACTTGGCAACTTTGCACCATGGAATGGTTCTTTCGAATCACTTTGCGACCCTTCTCATGGCCTTCAACTTCATCTAACTGTAAATGATGAACTAAGGCAAAGTGCACCGTTATCTTCGATGAGTATCACTCCATCAGAACAATATGATGATTTAATTCGATGGGCGCCAATTCAAGCGGGCGATTATTTATTCACTGGTACTCCTTCTGGAGTAGCACAATTATTTCCCGGTGATAAACTCAAAGCCACTCTTCAAACCACTGACGGAGAGGTTATTTCCACTATTGAGTCGGTTTGTGTATGAGGGTTGATTTCATATATGGCTCGTTTCTCGGTGTGTCCTGCAAGGAGACTTAATCATGGCTCAATGGCACGGAATCTCAAGACGCAAACCTAGCGGTGGTAGAAAAGTACAGGCTCGCGGTAAGCGTTCTACTGAAATTTCAACAGAGAAGCAATTGGCTTTGATTGGAGAATCTAAAACCAAAATCTACCGCAGAACCGGTGGAAATTCTTTGGTTCGTGTACTTGCAGCTAACAAAGTTTCAATCAATGACCCAAAAACCGGTAAAACATCTCTCGGCACAATTGAAAATGTTGTAGAGAATGAATCAGACCCTAACTATGTTCGTAGAAACGTTTTGGTCAAGGGTGCAATCATCGAAACCGACAAAGGTCGTGTAAAAATCACATCCCGTCCTGGTAAGGATGGAGTCATAAATGGCATTCTTGTTGAATGAATGCGTTTATCAGTTCAACACATTTCGCTATTATTGGTGAGATAAGTGGACCACAATCCTGACCGATTATCGATTTGGCCCGGGTATTTCGACATCCGTGTTTCAAGACGTAACGGACGTAGAGTCCCAAAAGACTCCTCAGTCATCAAACCAGACCTTGAAGGATTATTCATGGCAGCTAGGAAAGTTGGCCTAAAGAAAATCAAGCGAGAAGAAGGCTCCTGTCATCCAAAACGCCCGCATGGAAAGGAAGGCAGATTGTGGGTTAGTAGAGCAGGTGCAAAACAATCCATCGGTGCAAATAGCAAAGAGGAACTACTCCAATTGATCGGCGGAGAATGGCGTCAAATCCAAAGGTCTCTCAAAGACGCAGATGCAAAGAGAGTTGCAGCAGGCCCTCAAACAGGGGACCGCCGTGCTCGCTCACAAAGAAAATCCCGTACACAAAGTCAATCAAATCAAAAGAGTAGTTTCAAGAAACGTGGATTCAAGAAACGCTAATCATAGAGGCACTTCGTGCAACCAACCAAAGATATCTTCTTCGGTTTCATTTTGAATGCCGACTAATTGATTGTACAACTTAGTAGTAAATTCTCCAGGTTTACCTTCTCCATATTCGGCTTTAGTGTCGCCTTTTGTGATAGAACCAATTGGAGAGATAACCGCTGCAGTTCCACAGCAAAATGCTTCATCAGCACTCATTGCAAATTCGGCAGTAACTCGAGTCTCTATGACTTCAATACCATTATGTCGAGCCAATTTGATCAAACTATCTCTCGTGATTCCAGGTAGGATAGTGCCGGTTAATTCAGGGGTGTAAAGAACTCCGTCTTTTACACAGAAGAAGTTAGCTGCGCCAACTTCTTCGATACATGTATGAGTTTCAGCATCAAGATAAATCACTTCAGCATAGCCTTTTGATTTTGCTTTCTTACTAGGCATCATTCCAGGTGCATAATTTCCAATCGCTTTCACTCCACCAGAACCACCAGGGGCAGCTCTATGGTGCTCTTCTGAAATTAGTAAGTCAATTGCTGTAACTCCACCTTTGAAGTATGGGCCGACAGGAGTAACATAGACCAAAAAGCGGTAAGAAGGCGCAGGAGCAACTCCTAGTATTGGCCCAGAACCCATCAATAGCGGGCGAACATACATTGCACCTCTGCCGCTTGGAGGTAGCCATCGAAGATTTTGTTGAACACATTGTTCGACAGCATCGACAAAAATCGATTCTGGCACAGGAGGCATCTTCAAACGGTCTGCACCTCTTTGCATTCTTCTAGCATTTTCTTCTGGCCTAAAAAATACCACTCTATCTTTTGAAGTTCGGTATGCTTTCATTCCTTCAAACAGCCCTTGGCCATAGTTCAAAACACCGGCAGCCGGGGAGATTTTCATATCGCCATATGGCATCAAATCTCCAGGAGTCCAAGGTTCATCTATCGCTGTTTCAGTAATGTACATAGTGTCTGTTGGGGTAAGAGAAAAAGTCAAACTATCCCAGTCAATTTCTTCGCTCATACTAACCCCAACATGATGCCCATAGAAATCCGGCTTTCAATCATTACTGTTGGTAAAGCATGCTGATATGCCGATTATTCTAGTAAATATTCAATATCCCTCTGCCTTGCAATTAATTCATGAGCCAACCCTCTCTTGAGGAAATGACCTCGACTTTGGCAGTGAAAATGGAAGAGATCGGAGCACCCCTTGGGCTAGCAATCTTAGGACTTTCAATTCTACTATTTCTCCAAGGGCATCGTAGATTGCCTTTGGTATCTTTCATTATTGGAGCATCAATCGGATATTACATATCTCCTCAAGCGACTCCACTAGCAGAAGAATTAGGCATTTCATTATCCGCTACACAGATCACAGGTATTCTCTGCTTTTTCATTGGAATGGTCCTCTCAGCACTTGTTCGTATGTCGACAAGAATGCTAACATCTGCCTTTATTTTCGTAACCTTTTCAACAGGAATTCAAACTCTAAATAATTACGGATTAGATGTAGAAAGGAGTAATATTTGGAGTGGAATTGCGGCATTAGCAGCATTTTTCCTAACGATGGGGATAAATCGCTTACTACCTATGATTGTATCAGCAATTTTTGCCGCCTTTGGCTGTTTAATGGCCACCTTACTGTTGACTGGAAATCCTCTTTCAACATTCGAGCCAGTAGAAGTAAAGACCTTCGCATTGATGGTTCCAATATTTGTGTTAAGCATTTTCTTACAGCGAATAGATGTTCAAAAATTAGAGGAAAGAGAGTTGGCAAAAGAAGAACCAGACCCAGAATATGTCGAAGCACAGCAGCATTTTATTCCTCTTTGAAAATACGAAGTGCCTTAGTGCCTCGTCAATCTGCTTGTATTGGGCAGAGCCATGCAGTTCGACGGTAAACTGGGTATAATCAGTGGGCGTTACCACTCTGTCGATGCCTCCAAAGGTGGTGCTGACCACAAGACCATCCTCGAAGTATTCGCACGATGCGAAGATGGGCGCTCGGCCTGTTTACTAGTTTCAGGCATGTCGCCAACCTTTGAGATAACCCCTCTAAGTGCTTGGAAAGAAGGCCAAGAACTCCCTCAATTATTTCTTGATAAATTAAAGCGTCTTGAGGCCAATGAAGATATTCGCTCAATCAGTGGCCCTGAGATGAAACTCACCGACCTTGGGATGCGACCAATTTGGCAAGTAACCGCTCGCCAACCATTTGTTGTACCAGGTCTTAGAAAGGCACTTGTCAAACAATCATGGCAGATATTTGCCGGCGATATACCATTTTTGAATCGCCTTTTCCTCGACAATGATCTAAGCATGCACATCCATGCCAAAGGCGAAATCATCGATTCAAGAGATATAATTGAAAATGATGAAGAGCAGAGATTGAAAGTACTCAAGGCTGGCGGAGCGGGAAGATATTCTGTTGACATCACAGTATCTTGTGATGTTAGTGATTTATCAGATTGTGAACCCTTCCAAGTACCATTCAAAGTATTCTCTTTTGACCTTGAAACCAGTATTGAGCATGAAAAAGTCCTGTGTGCGGCCGCATGGATTGAAGATATGTCAAATGGAACTCGGCAAGAATTCTCGTTTGAAGGTGAAGAGACTTACATCATGGAACAATTGACTCTCGTAGTTAGAGGGCAAGACCCAGATGTAATTACGGGATATAATATCGATAATTTTGATTTACCCAAACTCAATGATAGGATGGATGTTCAAGCAAAAAGATCAGACTGGCGCAAACGTGCAGCATTATTTGGTTGGGGTAGAGTCGAGCAATCAGAGGCAGAAAACAAAAGAACGCGTACAGGATTAATTCCACGCAGACAAAGTAATCGGGCATGGAATGTTGCGGGCCGCAGTATTGTAGATGCTTGGTGGCAAGCAAGAATGACCCTCAGGCCACAAAGAGAAACCCTTTCTTATGTCTCCAAGTTACTATTTCCAGATGATGAGGAGAGACATAAAATGGATGTTGATGCTTCTAAGATGGACCAAGAATGGGCAGATAGGCCCGATGTTGTAATGGAGTATTGTATTAGGGATGCAGCATTACCTCTAGATATTCTAAATCAATTACAGGTCGTAAGACGTAAAGAAGCGGTAGCAGCAGTTGCTAAGGTGTCATTTGATACTGCAGCAAATGGAAGTAGTAGCCAACTTGTTGATTCTCTAATAATTAGATTGGCAGATAGAGAGATGGTCGCTGTACCCTTGACTGGTTCTGCTGAAGCCAAAGAGGGGCAAATCACAGGCGGATATGTTCACGATGTGGATGCAGGCCTCCATCCATGGATTGCAGTTTTAGATTTCAAAAGTATGTATCCTTCTATTATGATTGGCAATAATATCTGCTATACAACAAGAATAGACCCAGTTCAATCTGACCAACCAGCCGAAGATGAACCGGTTTATACAGCCCCAACAGGCGCTCGTTTCCGCCACCAAAGTGTCCGTAAAGGCCTTGTTCCAACCCTTCTTGAAAACTTGATGTCTCAAAGAGATGTCCACAAAGCATCGCTAAAAGTTGCTAAAGAGCAAAGTGATTCAGCCGGAATAATGTTCCATGATTCAATGCAATATGCGGTAAAAATTCTAATGAATACATTCTATGGAGTATTTGCGAGTGGCTTTTATCGTTTCACTCATCGTGACCTCGGCTCATCAATTACAGCTTGGGCTAGATTCAATATTAAGGACATTATATCTCAATTAGAACAAGAAGGTCATCATGTAGTTTACTCAGATACAGATTCCATTTTCGTCCGCTCACCCGTGCCCGAAGGCTCCCCTTCAACAATAAAACAAGAAGAAATAGTTGCTGCCGAACAAGGTGATGATGAGGCACAAAAACAAGTAGATGCTTGGAATAAAGCTAAACAAAGCATGCTTGATTTCGGACTTGAGATCGCCGAACGATATAGTAAAGATTCAGCGATTTTAGAATATGAAAAGGGTCTTTCTGTATTCTTTAGTCACGGAGCTAAGAAGCGTTATGTCGGGCAAGTCGTCTGGCCAAATGAAGAGATGCTCATTCGTGGATATGAGACTCAAAGAACAGACTCATTCTCTTATTTGACTAACACAATGAAGCAAATGTTTACGTTTGCTCTAGCCGATGAAGGTGAGGAATTAGTCAAGTGTGCTCTTGATAGAGTCAAAGCGCTCAAAGACAACAAAGTCGATGCAACAGAATTGATCCTTGCTAAATCATGTAAAGGGAGAGTCAATAAAGACGGCACTGTAGATTTTAGTAAAAATTATGCCAAACCCGACAGTATGGCGCAAGTAAGAGTTGCTAAGGCGAGAATCGCTCTTGGCCTTGGATTTACTTCAGGGATGAAAGTATCTTATGTTGTAACCGATGCTTCAGTTAGTCCAATGACTGTAAAACCATGGCTGGAAACAGAGGAAGGCGGAGGAATAACAGGCTATGATGGGCGGTTTTATGCTGAAAGGTTAGCAGCAGCACTTGGAAGAATAACCGAGGCTTTCGGCTGGAATGCCAAAGAATTGATTGCTGGGAATAAGCAAACTTCGTTATTTTCCTTCTAAATTGACCCATTTGACGGGAGTATTTTTGATATATGCTATGTACACCCGCTACCATGAAGTCGCAAGTTAAGCCAATTCTAGTGGTCTTGATAATGGTGTCAATAAGCCTTGCTGGTTGCATTACTGGAGATTCAGGAGATGACAATGTTCCTGTTACTGCAGTCTTTTCATATTCACCTACAAGTAATATTAGAACTGGCGACAGTGTCGAATTAGACGCATCAGCCTCACTACCTCAAGATGGCTCTCTAACCTATAGTTGGGATTGTGATGGCGACGGTGCTGCTGATGAAACTGGTCAAAAGACCGATTGTTCATGGGAAGTCGAAGGCACATACAGTGTCACACTGACTGTGGCATCTGGTGGGATAAGCAATTCACAAACCAAAGACATAACAGTTACAGAGGCGCCAGTAGGAACTCCAACAGCAGAGATCACTCAATATGCAGATGAAGAAGATTGTCTATACGATGATATTGATGAAACAAAAAACATCTTGGTTTGGATTTGTGCTATGGATAAATCGGATTCAGACCGCGAAGTCACTGAAACAACAACCGTACAACTCGATGGTTCTGATTCAGAGTCTGGCGGAGATAGTGAGTATATTTCAACCTGGAATTGGGATATAAATCTTGAATATGACTCTGACGGTGATGGAAATTTGGAGAATGATGCTGACTTGACAGGTGAAAGTGTTGAATGGAAAGATGTAGCACCTGGTGAATACGAAGTCAATCTTTCAGTAACAAATAGCGCAGGTAAGATA
>NZXL01000059.1 GCA_002697705.1 Methanobacteriota archaeon
ACAGCATCGCCATCATCAGATAACTTTGCATGGTCTGCACCGATCAAGTCAGTAATCGGTGCTTGTGCGATTGCTAGCCACGGTTTTCTTTCTGCTTTTGCTGCAAGAATTAGTGCCAATTGCCCACCTGCTGAATGACCCATTACCATAGAACGAGTGATATCAATTCCAGGTAAAAGAGCCAGTTGACCCCATGCCCTCATGACATCAGAAAGCGTATCCATCCAAACTCCATCTTCATTATCACTCCATCTTTTGAATTCAATATTCCATGCAGCAACACCTGCTTCAGCCAAATCTTCAGCAATCGGTTTCATCAATTCAGAGTCGTATTTTTCTTTCCAAAATCCACCATGTATCAGCATAATACAAGGAATTCCTACGTCTTTTTGGTATGGTGATGGGTCATCTGGCATATACAAGTCTGCGTATTGCCAAGGTTCAGCACCCCACTGCATACGGTCGACCGCCATATCAAATCCTAATGGTTGATGTCTATCACACTTACTCTACTCCTTGTAACTAACATATTGAAGAGTAGAACGCCCTCGGATAATTATGGGCAATCCACTAGATATCGAAGTTGACATGATGAATGGAGAAAAAACTACTCTGCGAAGTTTGGGAGAATCTGGAACTGAAAATTGGTTGGTTGTAAATGTTGCAAGTGCATGTGGATTTACTCGTCAGTATGAGCAACTTCAAGAAAAATCAACACAGGATGGAATCACTGTAGTAGGGTTTCCATGCAACCAATTTGGAGGACAAGAGCCTGGTTCACATCAAGAAATTTGTGATTTTACTTCCTCCAAGTATAATGTAGACTTTCCTCTGATGGCAAAACTCGAAGTCAAAGGTGAAAATCAACATCCTTTGTTTACCGAGTTAAGTCAATCTGTAGGTTCAGACGGACACACTGGAGATATACGCTGGAATTTTGAAAAGTTTGTAATTTCAAAAGACGGAAGCGTTGCACGTTTCACTTCTAAAGATTCACCATTAGACATCGTTTGAAGTCATCTAAGGGCTAACTCGCTTTCTATCACGAGGGAATAAAACAGTTTCACGAACATTTTTCGCTCCGGTGAGTTTCATCAAGATTCGCTCTACTCCAAGACCCCATCCAGCGTGAGGTGGGACTCCATGTCTAAATCCAGCAACATAGAATTCAAATTCTTCAGGATCAAGTTCCATATCCTTAAGGTTCTCAATCAATACATCCATTCGGTGCTCTCTTTGTCCACCGGATGTTAATTCATCTCGGCCGAAGTTTAAGTCGAAACCTCTGCTAAGTTGTTTACCAGTTGAACCCATTTCACCCTCGACATGGCGTATGTAGAATGGTTTGAGGTCCATTGGCCACTTAGGCAAGAAATAGAATTGAGGTAGGTCTTCAGCCAATAAGTCTGAATTTTCAGCATCGATATCATCTCCCCATTCTATTTTACCACCTTTCTTCTTGATGATGTCAATTGCATCACAATAAGAAACTCTTGGGAATGGTAGTTCTGGAACGATTACTTCCACCGGTTCTTCACCTTGAGTGGCTCGATATTGGTTGATTGTTTCGATGTGCTTTTGTGACTCAGAATCCTTGGAAACCGAATCCCACATATGATGAATCATTCTTTCCAAAACTCCCATGACGTCATCATCAGTCGCCCAAGAACATTCGATATCAAAAGAAATAAATTCGTTTAGATGGCGGTATGTGTCATGTTTTTCAGCTCTAAATGCAGGTCCGACTTCAAAGACTCTTTCAAGTCCTCCAGACATACATAGTTGCTTGAATAATTGCGGGGATTGGTTTAGGTATGCAGGTATGTCGAAATATTGCATTGGGAAAAGGTCAGTTCCACCTTCAGTAGCGGTTGCAACAATCTTTGGTGTATGAGTTTCAAAGAAACCCTCGTTGATCAAAGCCTCTCTTCCATATTGGAGAACCTTACCTCGAAGTCTAAACATAGCGGCAACATGTGCTCTTCTCAAGTCCAAGAATCTATTGTCGAGTCTTGTGTCTAATGCAACATGCACAGTATCGGTTACGCCCAGTGGCAGTGGCGCTTCTGCTTTGGCAACAACTGTTACAGAATTTGCCACGACTTCGTATGCAGGTGGTGGAACAGGCTCTCCTTCCTTGGTTTTAGGAGGTCTCTTTTGAGAAACAGTACCAGTGAATTGTAATGTAGATTCTCTAGTCATTCGTTGAACCATATCAAGAGATTCTTCTCCAATATTATCGGCCTTGAGAAAAATCTGAGTTTTTCCTGTTCCATCTCTTAAGTCAACAAAACAGATAGCGCCTTTTCCACGATTTGCTTCCATGAATCCAGCGACAGTGACTTCTTGCCCAACAAGTTGAGCGCCTTCTGATTGAATTTCACCCAGTGTGTGTGTTCTGTATGCGGTTGCAACATAAGTGGCCATATTCGGGCGGAGGTGGTTTAGAACATCAAGCATTCGTTTCAAAACACTCCAATTTTGTAAGACGCAAGAGGAAACTTTGAGGCTTTTATGACTATTAAGAATATTCTCGTGGTTAAAGAGGCGATTTATTCATAAATGGTTGACAAGGCGGGTCAACCATGACGAATGTACTATTTTCATCAGAATCGGTAACTAGCGGACACCCTGACAAACTTTGCGATGCCATATCGGACGCTATTGTTGATGCTTGCCTAAGTGTCGACCCNAATGCTAGAGTTGCTGTAGANACATGTGTAAAGGGTAAAGAAGAAAAAGGCTTGATAGTTCTTGCAGGAGAAGTTTCTCTTAATGGTGCTGCACCTGATTATGAATCGATTGCACGTAATGCTGCTGCCGGAATAGGTTATGTTTCACACAGTATTGGAATGGACGCAACAAGTTCCGAACTATGTGATGTTCAAGTCCATATCACTACTCAATCAAAAGATATTGCCCAAGGGGTGAACCAAGATGGACTTGACCAAGGTGCTGGGGACCAAGGCATGATGTTTGGATATGCTTGCAATGAGACTGAAGGATATGAGAGTCTGAAAGGGCGTTATTTCCCTCTTGCTGCGGCTTTATCTCAAAAACTTACGCGACGCCTTACTGCTGTTAGGGAAGAAGGAATTCTTCCATGGGCTCGCCCAGATGGTAAATCTCAAGTTACAGTAGAATACAACCCTGATGGCTCGATTTCTAAGGTTCACACAGTCGTAATTGCAATTCAGCATGATGATAAATTAAAGGATAAATTCAATGGTTCAATAGAACAAGAACAAGAATATGTGGGGCAGCAGATAAGAGAACATGTAGTTGAGAAATCTATACCTGGAGACTTATTGTCTGATGGCTATAAGTTGGTAGTAAATGGTACGGGTCGTTTTGCAGACCCATGGGGAGGCCCTTATGCAGATGCAGGACTAACAGGTCGCAAAATAATCGTTGATACTTATGGCGGAATGGGTCGCCACGGTGGGGGAGCATTCTCAGGAAAAGACCCATCAAAGGTAGATCGTTCTGCTGCTTATGCCTCACGTTGGGCTGCTAAGCACGTAGTTGCTGCAGGTCTTGCAGACAGATGTGAAATTCAATTAGCATATGTCATCGGTGTCGCTGAACCTGTAAGTGTAAGAGTAGAGACTTTTGGTACTTCGACTCAATCAGAAATGGAAATTGCTCGTAGAGTGAACGCAACATTTGACTTTAGGCCAGGAGCTATTTCTCGTGACCTAAATCTTCAGAGACCAATTTACTCGGTTACTGCTGCAGGTGGCCATTTTGGTAGAAATGTTGGTGCTTCAGGCGAATTCCCATGGGAAAATTTAGACCAAGATAGAATTTCATCACTACAACAGGGATGATAATAAATCACTAAAATTCTATGCTTGTATCCGATTCACTCAAGAGGGATGCGCTACTGGCTTGACTGGGTCTTATGTCTAAACATGCAGGTCGAGCGCTAACTTTTGTCGCGATTTTACTTCTTGCCAGTATTTCGCCAATGGCTTATGTTGTCTCTGCTCACCCTTCCATACAACTTTCTGTAGATAAATCTCATATTGTACTTCAGGGTGGTTACTCAGATAATTTAACTCTAACCATAGACAACAATGGTTCTTCAATAGAGTCCTATAATATCACTTTGGATTTATCCAATCTCCCTAATCTGTGGAATGTGACTTCAGTTAATGAAACTGTAGATAATGTACTGCCAACTTTTTCTGCCGATACAACCTTCGTCATTCGATTAGATGCCGGTGCAGTTCCATCTGATAGTGGCTCTTTTGACATCATAGTTACAGAGCCAGATGCAAATGTTTCAACCAGTATTACCGTTTATGCATCTGTCGACCCATCATATGCTACATCAGTATCTTTCTCTTCAATGAATGGACCCCTTCAGCAAATGAATGCTGGAACTACAGCAAATTACACAGTAGATATTTCCAATGATGGTAATGTCGAAGATACAATACTACTCAATATTGATTCTGAACCGGATTTGGCATCCTTTTGGAACAATCATTCGAATGGAACTGGAACAGGTAATGGCACCGGAAATGGCACTGGTAACGGTACTGGAAATGGTACCGGAAATGGCACTGGTAACGGTACTGGAAATGGTACCGGAAATGGCACTGGAAATGGTTCCAGTAATACGACAGTACTCTCAAACATCTTGATGTATGGAAACAGTTACACTAGCTTCAACAATCTTGCAGGTTTACTCGAGTCGATGGGAGTCATCAACGCCGATTCTATCGCTCCTGGTGCCAAATCACTTGGCGGACATTGGGACGATATCAATACAACTATGCACATTTCAAACACCACTTTACGAAACCCCAACATCGATTGGGATTATGTAATTCTTCAAGATCAAAGCCAAATCCCTTCTCTACCAACTACTGATGCGAATTGGCAGGCAAGTAAGGACGGAGCAGTCAATATTAGTACTGAAGTTGAGGCAGAAGGTTCAGAGACAGTTCTATTCATGACTTGGGGACGTCGAAGTGGAGAGTCTGGTATTCAGTGGCATCAGTATAACAATCTTAATCATAATTATACTGTTATGCAAAGTAGATTAGCGGAGGGTTACACTCTTTACGCTGAAAATATCAGTGCAGCAGGAAATACGGCTTGGATAGCTCCAGTCGGTCTTGCATTCAAGCACATTCACGATGCTGTTGAGGCAAATGGCGTCAATGCAAGTCAGAGTGGAAATATGTTCTATGAACTCTATGACCCTGATGGAAGTCACCCATCACTCTCTGGAAGTTATCTTGCTGCATGCGTTCTTTATGCTTCTATGACTGGAGAAAGTCCAGTTGGTTCTAATGATACAGTGTCACTTTCAGCATCCTTGAAACTTGACTTACAACAAGCCGCTGCTGCTACAGTATTCAATGAGACTTCTCACATATCATATCCTTGGCAAGAAACCTCAGGTGCCTCAATATCTCCTACCAGTCAATCCACTAGGTCAATTCCACCGGGATGGAATCTTTTGTTTGATGATGTTGAATTAACCAATGTTCCTGCTGATTCCCATGAACAAGTGAATCTTCAAGTTTCAGTTCCTAGTGACGTATCACCTGGGTTCTATGGCTTCAACTTATACTCTGCTTCCACCAACGGTAATACTTCGAGTTATTCGACAATGGTTATCGAAGTAGTGGCTGAGAATGATGTAAGTGCCGTTTTCCTCGACCAAGATGCTGATTTTATTCCAGGCCAGACTACTGATACATCAGTACAAGTAACAAATTTGGGTAATGCAGAATTGGATATGGACTGGACTATTGAGTTGATTAGTGGTCCTTGTAATATTTCTCTTTTAACTGGATCTTCCAATAATTTTGCACCTGATGATGTTGTTGATGTCGGACTGCAGGTAATTGTTGACCAGAGTTCTTCAAGTGTGGATGAATGTATAGCAAGGCTCGGAGGTTCAGCATCTTTTGGTGAGCAACAATACTCTCCTAATGATTATGATTTTACGATTGGAATTGATGAGAATGTTGACTTTGAGTTATCAGTTCCTGAAGGGGGAATTAGTGTTGTGCCTGGAATTGATACAGACTATGAAATTAGAATAAATAATACTGGTAGTGAAGAAGTTGAATTCTTCCTCGATGTTGGGTCTTCAACAGGACTTGAAACAATCATCAATTCATCGACAGGAATCACCGTTGCTTCAGGTTCTGTTGGCATCTGGTCTCTAACTACCGATGCTGAAAGTGGCATGGTTGGAAATTATGGCCAATCATTTAGCGTAACATACAGTGGAGTTACAAAGAGTATTTCGATTAATGTGAATGTTGCAGAGGTACCTTCAGTTTCACTCACTGGGCCTATAGATGGAAGAGTTTCAGTGATGCCAGGGCAAACTGTTTCTATTGATCTTGAACTTTCGAATGATGGAACAAAAGAACTCAATTTAACCGCAAGCGTTGCAGGCTTACCTACAGGTGCTCAAGTTTCATTCAACCCAACAAGTAGCATCTTAAGCTCGGGACAATCAATTACAATCAATATGACTCTGAGTATGATTTCAACATCTGAATCTGGTGCTCATCCAATCACAGTCACCTATACTTCACCTGAAACTTCAGCCTCACTAAGTTTGGAATTGCAAATTGCAGATAGTGTGGGATTGACAGTTAATTCAGTTTCCAGCAATATTGCAGCCGGACCACTAAGTAGCGTTGACTATACTTTTGAAATTACCAATTTAGGTTCAGCCCAAGATACTTATTTTATCACTTTGAGTTATGATGATTCTAATAACGCAACTACATGGTTCGATATTATTCTTTCAACTACTTCAGTCAATCTAGATCCATCGTCTACCCAAGCGATATCTATGTCTATTCGTGAAAGAGCTGTAGGCGCTCCATCAAATGGAGTTCCAGTTGACATCATTGTAACCTCGACTAATGATGACATGGTTTCTAGTTCCAGTTCCTTCAATGTCATTCCTATACAAGCGAGTGCACAAATAACAATACTTGAAGATGATAGTGGTGGCAAACCTGGTGAATCTATTGCTGGAACTGTTGTGGTGACTAATACTGGAACTGGTATAGACCAATTTTTGCTATCAACTCCAGGTAATAGTTGCGGGCTATCCGAAATATTTACTCTCGATGCAGGTTCATCATCTCAAACTTATTCTTGGTCTTGTATGATTGATGAAGACTCAACATATGGTTATGAATCAATCACTTTTAGAGTTACCAGTGGTGCTAGAACTAATTATGTCCTTGAAGAAGTTGAAAATTATATTGTCGAAGCCAACTGGGGGAGTGATGGAATTGTCGAAATGAATTTTGGCGATAATTCCCTTTCAATGTCATCATCAGGTGGCTCATCAACGACTTTCACAGTCAAAAATTTGGCGAATGCCCCGATTACTGGTACACTATTCTTACTTGGCACAGATGAATCATTATTTGATTCCAGCCTTACTCTAGTTTCAACTAATAGTACCTCAAATCAATTTACTTTGTCTAACGGGGAATCTGCTGTTTACGAACTATTACTCAATTCAAGAGTCACAGAAACTCAGTCGGCAAGTTTGATGATTTCTGCTAATGTCGAAATTGACGGTAGTACTTACACAGTAGAATCAGGGAACCTCACGGTTGATATCACTGGTCCTGAAATGCCCCCAGAAGGCGTAGAATTACTATTCGGTGTAACATTGGATAAGTCTCAAACACTCTATACTATGTTTGGCGGCTGGATATTTTCCATACTTCTCTTGATGTTGATGAACACGCTTCGTAAGAGGCGTAAGGCAAAAACCTCCAAGGAAGGAGAATTAGATGATGATGAAGTCACAGAACAAAAGGATACAAAAAAGCAGAAGGCTAAGAAAGATAAGGAAGTAAAAGCCCATACTTTAGGTCATAATGAATGTCGTATGAGTTCAGATAACAAAGTCACATGTCCATCTTGCGAAGCGAGGTTAGGAGTTCCTCGAGGTAGCGTTCCACCGTTCAAGTTCACATGCCCTAAATGTGATACAAAGATTAGAGTCGTCGAAAGTCAAAAATTCTGACGTTCAATCATTCTTAATTGCAATTAGAAGGAATGCTGTGTGTCCAAAAGGACCGTTGACGGGGCGCATTCCTCCACGTGATGCTTTACCCCATGGTCTTTCGATTAGTTCTCCAGCCCATTCTACCTTTAGCCCATTTTCTTCACAGGTTTGCCAAGCGGCTTCCACTTGACTTGTTACCGGGCAATAACAACATATTCTGCCACCCAATTCGAGTAGTTGTGCAACGGAATTAATTGCACCTGAGTGTTGAGGAAGATCTAGTATTATCGATTTGAATTTCTGTTTGATAGATTTAATTTCATCAACAACGTCTTCAATATTACCTTCAACATGATGATGTTGCGGAAATTCAGGTAAGCATGATTTTGCTCTTCGCAAATTTTCAAGTCCGACTTTTGCATGCTCATCTCTAGGTTCTACTGTCACGTGAAATCCATTATTACCCAAGACGTGAGCGATGTGCATGGATAATCCTCCACTCCCAAGGCCCGCTTCAAGAACTGAATCTCCCGAACCGATGCCCATTTTTGAAATCATCATTCCAGCATCTTTCGCACTTATGGTTTGGGCTCTTCTAACCATTGATTTACTTAATTCTGGTAATCCAATTGGTAGTCTTTTGAATGATTTATGCCCGAGTTGTATCGATTCTCCTATTTCGACCTGACCCAAAACATCGTTTGGATTTAATACTCCAATGCCCTTTATTTTGTGCATTTTATCTATTATTTCAACTAAAAAAATTCGACCATCTTCTTGTTCAAGTGCCATCCACTCTTGGTCTTCCATAACTATGGCCAAATATACATTTGATACAATCTTTATCCTTAATTTCATTATTTTTCTAAAACCACTAAGAAACGGGAAATAGAGGGTTTCATATACTGACTGGTACCTCCCAAAAACATGAAGATGTCTGCACGCGCATTGTCAGTGATTATTGTCGCTATTTTTATTGGAAGTATTATGACTTCTTTGACAACCGGTTTGAATCAAAAAGAACAACAAGAACTGGAGGACTTAGCGGTTGTTTCAGAAGCTCCTTCCCCTGGTCATAACGTATTTTTACAGTACATCTCTTCAGATAATTGTTATTATTGTTATACATCCGGTGGAGGTTCAGAATCCGCTCACAACTTAAAAATGTCAAATCCTGATGAATTTGTTTACATCACATACATGTCTGCAAGTTATGGTTCAACTAATGATGCTCGCTCAGGAAATGTGGCTCCAATTTATGCTATGAATCACCTTGGTGAATCTGGTGGGGCTCCTACTGCATACATGGGTGACTCAGACCCTGAAATTAGTGGAAGTGATGGACAAGGAACAAGATATAATTCAGCGTTCTCTTCCGGTGGTTCTATGGCTTCTTCAGTTAATGATTATCAAATCAACGTGATTCAAACGGTCAATCCTTCAAATAGTGCTAATGTAGATATTACTATGGAAGCATCATACATAGGTTCAGGAACTGCACCTTCATCTACGGTTCTTTACGCAGCGGTTACCGAAGAGAATTGCGCATATACCTACAGCGATGGCACCTATGGTCACAACTGCTGGAGAGCATGGTTGCTTAATGGAAATTCATATGCTACCACATCTGGAACAACCGGCAGTGGAAGCGGATTTGTTACAATGGATTTATCGAGAGGTATTCACTCAGAAACATGGACTGTTCCAGCTAGTTTGGCACGTTCTAAAGGTGGCCAATCTGGAATCAATAACATGCTGTCAATAGGTGCAATTTACAGTACATGGAGTACATCTTCACACAATGCAGATGTCTTCGCAGTATCTGATAGCAGCATGGGTCCAAAAATGGACCTTGCGATTTCAGATGTAACTCTTTCTAACCCAGCATCTGCAGATGGTTATGTTAATGGTGACCAAATCACAGTAACTGCTACTGCGAAAAATATTGGCGGCTTAGATTATACTGATGGAGGAACTTTAGAGATAGTTTACCTTGATGCAGGAAATCCTATTGTCGTTGATAGCAAGTCTTTGTCTAATTTAGTTTCTCAAGCAACAATGTCCCACACAGCAACTGTTGACACTTCTTCTTTACCTACCAATGCATGGAATACAAAATTTGGTGCAAGACTTTCAGGCCTAACCGGTGATGGTTTGTCAAGCAATAATCTCAATGTCCAGACTATGGAGCATGATAGGCCACCATTGGCAAAGCAGGCTACTGTAAGTGGAAATAACGTCATAGAGAGAGGTTCAATTTTCCAAGTTATTGCCAAAGGTTCTGCAAATGATAATGTCGATACAATCGACAGCATGACTTTCGAACTAGAAGTTTCACCTTCTGGTCAAAATTTATGGGATGGTTCCGTAGATAGTGGCGGTGATGTAATCGTCAACGCAGGAACTACTAACGAAGGTAGAGAATACGTAATAACTCCAACAATGGAAATGACTGCTGGATGGTATGACTTACGTTCTCGAACTATTGATGGCCGTAGTCAAACCAGTGATTGGAGAATTACATCAGATGCTTTTGAATTAGCGAATGGCTTGCCAATGATTGTAGCTGAACCAGTTCCTTCAGTAGTTTGTGACCAGGTTACTTCAGTCGATTTGACCAACCATGTTAGCGATCCTGAAACGCCATTATCTGATTTGCTAATAGAATCTGAACACCCTTCTTTCATAAGTTGGAATCCTTCAACAACAACAATCGATGTCAAATTTGCATTCAGTGATGTACAAGGCTGCCCACTTGGCCAAAAGAGTATGTTAATCACTGTTGATGATGGTGGCGATTATTCCGCACAAGGAGTGCTTCCTTCAGGCACATTGAAATTCAATGTTATTGAAAACGGACAGCCAAGGTGGAGTGGTCTGCCAACACAGATTGTTGATGAGGAAGGCTCACAATCCGATGGAACTCTAAGACTGTTGCCATTTATCTCTGATACTGATGTTAATGGAGATTATTCAGACCCAGCACTACTTACATTCTCAGTTGTTGGAAATTCCAATCCTGAACTTATCGAGACGGAACTAATTGGAAACGTACTTGGTTTTGAAACAAAAACCGATGATTCAAATGGACAATCCACTATCACTGTGAGAGCATGTGACACAGACCAAGAGTGTTCGGAACAAACAGTGCTAGTGCAAATAAACCCAATCAACGATGCTCCTAGAGTGGATATGACCGATATTGATATGATTACTCTCAAAGCAGGAATTCAAATGTCTATCGACTTACAGTCAAGAATATCTGATGTTGATGACCCTGTAGAACAAGTTACTACTTTGATTTCTTCCTCCTTACCTGGAAGTGCTCAATATATACGTTCTTCAGGAATGCTAAATCTACAATTTAGCGAAATTGGTATGCATACTGTTACAGTAGAAGTAAGAGATACTTATGATGTTAACACGTATACCATTACTGTCGATGTATATGACTCGGTTCCTTTCACTATTTCTAAGACCGATACTGGCTCAAGTTTACTAATTGCAACAGTGACAGATCTTTACATCTCTCAAACACCTCACGTGTTGATGGAATTGAGTAATAGCGCTCCTACTTTCACCTCTATGTCTGTAACTTGGACTCTTTGCGGTGGCGGGGTTTGTGATGGGTATTGGGGCTATGATTTGGATGTTTCAAAATCGTCCCAAGGTTGGGAAACAGACTTGAATATTCCAACACTTGGTGGTTCATCTGATGATGAAATGGCAAGACCTAATGGTTTTAATGAAAATGATTACTTTACTTTGAGCATAGATGCAGTAGATTCTCAGAATAATAATTACAAAACTCAAACTCCAGTAAAGTGGGATGTTATTGAATCAATTCCTGCCCCATCTGATATGGATGAGGCGACTCTAAGTAAGCGAATTACAGTTCTTGAAGATAGAATTGCATCACTTGAGCTAGAAATTTCAGCCGAAACAGGAGATACTTCTGATTTGGAAGTACAATTACAGAATATGCAAGAAGAGTATGATTTGGCTTGTCTTGATGGAAGAGTCCAATGCACCACAGATTCTACAAGTTCTGGCGCTACTTCTGATGATTCAACAAAATCCAGTAATAATGTAATGATTATTGGAATTGTGGCAGGAATTATCATTGTAGCTCTTCTTGGTGGATTATTCGTTATGAGAGGCGGAAGAGTTGAAGAGAACCTGGATGGATTCAAGTGGGCAGATACAACCTTGCCTGCTAGAGATGCAGTAGCCAACTCAATGTATGGTGGAACTCAACAGATGTTCCAACAACAAGTTAACTACCAACAGCCGGTTCAAAGTGCGGCTTATGCTGCTGCTTACCATCAACCAGCACCTGTTCCAACTCAGCCTGTTGCACCAATAATTCCTGCTTCTGGGCCACCACTGCCACCAGGTGGACTACCATCAGGATGGACTATGGATCAGTGGAATTATTACGGTCAACAGTACTTAGACCGAATGAATAACCAATGAGGTTGGAAATCTACAATTATTTTTGTATTGTAAACCCATAAAGGGGAGTAGTGTGGAGGAATA
>NZXL01000060.1 GCA_002697705.1 Methanobacteriota archaeon
GCCCGCATTCACGACCTAGTCAAAGCCCCGGCAAATACTCCATGGGCTAAGGCCAAACAACAGTCCTGGGATGGTAATGAACCAGCAACTGTTTACTACACTCCTGAAACATTAGCCGATGGGACGCCATGTACTGCAATAACAGTAATTTTGCGTACTAAGGGTTGCCATTGGTGGTGGTCCAGTGGTTGCACTTTCTGCGGTTATTTTAACGACACAAGAGATGACGTTACAAGCGAGAATCTCCATGCACAGTGGAATAAAGCCAAAGCGGATTTTGATGATTTCAAAAAACATCAAATGGTCAAAGTTTACACTTCGGGGTCTTTGTTGGAAGATAGAGAAATCCCAGTTGATTTCCAAGAGACAGTTCTAAGAGATTGCCAGGAGATGGGCAAAGAATTGATTGTTGAAAGTAGATGTGAACAATTGACTGAAGAGAAACTTGCTTGGGCGACTTCATTGAATGATAATTTTTCAGTAGCAATTGGCTTGGAAGCCTATGATGATGAAGTATTACGCTTCCACGTCAACAAAGGATTTACTACCAAATCATGGGATAGAGCGGTTGCAAACTTGCAAAAATTCAACTTGAGAATTAAGACATACCTGATGTTCAAACCACCATTCATGAGTGAGAATGATGCACTTGAACATGGAGTCAAATGGATCTCAGCAGTAGCAGAAAAAAGTGATGAAATATCTGTCAACCCAATGAATATTCAAAGAGGCACAGTTATCGATAGACTTCACAGAAATAACGAGTATAGGCCACCATGGCTTTGGTCTCTGGTAGAAATGATACGCCGCGCTCACCCATTAATCCATCCAAAGGGAGGGGTCAATGGCGACGCCGACCAAATCTCCAGATTGATAATCCATCCAACCGCTGGTGGTAAGATAAGAGGCGCCCATAATTGCGGGTCTTGCGATAGTCAAGTCGTTGCCGCAATCGAGAATTATGCCGTCTCTGGAGATTTGGCAGAGTTTGACGGGCTGGAATGTGAATGCCAAGCAATTTGGCGTGAAGAGTTGTCACTAGAATCCGATTTGCCAGTTCCTTTGGGGATTTCAAAGCCTAGGCGTGGTAATTTACTCAATAGATTACGCTCTTTTTAGGCCATTTTTGAACTTAGATTTTAGTGAATCTTTATGGCTGCTCTTCCAGTGGACGGATTGACCCCTACGGGGTCATGGGTGAAGATATGTCAAACAATGCGATTTTACCAGACACAACAGTAGGAACAGGACAACCAGCATTTGGAAGAGTTGTACTGACTCTTATGTTCGTAGGAATTATCGGCTTATTTGCTTTATTTGCTAATGTTTTCGGTTGGGATTCAATGCCAATTATTGGCGACATAGTGCCTTTTATCGGCAATCTTGGCGGTAGTGGAATTTGGTATTACTTGATTGGCTTTTTAGTCGGAATTGGAACAATTGTAGCCACATTCATTGGAGAGGTAGTAGTCGAATAGGAGGTGTGATGTATGGAGACAGTCTTTATTTCAGCAACAGTAGTTGTAATCGCCCTAATCGCAGCATCATACTTCACCACTAATGGCATAGGAACAATGGGCGAACCTTTGCGCCAATTCTCTTTATTCTTGATGAATAAAGCACCGGTCGGCTTAGTTGACTTATTCAGCGATAGGCCAGGCAGTGGAAGTCGAACATGGATGAAGTTTGGCTCAGGATGGTTCCTATTAGCCTCAATTTCAGGGTTTTTAGCGGTATGGCACAAGTATGACCCGACCGCTCTTGATTCTCTAGCAAGTATTGGGTGGTCTTATGATGACGGCTCAGCATTACATGAATTCACATTGGCTACTTTGAAAGTTGCTTTCCTCTACCTAATGGTCGGTGGAGCATTTGTTGCAGTATCTCGTTCAGCAAATAATCGATTGGCAAGCGAGGCTAGTGCTTCAATGGTTGCAGTGATATACACCGCAGTTCTATCTCTAAATCTGATATTGATCCCAATCATTTTCTCCTTCGTCGACATTACTGATGAAGCGGTTAGGCTTGATTTTGTTTCAATGATTATCGATTATGGAGTTACAACAATGCTTTTCACAGCGGTTCTAATCAATGTACTTGCGACTTACTCAATGCGCAAAGATGGCACTACTTCTGTTTCGGCTTGGTTCTTTATCATGGCTCTTGTAGCAAAATTGGTCGCTTCAACACTTTATCTGTTCGGGGAATTTCTTGATTCAACCCAAACAGTATGGATGGCGGAACAGGTACTCAATGGATGGGTTCCATTAGCACTAATATTTGCTGTTGCATACCATATTATTCCATACACAACCCAAACACCAATCTGGTCTAACTCACTACTGAATGCAGGCATGGTACTACTTTTTGTCACCGTCCCACCATTCTTTGTAGGTTCTGTTGGAGCGGGGGAGTTCTTGACTAATATCGGAGCATTATTGCTGACCTTTTCACTAATACCAATCCTTGCTACATGCTACAACCTTTTAGCAACAGCAGCGACTAACTCTTCTGCAATTCTAAAGAATCCTGGAGCATTATCTGCTACTTTAGCAATGTTTGTTCTACCACTCTTTGCAGTTGGCGGATACTTTACCAGTATGGACACATTTACTGGCACTGCAAAGATGGGAGATATGGCAGCTATGCTTGACAGTAATTTCATGTTCACAGTTGGCGGCTTGATGATGGTATCAACCGTTTTCGCATCCTACCCTCTTGCCTCTGGTAACAACTTAGCAGATTCTTCCAAGGCTAACTTAGCTGTATGGTTCATCCTCTTTGGTGGAATTGCCTCAACAATCACAATGCTAATTGGTGGATTTACAGAAATCGCAGTAAATGAATCTGCAGTTGAAGATGTAGTTGCATCCTCTGGCGGATTTTATCTAACCGCATCAGCATTATTCTATCTTGTTCCTATCGCTTCAATCATGACAATTCTTGTTTTGATTAGAACAGGAAACTCCTCCAGCAAGTTGGTGGAAGTCGGACAAGAAGTCACAGATATAGACACCTACACACTTTCAGGTGGAGTTACAACAATTCAACAACTGCTTGGAAGAGGAGTAGGAGTTACAACGAAGATCATTGTTGGAGAATCAGAAGAAAACGATGGCGGAACTACCATTATCGGAGTAAATGCTGAATTACACAATGACGAAGTAACCGAATTCCCTGAAGAAGAATCAGAAGATTCCGATGAAGAAGACGGACAAGAGACAAAAGGGCCAGCCAAAGAATTGGTAATGCTTCTTGATTATCTCCAATCCAGTGAACAAACAGTTTTCGAATTCTTCCGCTCAATAGACTTAGATTCATCAGGAGAAATTGATGGCTTTGAATTCCAACAAGCGCTCAAGAACAGCGATGTTGGCGACTTCCCGCCATGGGAAATCGACGGCCTTGTTGCTGCAATAGACCTTAACGGCGATGGCAAAATAAATCTCCCAGAACTAGATATTTCTCTTGCTAGAATAGGTGCACAATTATTGCCTGCAGAAGAAGCCGAAGAGGCAGAAGAAGAAGTAGAAACGTCTTCAACACCTTCAGAATCAGAATTAAACAAGATGAAGAAAGCTGAACTGGTAGAGTTAGCAGAATCTCTTGGAGNCTCAACTTCTGGAACCAAGAAAGATTTGGTAGCAGCAATCTTAGGCGCTTGAGGGGAATAAACTCATGCGAATTGGCTTGGNTGGGAAGCCAAATGTGGGGAAATCGACATTCTTCAGTGCTGCGACATTGGCTAAAGTAGACATAGCAAACTATCCTTTCTGCACCATTGAGCCTAACGTTGGAGTTGCTTTTATTGCTGCAAGAAAACCTTGCCCATGCAAAGAATTACGTGAGAAATTAGAATCGGATGGAAGACTTGAACCAGTCTCTTCAGATGATGAGAGAAAGGGCAGCCTTTGTCAGCCACGTACAGGTTCTTGTATTGGCCACAGGCGATTAGTTCCATGTTTCCTTGTCGATGTTGCAGGATTGGTTCCTGGTGCAAGCGAAGGGCGTGGAAGAGGCAACGCCTTTCTTGCAGACCTTGCGAATTGTGACGCCTTAATTCAGGTGGTCGATGCTTCCGCTTCAACAGATATAGAAGGTAATCCACAAGACCCAGCAGAAACACCAGATACTGCTAAATCAAGTATGGAAAAAGAGATCTCATTTCTCAGTGATGAATTAGATGCATGGATTTACGGGATATTAAACGATGGCTGGGTCAGAGGGGTTAGAAGAGTTCAAGCCGAGGGCGAGAAAGGAATGATTTCTTTTTTACATGACAGGTTTACTGGATTAGGCTCATCTTTACAATCAATAAATTTAGCATTCGAATCATTCAAAAAAATCAATCAAGAAACTTCACCACCTTGGGACTGGCTGCCAAATACGCTCAAGAGCCTTGCAATCGAGATAAGAAAATCGCTTTTCCCAATTCACATCGCAGCAAATAANGCAGATATTGCTCCCAAAGGCGTCGATTATACTTTCCAAACCAATGGTCGAGTGATACCTTGCATGGCGGACATGGAACTCGCTCTTAGAAGAGCAGAATCAGCAGGATTAATTCATTACATCTCTGGCCAACAAACCTTTGAAGTGCCTAATTCTGAAAACTTATCAGAGGCTCAAAATAGTGCTTTACAACACATGCAAGAGCGCCTAACTCAAAATAACAATACTGGAGTTTCAACTATTATTGACACTGTTTTATTTGAAGAATTAGACCATATTGTTGTTTATCCGGTTCAAGATGAGAATCAATGGACGGATAGTGAAGGCAAGATTTTACCAGATGCTTTTGTAGTTCCAAATAATATTCAAGCCAAGAATTTAGCATACAAAGTGCATTCGGATTTAGGTGATGGATTCATCAGAGGAACCGATGGACGTAGTAGAAGAACAGTCGGTTCAGAACACGAGTTAGTCGACGGCGACGTACTGAAGATTCACGCTAAGACTTAATGTCCCTTTGGACGTNTCATANGCNGGAGTTAATCTTGCCATATCACCAGCAAANTGTGCACTACGTATGAAGAACCATACCGGTGCAAATAGAGTTAGAGCAACCAAGATCAATAGAAAATAAATTCCCCAAGGCTGCACGGAACTCAAGAACATAATCCATAGAGTCCAAAGAACTGGNATGTAGAGAAACATGCTATATCTTCTAGCGACAATCGATAGTCTTGCATTTTTCAATTTATCATCATAGAGATTTACAGCTTCTTCCTTAGTAATGAAATTCTTCTCTACTCCGCACCTTGCACAAACTTGAGCGCGAGGGCCATTTCCATGAATGAAATTTTCTCTGGTATATGTCCCAGAACAGAACCTGCATGTTGGCATGTGCTTCCCTCNAGTCAATGCAATTGGTCTTAATTATTCAAGCATCCGATTAANTTNAAGAAAATTTTCTAATAATTTCTTACCATTNGGNGAGCCGATGGATTCNGGATGAAANTGAACNGANAAAATNGGTAAAGAATCATGTCGNAANGCCATTATTTCTCCATTTNCATCTCTTGCCNANATNGATAATGNGGAANTNTCCTCNTCTATGNTNACTGTCAATGAATTATATCTNGTAAAANNTTGNGGAGAANTCAANCCTTCAAAGANNCCNTTTNCATCNTGATGACAGNTGTATTGGAGTNCCATGCACCGCNCCATTTGGAGANTTAACAACCNCTCCATTTGCCATNTCTGCNATCGATTGATGNCCAAGACAAATTCCTAAAACAGGACAATTGATTTGATTGGCTAAAGCATGAGTTGAAATTGATTTTGATAGTAAAGAATCACTTGGATTTCCAGGCCCAGGCCCAATTATGATATGGCTTGGATTTAGAATTTCTAATATGTCGCATAGAGCAGTCGGGTCTGAAAGTTCATCAGCCTGATTTCCTCGACCCGTGAGAATGGTTACATTATGACCTATTCCAGCGATGGAATGAGCTATGTTTAGTGTGAAAGAATCCAGATTATCAACCAATAAGACTCCGCATTCATCAGTACTATTTTTCCACTGTTCAAAGGTGTTGACTTTACCATCGCCGGCATCTGTATTACATTGTTCGATTTCCAAAGGATATATCGCTAATTCTCCCTTCGTTTGAGATGTATTGTTTTGTTTATTCCAGCCACAGGCAGAGCGTAAAGCATCTGCTTTCCAGTATGTTTCTTGAACTTCTAATTCAGCGATAGAACGAATTGTAATACCGCCTCCAGAGCCTATTTTTGCAAGCCACTTTCCTTCTGTTCTTTCTGCCTGAATTGTTCGAATCAAGATGTTCCAAGAACTATCTCCAGAATGAACATCGACCCATCCAGCAGAGCCCGTCCAAAAAGAACGAGGTTGTTGTTCAATTTCGTCGATTACAGCACAAACCATGGTTCGAGGACAACCGGTTATACTTCCGCCAGGGAAAATCGAATTCAATGCAGTAAGTCCATTTTCAGTAGGTAATAAATTTCCTTTGAGATGAGATACAAGGTGTTGAACATTAGCATATGCTTCGACATCAAAACGCTCAATTTGAACACTACCAACTTCACAAACAACAGATAGGTCATTCCGCATTAAGTCGACAAGCATCCTATGTTCAGAACGTTCTTTGATATCTTCAACCATCTGCGCTCGCAATTCATTTGCTTCAATACCGTCAATTCCAATTTCATAAGTTCCTTTAATTGGCGATGTACGAATCGCTCCGTCTTGACATTTCATCAAACTTTCAGGTGAACTAGAAACTATGGCTAAGCCCAAGTCTTCAGCATAGATCAGGCTGGAGAATGGCGCAGGGTTGGATTTTAGTAAGCGGTGGAAAATCATACTTGGCTCTTCAACCAATCTTCCCGACCAAAAACGGCCAAAATTGACTTGGTATACTTGGCCTTCCGATATTCCACGTTTTATTCTCTCAACGATTTCACCATGTTCTAAATCTGTATGAGTACTCGACTCTACAAATTGATTGCTTGTTTGCTCTGCAATAAGAGGGAGTTCTAAATCTCCATAGATTCTATTTTGGACAAGCGATTTCCAATTTTCATCATGAGAAAAAACCTCTATTTCATCACTATTTTTTGAATGAACGATATATTTGTCAACCAACCATAGTATGGCAATAATTTCCCCTTCTTTTGGAGGATATTGTAGAGATATAGGCTGAGTCCATTGAACCATATCATAAGCAAAACTACCCGCCCAGAATGCTTTGTTGGGGGTAAATTCTGAAGGCTTATTTTCAAATTCTTCTTGGGGAGTCCATCGTTTCAATTGCTCTAATAAATCTGAAATATTTTTTGCAGAAATGGAATTAGAATGATACCAAGAACCATGTTGCCACTGTTCAAACCTTGCAGTAAACGGTTCTTTTTGGCTTGTTAATTTTATATCTCCATTAAGTGGGCTATGAGTTTTTTTAGGGGAGATTATAGTGGCTGAAGGTTGTCGAATTATTACTCTTAATTTACTTGGACCACAAATCATCGAAGCATTAGATAAATGTGAACTCGGGCCTCCAGAAGCAAATACTACTTCGTCGGCTGAACCAAATTTAAATGCCGAATTTCCAAGTAATCCATTAGTTCGCAAGCAGTGTTGCAAAGCAATAACCTGGTCGCTCATAGATACTCGCTCATGTCAAGCCATGTGCTTGGGTTTCAATAATGTTGAGAGTGAATCAATACCAGTTTTTACCCAGTGCTGAGATACATACTCGTTGAAGACTATCGCTATCATCCCCGATATCGACATCATCCAAGACAGTTAATCTGGCAGCGCCCATGCCAGTTCCAAGCAGCACAATCTCCTTTGCCCTAGCGACCAATCTTTCGTTTAAACGGCCTGAACTAATAATAAATCCAGCATCTTTAATCGCTTGCTTACAAACATCATATGTCACCGAAGAAACCCCGCCTAACTTATCATCACTAATCCAAACAACTCCGTCTTGGTCAAGCACTAATGGCATAACACGATCACCATCGATAATACAAAAGTCATGGACGAGTAAACCAACATCAGCTCCTTTAGAGAATACTTCAGCAGTTATATCTCGGTATGGTTGCCAATCTCCATGCTTAGTTCCAGTTACCTTACGTGCCCATCTTGGTGCAGGGACAGTAATTCCTTCAGCCTCCATGTGTATTTCTTGATAAAAAGGTTTGACGCTATAGGTGACGCCACTTGCATCGACTTGAATTTTTACTAAACCATCTAAATCTGCAGGCAGTTCAAGTTCAGGAATTTCTATTCCTAATACTGCGGCGTGTTTGGCAAGCCTTGCAAGATGTAAATCAAGGTGGAATAAACCTCCATTCCTTGCTCTGACGGTTGTGAAAACCGCACTCTTAGGTCCAAGCATCAAAGTAAGTCATCCAAGAACGAAGTATCAATCTTTGGTTTAACAGGAGCACTTGCTTGCCCACCAGTGAGGTCATTTAACAGATTCTGGTTTTGAGGTTGAAGTACCGGTTGTTGTACTTGAGGCTGGTACATTTGGCGGTCATATGGATTGCTTTCCATTCGTTGAGCAGCTCCGTAAATATCAGCAGTTTGTGCTTGAGATACAGAAGGCGGTGGAGTTTGAGGTACTTGGGAGATTATTGGGTCAACATCATCCCATGAGCCCAAATCATCCTGGATACCCCAAGTTGCTTCTTGAAGTTCCCAGGATTTATTTCTCGAGCGTTGGTTGCCTCTTGTTCTTACGATTGCCACCAATAGTATTACAGCCAATAGAACCAATCCAGCAGCGAGTAAGTTCGGTGGTGTTAAGAGAGAAGCAAAATCATTAGAATCATCTTCAACATCATCTTTAACGATGTCTGATTGAGTCACAGGGTCTATCTTTACAGATTCTACCATGTTTCTATTTGTCACCTCGTCAAATGGAGATATTGCCACATACCATGACGTTTCATTATCTAAGTCTTCAAAGTTATCACTTGTAATCAAGAAAGAATTTGAGGCTTGAACTTCACCGATCAATGTAGCATCATCGGTGGATGAGAAATCTTCGGTAGAGATGTATATCTGATAACCTCTAACATTGCCATCATCTGTGTGCTGCCATGAAACAAGGATATCCTTTCTATCTTCCCATTCAAGAGTTACATCCTCAACTGGATTTAGGTAATCTCCACTAGCATCGAATCCATCATCTACAGATTGGTTTGAAACAACATTTAGATCGTCTTCCCAAGCATTTCCAGCAGAGTCTCTAACTACAATTGCCACCCAAATTTCTTGTCCAGTAACAACAGGTTGGTCTCCAGCGACCAAGTCAATTTCCAATGGCAGACTTGGCTCTCTAGATAGAGTTGCAATTGGGGTAGTCGGCCCATCGCCACCAGTCATCACACTTTGGAAGGCCCATGTGGCAGCGTAAACTTCGTATGTTGCAACATCGCTAACATCACTCAACTCAAAGTCGAGCAATAATGCGGTTCCATCATCCATAGGCTTGTCGGTTAGTTCGAGGCTTGACAAACGTTCTGGAGGTGTAGTATCTTGTAGATTGTTAATTGGCACGGTAGTCGCTTGGATCAAGTTATTTAGATGCACATTTCCTTTGATATCATGAACGGTTACGGTAGTAAATAGTTCAATATCTGGCTTGATTAACTGAGGAGTAGTTTGGGTTAAATCCATCATATTTCCATTGCCTCCATAAAGCGCAGTTGAGATAGTTAATTGAATCGGATTCTTATCTTCATCAATCCATTGTTTGTCAATCTTTAAGCAACCACATCGAGATTCATCATCTCCAAATGCAGCCCATGCCCCAGACAAGTCTGTAACAGGTTGGTCAGCGACCCAAACGATGTAATAAGCAAAATCATCAGCATCAGATATTGTCCAAATAACATCGATTGCCGTGCCATCATCATCAGGGTGGTCAAATGCTGTTATCGTACCAATTCTATCAGGAATGTTACCATTTCCAACAGTATTTCTAAACGGNGTNACTTCAACAATATCTGCGTCGATTAAATCCACATTGAGCCANTCATCATATGCNACAACTGCAACNAGATAGGATTGACCATCTNNAAGTGAAACNCCNTCATATCCNTCTATNATNGTTGNATTNGTNGANCAATCATCAATNATNTGCGCTTGAGAGAATCCAGCCTCATCCAAAGCCAATCCTACTACTGCAATACTTGGTGTATTTTCTCTAATCCAAACAGCATAGAATGTACAATCNTCAGCNGTNCTAATATCCCANGNGACCGTNACTCTNCCNCCATCATCATTTGGAGTGTCAATCGCATCTACATTTTCCAGTTTTGGNGGAGCAGTTAGGTCATTTAATCCTCCAGTTGGAACAACAGGACCTATAATTGTAGCATTTAGCAAATCTTCTTGTCCAGCTTCATCAACACAAGTTAGTCCAATCCAGTATGGTCGTCCAGGATTCAAATTTAGAATAGTAGAATTTCCTTCACTTGGAGGAAGCGACTCTTCTGGTGTTAAGCCAAGAACATCTCTAATTTCAATTGTCGATGTGTATATGTTAGTATTTGCCAAATCTAAGGCGGTACATCGCTTCCATTCAAGGTCTAAGTCACCATCATTACCGCCTTCATGCGGACCTGCCTGAGCCCATTGTGGTGGTTCAGGAATCTCATCACTAGGTGATGCTGGGCCGATAGGCATTGAAGGAGTTCCAAGGCGCCCATCATTGTATTCCACAACAACCAGCGCGTAATAATCAACACCATTTTCTAATGGTTGACCATTTGCAGTATCAATTTCACTCTGAAGTCTGCTGTGCAAGGATATCGCTTTGTCAACTTGTCTAGTACTCAAATCGAAGTCGTTTACGAGAGGTGTTGAGAGGAATGGGCCTTCGTTTAGATAGATCAAATATCTCGAGAAATCATCGTCATGAACTAAACTCCAAGAAGCGGTTAGTGTCTCTCCACCATCATCNGGNCGGTCGANNANATCTATCATATCAATTGGAGTTTCTAATTTGATGTAATCATAAGTTAACCTAACATGTAGTGAGCCATTGGTCAAAGAGCGTAGATTTAGTTGAACATACTTAGTTCCATTAATCTGCACAGCATTGTCTATCGCCAACTGNAAATTCTGTTGTATACTTTGGTCTTGAGATAAATTAAGAGTAACGTTATACTTGAGGCTGTTTGATTTTGCCCATGTAGCAGAACCACTTACAGGCGATGTAAATGCCAGAGGAACTCCTTGGAATAGAAGGCCATGAACACCAGGTGAACCAACATCATTCCCTAATGTGATTGTGTTTGAAAGGTTAGCAAGTTCGATAACCATTCCCGGATGAGTCATATCGGTAATGTCTTGAGTTACAAGATTGAATCCCATGTTAAGAGGGTCTGCTCTACGCAATTCAAAGCGTTCAACCTCTGTCCATTGAGGGCTGTTTACCCAGCCATACAGACCAGATGTTTCGGTAGTAACCCAAACATTGTCAGATGTAATTGCAGCATCTGTAAGAACTTGATTAGGTATGACCAGAGTTTTAATTGGAGAGTGTGAGATTGTTCTTGCTTCGATTACAGTGATTATATCATTTCCAATTACCAGTAGTTCATCCCCGTTACTAACCATCCTTTCAACAGGCCAACTTGGAATTTGCCAAGATGCAGCCCCGTCTTCGAATTGTGAATTTAGACCGTTCCAATGAGTCATTGGCCCGACATCAGTTGCAATGTGAAGTCCCCACCAGTCGCTGGCGACAGCAGTCACAGTATTGGATGGTAATTGATCGAAGCGATGAGTTTGGCTAACAAGACCAGTAGTTGCATCTACACTTGAAACACCTGGCCTTTCATTACCAGCACCATCATGGCTAACATGAATCATTTCTGAGGTAGAAACAGTTCCATTTGGAGAAACTACTGTGCTTATTGTTGAAGTAAGCCCCCAAGTAGAAGTTCCAAGCAGTCCATTTTGTGCAGTAATTGTCGATACAGAATTAGAAATTGTATCCATCTTTACTAGGCCAGAAGGCGTAGCAACCCATAAGTCGTTATTTACAAGTTCTAAGTCTTCAATTATGTTTGTTGGTAAACCATCGGTTGTAGTAAGAGGGTTTAGCCAGTCACTTGTCAAGAAAGACCATCGCCCAATACCGCCATTGGTTGCAATGTACATGACATCAGAATTAGATGCGAATCCATTGATGTAATTTGAAGGTAGTCCAGCAAGAAGTCTACCATTGCCAAAAGTATCGGTAGTGGTATCAAAAATTTGCACTCCTGCTGACGAGCCAAAATTGCCTTGCAAACCGATAATTAAATCCGTCCCAACCAATTTTAGCCCATCCATATTATTGTGTAATGCTCCTTGCATTGGTCGTAGGTCACCTGTTAAAGTGTCGAGTTTCATCAATCCACTTGGTGATGTTGAGATATACAGGTCAGTTCCAACTAATTGTGTATCTTTGGCTATTGAATTTGCCGGTAATGTCCAGCCAAATTGCCATTCAATATCTCCTGTTGATGCTATTTCACCTTGCAAAACACCAGCGCCAGTAGATTGCCCAAATCCAACATTCTCTCCGATTGTAGTCACCCAAACATGAGTATTATTACCAGTCATTGTTGTTACTTGGCCGCTAACCAGTCCAGGTAAGTTGTACATTGTTGTTTGACCATTAGGGCCCAATGTGTCAACATGACTGTATCCAGAAGAACCACCAGCTTGTCCAATCAGCCATTCATTTCCTAGCCATTGGAAGGAAGTTATAGAAGACCCTTGGCCATTGAAATTAACTTGACTTGTACTGGCACCAGATGTAGTGATCACAGAGTAACCTCCACCGATTACGTTAGAACCTTGTTGACCAAGACCATGACCGACTACGAGTTTACCAGCAGCATAACCAATTGAATCCCACCAAATTCTGTCACTTGGTAAGTTGTGAGTTTGAGTTGTAATATCTGGTAGCCATTGTCCAGATGTGAAACTGTATTTCTTAATTGGTTCTTCATCGGAGTAGAATGTCACATACATTGTATCAGTAGAGGTGTCACAAGCAACGCCCGAGACCCTTCCTTCACCGAGAGTTGCTCGAGTAAATGTTCCAGTAATAGTTGAACTCGCTAAATCTAATTGTTCAATTCCGCCATCAGCATCATAGATTCCAACGTTTATTAGTCCGCCACATTCAGTCATGGTGATAGGGTATCCTTCTAAGATTCCGCCTTGCCCTTGTGAAGAGAACACATTCCAAGACGCTCCATTCCAGTGAGAAATCGCTCCACCTTGGAAACCTTGCCAACTAGAACCATCTCCTCCTCCAACAACGAGGTCAATTCCGTTTGTCCATAATTCATAGATTTCTTCTCCTGCATTATTTGGAAGTCCGCTACCCTCTTCCCAAGTAGAGAGCCAACTGCCAGTTGCGGGGTCATATCTTGCAATTCCCTCCTCGGTTGCAAATAAAACCTCATTGTTAAATTCGATAATTTCTCTTATTGGGAACTCAAGACCATCATCACTATCCCAAGAACCGATCAAAGATTTATTTTGAGCATACAACTCTAATTTATTTTCGCCCCAAGAAATCCACATTTCACCATTGGATGTTTGGTATGCAGTCACTCTATCGACTTGACCAGATGGTAGGACGTCAGCGCCCCAATCATCGTTTAGAATATCCCATTGTGC
>NZXL01000061.1 GCA_002697705.1 Methanobacteriota archaeon
CTGTATCATAGACATAAGCACGCATTGCACGATACTTGGCCCAAGAATCACCGATGTGTCTTTGAATCTGTCCAAAGTCTCTAATTTGACTGTTGAATGCTGTTCTATCTGTAGCGTATCTATTCATCTCATCAAGACATCTTCTTGAAATTCCCAGTGACATTGCAGCCAAAGTTAATCTTTCAGCCTCAAGATTACACATCATATGAATTAGCGACTCACCTGTGCTTCCAACTAAATTAGATGCAGGGACTATACAATTATCAAATACTAATTCTGCTGTATTTGAAGCACGCATTCCGGTTTTATCGAAAATCTTCTGCCCAACAGTATAGCCTGGCATTCCTGCTTCGACAATGAAAGTAGACATCTCTACTCTACCTCTTTCATCTGTTCCGGTTCTAGCATAAACCCAAACCACATCTGCAGGGGTTCCAGTTTCATCCAAACAACCATTGGTAATCCACATCTTCCGACCATTGATACACCAATTACCATCTTCAGTCTTCTTTGCAGTAGTGGATAGACCTAGAACATCTGTTCCGGCATCTGGTTCCGACATAGCCATTGCACCAATCCATTCCCCTGAACAGACCTTAGGTAGAATTCTAGATTTTTGTTCTTCATTTCCATTGAATGATAGATTATTGACAAATAGCATTGAGTGGGCTAAGTAAGCAAGTGCAAACCCAGGGTCAGAAGCAGAAAGTTCTTCGTGGACAATTGTGCAAGCAGTTGCATCAAGTCCAGCACCCCCGTATTCTTCCGGAGCACTAATTCCAAGTAGGCCCATTTCACCCATTGATTTCAAAAGTTCCAAATTGAATTTCTCTTCTTTATCATATTCAAAGGCTTGAGGTTCTACATTCTCATTTACCCAATCACGAACCATTTCACGTAACATTGTATGCTCTTCACTAGGATTTGATATGCTCATGTCGACCACCTATGTTGCGGGGGTAGGCTCTCCCTTTTTGACCGTTTGTAATAATTATCTTCTGAATAAACGGCGAGATTTCTTTCTGGATTTACCTCTCCTGTTGTTTGACTCTCTAGCAGAGCGCCTCACCTCATCTTCCATCCCTATTGAGGGTCTAGTCCTTGTTTCAGGAGGTGCTCCACGTCGTCTCAAACTTGGAGGCGCACCCCTAGACTGAGTCTTAACTCTTCTAATTCTAAGATTAGTATTTTCCTTACGTGCAATTTTTCTTGCCCGTTTACCGACATGTCTGAGGTGCCCATTGAATACCTGAGGTTCTGCTGGACCATCACCGGTATTTATTCCAGCTTGGCTAAGTACTCTCTTTGCGAGATCGGCGGGTGTTCTTGAAGAGATAACTTCATCGACAATTCGACTTGCAAGATTAGAGAATGATTCATCATCATCTACTTCAGGAGCAGTTTTTAATTCGAGAGTTATTTCTTCTTTTTCATCTTGAATCTGATTGTTTTCAATCAGTGAATCAAGAAATTTTTCCGTTAAAGCATCCTGCTTTCGCTCGGTCATACGCATCCCACCAAACCGTTATTGACTTTCTTTTAGGTATGAAGTTTCCCTTGTAAATTAACTCAATAATACGATTTTTCTATACTAATCGATGCCTCACGAAATCAATAATAATAATAATTGATTTCCAGACGATATAGTATGGACGTAATATCACATTGGTTTTGGGGAATGGCAGTGACTAGGGGGAAACTCAAAACAAGAGCTGCAGGCCCTATGAGTGTATTACCGGACTTGATGGCATTTTTTCCGGCCACTATTGTAGGAATTCTTACTGGATTTGAGAAACCTGAAGTCGATGATAGCACAGTTACTGCTGATTTCCATCCATTATCTTGGGCAATCTATCAATGGAGTCATAGCCTAGTGATTGTAACATTATGTTGTTTACTGACTTGGCTTTATCTAGAGAAAAAAGGAACTCCTAAATTTTTACAAAATATGTTCCTTTCAAAATATACGTCCGGAAAGCAAGCATTTATCCTATGGCTTCCATGGTATTTCCATATTTGGACAGATATTCCTTCGCATACTATCCAGTTCTTCCCTACACCAATCTTCCATCCAATTTCCGACTTAATGTTTGATGGCATAAGATGGTCAATTCCATGGTTCTGGTTTACAAATATGGCATTACTAGTTGGAACATGGATATTCATCCTCTACCATGAGAGAAAATTTTCTACTCAATAAGCATAAATGCTTGCCAGTGGTGGGAATGTTATGGAAGCAAGTGAATGTTTTATCGCTAATGTTGGGAAAGATTGGATTAAAATTTCCAATTGTAATGTTCATATGAACATAAAAAGACGCATGCAAAGAACCGTAATACGAGGAAATGAGGGTGATGATTTGTTGGATGAGGGTGCTGAATCCGCAGTTTATACCATTACAGGTAAAATGCCAATAAATGATTACAAGGAGATTCTGAAAATTTTCAGAGGTGGGCAACCATGGTTCCATGATCCATTTGAAGATCGAAGAATGAAAGTCTTATTTTCAAATATCGACTATGATAGCGCAAGTGGTAATTTTGAATTTACCTTAGTAGAAGATGCTGAACAAACAGAAATAAAATCCTGAACAAAAATTGCGAAGCATCAAAACCTTGACCTCAGTAACACCATCAATGTCGAGTAGGTGGTTTTCCAAGTCATACTCTGAGGCAGCAGGTAGATTTTCTATTGCATGCGATTCTCTACGAGAAAATCATGAAGTTAGGCATGAAAGATTAATGTTGGATTTAACCGGACCTGAAAAAGAGCCTTTAGCCATTGATGTAGCGGTAATTGGTTCACTGAAAAGTGGGAAGGTTTTGCTTTCAAGTTCAGGCATACACGGTGTTGAAGGATATCCTGGTAGTGCTATACAATTATCGATAATGGACGAACTTTCAAAACAGGATTCATTCCAAGACTATGCCATTATTTTCATTCATACTGTAAATCCATATGGAATGGCATGGTGGAGAAGATTTAATGAAAATAATGTCGATTTAAATCGTAATTTCTTACGTTCAGATCAATCATATACTGGAGTCCCAGAAGGTTATGAACAAATCCGAGAATTCTTCAATCCTCAAACCCCACCAAAAAAGAAAGATAGATTATTCATCTTTGGTGCACTAAAATTAGTTCTACGTCATGGGTTTAACAATGTTAAGCAATGGGTTGCAGAAGGTCAATATGAATATCCCAAAGNGATTCAATATGGCGGTAAGAGTTTACAACCCGGGCCAAAATTACTTCTTGAATGGCTNGATAGAAATCTNAAGNAAACAAACCAAATTTGGGCTATTGACTTACATACTGGNCTAGGNCCCAGCGGCCATGACACCTTACTTGTTTCACCAGATACTACTAAATCAAAATTAGAAAAATTGNCCAAACTATTTCCCGGTCATGTCGAGAGTCTTGACCCCAATGAAGGAGTGGGATACCAAATCGATGGAGATTTCCATCAAGGATTAGAAGATAGATATGAAAATATAAATTGGACATCTATAACTCAAGAATTTGGAACATTTAGTCCGATCAAAGTAATAAGAGCGAGCAGAACTGAGAATCGTTGGACACAGTGGGGTGAATATTCATCAGAGCAAGATGCAAAAAGACACTGGAGTAGACTAAAAATGCTTAGAACTTTTAATCCTAAAGATGGTGTCTGGCAAGATAAAATAATAAATCGCGGAAAAATTGTTTTTGATTCTGCAATCATCGATTTATTGAAACAAAATTAACTGAGAACTCGTTGTCTAAATTCAAGGTGCCATTATTTTACTTGGAAATGACTTATATTGTTCATTCATTTCATTGAACATCAACCTCAAGTCTTCTTTGATTTGCTTATATGATTGCTTAATTTCAATGATTTTTTCACGCATGGAATCTGCTTGATTTTTCATTGCTTCTTTCATTTCCTGACGTGCTTTATGGATTTCAAAAAGACATAATTTCATAGATTTTCGATACCTAATTACCTGCTTTTCAAAGATGCTTGTATCAATGTTTTTTGAACTCAATTTATTTGCCGTTTTCTTAAATTTCATATCTAACTTAGCAACTTCTATAGAATGTTTTGGAGTTTTCTTGAGATTAGATTTCAGTCTTAAAAATGAGAAAATCTTAATCCACCACTTGCTAGGATCGAAATGATACCATTTGTGACCATTTCTATAATCTGCTTGGAATGTGTGATGGAAATTATGATAACCTTCACCAAAGGTAAGGAAGGCTAACCAAAATGAATCCTTACTGGAGTCTTCTTCTGAATAGGGTTGTTTGCCCCAAATGTGTGCAGCACTATTAATTAGAAATGTTCCATGATGAACAAATACTAACCGGATTAATCCACCCCATACCAAACAACCAACAGCAGAGGCAATACCTCCTATCAAGTATCCAATAATTGCTGGTAAAATTATTCCTGAAAATGCACCAATAAGAAATATATTACGATGTTGCCAGCGAATTATCTTGCTTTTTTCTAAGTCTTTAACATTGGAAAAATCATTTTTAAAATTCTCCTCTTCCACCATTATCCAACCAATATGTGAATACCAAAAACCACGTGATGCTGAATAAGGGTCATCTTCTGAGTCTGTAGATTTGTGATGATTACGATGGTCAGAACACCATTCTATTATTGAATTTTGAAATGCCCCTGCACCAAAAATTGAGTAAAACAAAACCAAGGGCCATGATGCTTTGTGCGAGCGATGAGAAAATAAACGATGATATCCAACAGTAATGGACAAACCACAAGCATAGTAAAAAGACATGAAAATTGTGAATTCAACTAATCCTGGGGCCCCAAAATACGACCAATCGAGTATTACTCCCAATAATGCCAAAATAGGTGTAGTAATTAGAAAAATAGTATTCAGCCAGTTGATTTTAGTCAAACTACTATACTCTGCCATGACACTTTGAATTCAATTAGCCTATTGACCATTGGGGTTCGATGTAGCCAGAAACACTTAGTTTGTTATCAAACATTAACCGTGGGATTCTAAATCTATTCTAATTTCTATTTTTTAATTGACGTAGTAACATAGTTACAGATTTATCTGTATGATGAATTATTCCTACCTCTGAAAAATTGAATCGATGATGAAATCTCATTGAACCGGGATTTGGTGGATTAAGATTGACTTCTGCAGTAATTGGAATTTGTTTTTGCTCTGAAATATTAATCAGTTCTTGGTAAATGTATGAACCAATTCCTTGCCCCCTATGATTTGTTGATACAGCGACTCGATCGACATAAATGAAATCTTGATATTTTTCATTGAACCAAGCATAATTCAGACTACCATAGTCCACATTTGGAGACAGGCAAATCACAACCCCAACTAAATTTTCCTGCTCAAAAACTCCTAATGAAATCTCTGATATTTCAATTAAATGAGATATTTCTTCAACTGAAACCTTACCTGTTCCAGGCAACCCCTGCTCATTAATCTCCCAAACTGATGATGCGTCATCTTGCAACAATGGCCTAGACTGCATAATGTTAGTCAAATGATGAAAGTTTATTGCTTCATCTACATAGTGGAGCTAATTATTCAAATACCAAAGTTATATATGCTTCATTATCTTAAAATCTCCATGCCTAATAGATTAGCAGTAATGATTGTCGCTTCACTTTTTATTCTTCTTTCTAATTCTACTTTCGCTGAAGGCGATTTAGAATCTACCGATTCAACGCTTCCAGATTTTATTTTGGAACCAGCATGGGATGAAGATATTCCATGGTCAATGTATTTGGGGCCCAATGATGGAGAGAATAGAATTGCATTTAGCGTCACCAATATTGGTGGTGATTTGCCAGAAGATTGTTTAGAAAACTGTTCAATAAGATATTGGGTAGATAATGGAACTGAAAACCAACATCACTGGTCTTATCATTTCGGTTCACACATCAATACGACAGATGGTGGAAAAGAAAAATTGAGAAATTTGTTTGAAGGAAATACAACAAGATGGGAGGTTCCAAATGCTTGGTATGGAAATCATACAGTTACTGCATGCATTGATGCTGGAAATGATGTAGAGGAATCAAATGAAGATAACAACTGTTGGGAGGGGACATTCAATTTCTTGCCTGATTTACGATGGCATCAAGGAAACCCAGAGGGCACGTTTGAAAGTTGGTTAACTGCTAGAGGAGATAATGGGAGTTTGGACCCAATAGAAGCGGAAAATGATTTCTTCATTCAATCTGGTAAACTTCGAATTGAAACTGCATATAGGAGTAACTATACATCATATGGAGGAAATTTGGTGAATTGGAGTGTATCTATCGATGGTGAAGAAGTTGAGTGGCATCGAATGAGTGGTTGGGGTGTGGATCCTTGGGACAACACTACAGATATAATATCAAATGCTCACTATATCGAAACTTCAAGTGTAGTGCGTGTTTGTTTTGATCCTGAGAATTTGATTGAAGAAACAAATGAAGATAATAATTGTCTTGAAAAGACGCTTGTTAACGAAACCGAAGACTCGGAAGAAGAATCTGTTAAAGAAAGTAGTCGCCTTCCTGCGCCATCTTTTATCATGACAATTGGAGTGTTAGCATTAGCTACAATCGCTTCTAAAAGTCAACACAAAACTAAGAATGTTTCTAAAAAATAAGAGACATAAAAGATGTAAATTCTCCTAGCAAAGTTGTTCTTTGAAGAACTCTCTAGCCCTAACTAGAGAATCCGCACGAGCAGCAGGATTGCCTTCCACATGAGCACCTCTATTCCGCAAGATTCGGATAATCCATCTTCGTTGCCAGCGTTCATTCAAGGGTAATCGGATGCCTAGGAATAATTTACCAGACATGTATCCATTTTTGTCGATTCTAGCAGTACGCTTCTTCAAATGAACAGCCTTGGGAAGCAGTTCAAATTCTTTCTCGCTGTCGAAGGAGTGGTGCGCTCCCATATATACGTGCAAAGTAGCATTTGGTAGTTGAGGCATAAGCCCTTCAACAAAATGAAGAGGAGTCCAATCATCAGCATCTCCGTGAAGAATCAAAATGGAAGAGTCTGCCCAATTTTGGATATCAGGTCGGATATGAGCTGCTGGGTAGAATGAAAGATGAGCGTCAAATGGAGCCCCCAAAATCTCGATAATTGGAGACCATGCTGAATACAGTGCAACAGTTCCTCCAAGGCTCCATCCTGCAATACCAATTTTTCCAATTTTAGGATTCTGTTCTAGCACAGAACGAGTTCTAAAAGCATCAACTAACATCATTGAATGAGTTACTGAGAGTTGATCGTCTACTGTAGAATTTATCGACCTTGAGGTGAAAGAATTCACCTTACAAACCGCGAGCCCAGCATCAAGCCAACCATTGATGTGGTCCTGATGATGAGACGCCCAACCTAAACTTCCGTGAAGTGCAATTACACATCCAAATGGCCCTTCTCCTTCAGGCATAAACAGTTCAGACTCAACCATTATTTCAGGAGTTTTATCCAAACCGGTCAGTATGTGATGAATCTCAAATGGAGAGCGAGATTGTACTTGTAATCGCTCGACCATGAACATTGGGATGGTTTACCTCATTTCAAATGTGGTTTTGCAATTAGAGTAATGTGCTCATACTGAGATACTTTCTGCAAATACCATGGCATTAGCCACATCAATTGCTAATCTAATAACAGATTGATTTCTCTAAAAATCACTCACCAGGCAAACTCATCGATGGGATTTCTGCATTCACTGCAGCATCCATGTCATCAACAGAGATTAGAGGAGTTAAGTTACCATTGAATGAACCAGATGCACCAACATGTAATGCTAATTTTATTGCAGCTGATTCTGAAGGTAAGTCAGCAATCATAATGAAATCCGTGTTGCCGTAACACCAATAGTATGATTCTAATGAACCACCCATTTCTGTGAGGATCCTCACGGTTTCTTGTCGTCTTGCTGTTCCTCCATCTTTCAATAATCCTGCTGCACCTTGCGAGGTGTAATTTCCTGAATACATATACTTAGGCATATTAAACGCATAAATTCTCAAGTATATATGTCATTCCAATTATTTGAAAACCCATATTCATTCAATATCGGGATACTATCTGCAAATACCATAGTTATTGCACGCCACGATTCACAGTGACCGCCTATCAACCGACTTGGTGCCTTCAAATCAAGATGGTTAGGGCGTTCAAAAGACCAATTAAGCCCACAGCCATACCTCCGGCCACCAGCACGAAGATGCTTCTCGCATTGGCCAAACCAAAGCTTGCACGAGAAATCATCCCACCGGCAATACCAAGGGTGACATTGCCTACTGAAACAAACATTACCGATGATGAAACTTCTGTGGCGACATTACGGACCTCTTCGGCTTCATTCACGGACTCTTTTGACAGTTCGTACTTTGCCGCCGATTCGGTATGGACTTCTTCAATGAACGATTCTTGAACCTCTTCGGAGATAAATTCACCCGAACTAGGTTGGATGTAGCCGCTTTTGTTGGCTAGACTTTGTTCTAGCAAACTATCGATCAATTCCTGCGCGTTTTCAAGACCCGTCTGCGCCGAGTGGTACGACTCAAGGTAACGTTGGTATTGAGAACTAGCAAGATTGAACTTGTCAGATACAGCATTAAGTTCTGTAGTGAGGTCTGCTTGCGCTAACGATTGTATGTTGGAAGAGATCTGTAACATCACTCCCTTGGTGTAAGTGATGTTGTTAGACATGTTATTGGCTTTTCCTGAATAATAGTTAGCCAACTGAATGGCATATTGCGAATTGTCATAATCTTCAAGACAATCCATCAAATCATCGCTATCATTGCTCATTTTGTACAGTTGATAATGATGGTTGGCCTGGTCACTATAGTAGATCCAATTTAGCGTTCCATCTTGTTCAAGTGACAGAAATCTTTCATGTTCGTCTTCCTGCTCGAGGAGTTGCCAACCCAAATCTTCGTATTCGATGTTCTGCCGTGTGAGGTAGCCCTCAATACCACCTTCTTCTCCAATGAATGAGAATGTGTTCGAGTCACCAATCGCATCATATACATGTCCGATTTTATAACTCAGACCGTCCAGTTCAGTTAGATTACCATTTTCAAAAATAAGTTCATATTCGCTAACCACATCATCGACATTAGCAAGGAATAAGTCAACACTGCTGTTTTGGCCCACTGTGAATGTGAACGTGGAGTAATTGTAATCACTACCATTCATTTGTACGGTATCCTGTTGACAAGAAGTTATTTGATCACACATTACAAGCAATCCATCATCCAACATTTGGCCACTTTGTTGATACGAAATCAAGTCTTTTGCAAGCAAGGCAGCGTAATATTCGTCTGTGTTTTTAGACATGCTTTGGTTCAACAATTCCACCTCTGCTTGGTAGAGTGATTGTTCAAGGACTAGATGTTTGACTTCAGTCAGCAGGATTTCTTCTCGTAAAATCACTTGGTTCTCAATAGATTCGAGGGTTCTTGCTTGTGAAATATACTCGGTAGAGCTGGTTTCATAGGTTGACGCTTCACGGTCAACTTCGTTCAGTTCCTGCGCAAGAATTCCAGTAACTGCTGAAAAAATTAGAATACCAATGGAAAGAATGGTCACGAGGTTTTCGTTCCTTGCTTTCCGCAATCGGGCAAGAAATACTCCAAAGAACCCTTTTGGCTCCTCGTCCTTCGTCATATCAAGGTCCAATTCATCGTCGCTTTCTTCGTTTGATTCATCAATGCCGTCCCCTTCTTCCACCGCTTTAGTCATTAAATCAATCACTACACACGCGGACTATAAATGCTTCATTTCAAAATGTACAATCGTAAGTAACAATGGTAATCATACCGATATACGAAGAAGAAATCTAATTTCAGAGATTGCTCAACATGTACCCTTATTCATTAGTTTTAGAGTGCTCGTACCGGGATACTATCTGCAAATACCATGGTAATATTCTCAGTTCAATTAATATTA
>NZXL01000062.1 GCA_002697705.1 Methanobacteriota archaeon
TTCATCGGAAAGATGGTCGTCTACTGCTCTAATCATTTTTCTAGGAGTCAACGCTTGCCATAGACTTCGTTTTATTGATACAACACCGCCATTTAACCTGACATTTACTCCAGCATCAGTTCGACTAGATAGTACTAGATTGTGGCCATCTTGACTTTTATCAAGCCACTTTAGTTGGTTAAAAGCCTTAATGAGTTCACCTTGAACTGTTTTAACATCAGGTTGAATTTGGCTACCATGAAAACTATCGCCTAGATAACCTATACGAAAGGCTAGACGAACGTTATCGTCCGTCAAATTTTCACCTCAGTCTTCACTACCAAGAACTTCAATTGCTTCTTCGACGCTAAAACCTAAGCCACCTACAGCCCAAAGAAGTGCTTGCTTAAGCCATGGTTGAACTGTTGAGGCTTTACGAGAAGGGTCCATGACTTCGATAGCATCAACTAGATTTCTACTTGCTTGATATAGAATATCATCTACAGGAATATCTTCAATCTCTAATTTCTTTGCATATCTCTGGAATTCTTTGACTGCGACTGGAACACGGCGGCACTCCAGTGCAAATGATGCAAAGTCAGCAATGAATTCTACGTTTTCTTCATCGAGTTGCATTGCTTTTTTGTATGACATCATTATTTTACCACCAGGTACAACATCATCCTGTTCTTCGGTGTTTAGCATATTTGCAAATTCTGCAAAAGTATGGTGTACTATAGCAACATCCGAATGGGATTTTGCTTTTGCTTCCAGTTCAGCAACAGCCCCAGCTAAGTCTCCGCTTCTAAACAATTCAATCGCTGATTCTAATATCTCTTCACTCATAACAAGTCCTCTATAATCAAGGGGGAGAGGTTTCAGTTCTTGAAAGACTCGCTTGAAAAATTTCAAGAATCGTCCGAATTTGCCCCAGTAATTGAGTCTTTCAAATCACTCAAAAGGTTAGATTGACTGTGCTTTTTGTGCATCTCATTTAGCAACATTTTGCACTTTTCCCAATTCCTAATAGAATAGAAACAGTGCTTAGGGTCAGGCCTAACCGTTTTGATTGTCCTTTGATAAGTCATCAATGCAAAGAATGAGCGCAGGAGTGATTTTCCTGCTTTCTCTGTCATTGTGTCATCGGCTTTTTCAGTTGAACCAGGCATTGAAACTGCTCCACCTGCACCTAGAGTTTCATCGACAATCCCCACTCCAGAATCGGTTAAAATTGAAACTGTAGCAAAGCCACAAATTGTTCCTACTGGAGAACGATCTACAATTACTTCAGAAATTCTATCGAATAAAATTCTTCTGTGAGCTCTAGAAAGAAGGAAACTGTGTTCAAAAATTACAGCATCAGAAGTAATTGCATAGTGGAAACTATTTTGGTAATAGAATGTCAATACCCAAAATAGTGCGCTGTATACGATGCCAAAGATTGTGAAACTATATGAAAATGGAATGAAATCCATATCGTTTTCCATTCCAAATAGGTCCGAAAGGAATCCAAGGAAGTCGTCAAACTGAATGATAACTGGGGTTACAGCAACCAAAAATAGCCACATTGTTACCCATCGTCCTGATGTTGAAGTATTCATCAGCCTGTTAAGCCAAGTGATAAAAAGCATCACAAACACGAAACTGAAGGACATTTGGTCACTTGTAGTCAAGTCGATAAAAGCCCAAACCAAGCCCATGAAACCTTCTGCATCATTACCAAGGGATTCAACATGGCCAAAAATCAAGTGCAACAATAGAACAATGCCACCAAGTACATACAATCCCAAAAAGGCGAAAATACTCGGTTTTTTGGTCATTAAAATTTCTTCTCCGTCAATAAGGCGGAATATCTTTGCTAATTTTTCAGAATTTTTTGCTTCGGACTCTTCATCAGTAGTCTTTTCTTCGGTTACTTCATCACTCATAGTAAGCCTCCTAATATCGCTTTAGTGACTTATCCACCATGAACCTTCCCCCTTCAAAACAGGAAAAATCAGTGAAGAAGCCCCCAAGAATGTTCAGCATTACCCCTAATCCATGAGTACTCCTTATGGGTTCTAACACCTGTTTCGTCCTCAATTTTGAGATATTTAGTTTCAAGAGGGTATTCATTGTAAGTGAAATGTGAGGTTAGACCACCCCTGGTTGGTTGCTCAAATGTCCAATGTGCTCTATCTACTGCATCAACACGAATGGATATAGTAGTGTTTTCATTCCACATTTTGATTATGAAACTTGGTAAAGGCGCTCCGGGATGATGTCCATGTTTGCCCTCTGAGCGATTAGAAATTTCTTTTTCAATTTGCACATTAGTGAACTTTTCTGAGCGATTATTCTTAGCATCGTGAAATAGCCCTCCTTGTGATAAACTGATATGACTTAAATCTCGTTTCTTCCAAGGGCGATTATCACGTGCTGTAATTGTGAAACTTAAATGTGGCAAAAACCAATCTATGTATGAACCATCATCAAGGTGTAAAACGCCCCAATACCATGGTACTGATGGAGCTTGAACACATACTTTTTGAAAATATGCTGTACCCTTGACATGCTTGTCATCTAAACTACCTTCAACTTTACAGCCATGTAATCTAAGGATATCATAACCCATATTCATGGCATAAGTTGCCGTAGCGTGTCTTGCAGTAGACATCGCATCATTCCAAGGAGTGATTTGGAATTTCATCGACTGTGGAACCATTCCAGGAATTGGTTGTTCATCACTGGTCAAATTTAGCCAAAATTCGGATAGGTCACTTTTCAGACCCATGGACAAGTCATCGTCAAGAAGAGGGACTACTGCACCACCCCCACGACCGGAATCCTCTGAAACTTCAGGCCACTTTGAATGGGTGTCATCCATGGTTATTATCCTGCATTTGCGTTTGATTAGTGGTTCATGCATCCTTTTGCCATCATACCACCAAGCACAAACCATTCCATCTAAAGCAATACCACTCTCATCATCAAAACCTGGTCGGCCTTTAGGCTCCCAAACAGTATCGCTGACGATTACTTTTGAGTTGTCTTTAGTCGACCATAAAACCATCAATTGTTTTCCACTTGGATTACCATTCTCATCATCAAGCATCAATAGCCACCACCACCAATCCCAAGTTAGATGATTTAGAGGTGCCCTCTCTTGTAATTTCCACATACGTGAAAGATCACCAGTAAATGACTCCATATCAGAATTCATTCGATTTCCTTTCCTTTGAATAGTATTCCGCCAACCAACCACAATACTGCTGCTTGGACTAAAAGGACCGCTGTAGCGATAAGCATCGAAAGGAAAGGACCAATGTTGCCTAAACTAGGTTCTGAACTGAAATAGGCTAGTGGTGCTGCACCTTCAATTGAACTACCGAATAATCCAGTACCATCGCCTCCGCCACCCCACCATCCCATTTGGATGAATAAATCTAAGTCAGGCCAAACGAGCATTGCGGCTGAGTCAACTATTGTCAATGCCCAGCCAATTACTGAGAATTTTAGAATAGCCGCTTCAGGAACGCCCATTGAAAGTAGAGCCATACCAAGTTCCCAAGCAGCGAATGGAATTGCAAGAATAATTCCATAACGCCATAAAACTCCAAAGAAACAGAATAGCATACCATAGACCAATGTTGCTAGCATCGCAGCAAATAATACCGATAACCAAATTCCAAATTCGGAGAATCTGAAAAATGAATCACTAGGCCCAGCTAATCCTGTCACCATTGCAGAAATAAATACAAGAATTGCCAAATATGGCCACACTATACCCAAATATCCGAGTATTCTGTAAAGGAATACTTCTGTTCTTGCAATCGGTTTAGATAACATATAATGCATTGTTCCTGAAGACATTTCATCTCTAATTAGACCGGTGGCTAAGAATAATGGAACAAATATCCCAATAATAAATACAAATCCAAGTTTTCCAATCGCTAGTACCGATGCTCTGTGAATTGCTTCTTTTGCATAGGCGGCATCATCAGGGTCTTCGTCGACAAAGTTGTCTGCTTCAACAGTAAAACCATTTTCTTCCATACCTACTTGTGGCCCTTCAAGAACGATGTCACAAGGGATGTTATTATCGTTTGAATCCTTCTGAGATTCTGTTCTATCATCTCGGTTGCAATCCCCATCATCGTCATATCCAACAGAAATTTGTTGTCCTGCGCCTGGTGTTGAATCCCAATCAAAGTCATCCTCATCTATCCATTTTTCAGGCGGATCTGGCTCCACCGGGGGTACCAAGAGGCCGGGATGAGAATCTGGTGAACTTGGGTCTGTACCATACAATCGTTCCTGGCCAGTTGGATAACCATCTCCATCCCAATCTGCTGAATCACCATCATTATCNATTGACTCATATTCCTTTTGCATACCATCTACATAGAATAGAAGTAGAAGACTGATTACCATAAATCCAACAATCAAAACAACCCAAGTCGATATTTTTGTTCTGTACTGGCGCATGGTAAACTCTGTTACTGCAGCAGCCTTNCGGTCAAGTGCTCGGAAAATTGTATCAGGTTTAGTTGCCATCACATTCGCCCTCCGCCGGTAAGATATCCTAGAATAGATTCCAAATCATCATCTGGATTATCTATTGATTCAACTTTTTGACCGCTTTCGATAATTGCTTTTGGCAAGTTAGAATGGAAAGACCCCAAATTATGAGTTTGTATCGACAAATTGTTTCCTTGAGGGAAAAATATGCCATGAACTGAATCAATTTCAATAATACTCTTGGCCAATTGTTTTGGATTATCTGTGCCAATATCGATTCTATGAGGGATCTTGTCCAATCTTTCTCTTATTGCATGTAAGTTGCCAAGTGCCAATAATCTTCCATGGTGAAGAATTACAATTTGTTCAGTGATTCTTTCGATTTCATGTAAAATATGACTGCTTACTATCACCGTTCTACCCATTCTGCCTAGTTCTCTAATCACATTCATAATCGTAGTTCTAGCTAACGGGTCACAACCTTGCAATGGTTCGTCAAGAATTATCAGATCTGGATCATTTACTAGAGCATGTGCTATTTTGGTTCTTTGACGCATACCCTTTGAGAATCGGCCAATCTGTTTGTGAGCGACATCTAAAAGTCCTACAAAGTCTAAAACACGGTCCGCTTCAATCTTAGATTCATCACGGGTTAGTCCATTCAATCTAGCGAATGTTGAGATAAAGTCATGCGCAGTCATCCAATCATACATTTTTTCATGCTCTGGAACAAATCCAACCCTAGCATATGGTGCTGGATTTTTCCATGGATTTGTACCAAATAGCCTCACTTGACCTGAACTAGGCTTTATCTTGCCCATTAGAATCTTGAATAATGTTGATTTCCCTGCCCCATTCAGCCCAAGTATTCCTGTAACACCGCCACTTAATGAGAGAGTTATTCCTGTTAATGCATGAATTCTACCATAGGTTTTGGAGACATTTTCAAGCAGTATTACTGGTGCTGTTTGTTCAGGAACCCACTCTTTGGTTTCAGGCAGTCCACTTTGGTCAAAATCAGGCATCATTCTCGAGTCACCTCCATTGAAGAAACTCTAGAACTTAGAACGTATAGCGACAATGCATTCATCGCTACTAAAGATGCCAATGACCAAGTCCAAGAATATTGATTATAGGTTGGCTCAGTGCCAATTATCGCCTGCCCAACATGAGCCAAACAGTCGTATGGCGAGAGAAGATACAGAATTTCACGGTCAAATAATTGAGATACTATGATGGCTAATGTTTTGGTACCAAGGACAATCGCAATCAAACCAATTCCAGGGAAGAACTTTCCTTTTGAAACACTGGATAGACCCAAACCGATACTTGTGTAGGTGATAATCAATAAAGTTCCTCCAACAAATGCAGCCAAAAATAACGGGAAGGTGTCGATAATCCAAGCCCAACCACGGCCCATACTAATTATCTCTGAAAAGTAATACAAGCATAGAGTTAACAGAACAATCATTGCTTGGATTAAGGCAACTGATATGTATTTCATCATGACATAGTCAAAACGATTGATCGGCCTAGAGAAATAAAGAGCCGATGTTCCATGTAATCTATCTTCTGAGATTACACCACCAACAAGTAATGCTGCGACTATTGGGAAATAGAGGACATTTCTCGGGAAGAAACCTAGGACGTGACCATAGAGGTTATCACGGTTTACACCCCACATAGAATGTAGTTCTGCGCTACCGATTAGGGCTGAAAGTAAAGTTAATCCTACATCGGCTAAAGAAGCAATAAAAACCACTACTAGGAAAAGTCTGGTAGGGATACTCCAAGGCCTATGTCCTTTACGAAAAATACCCGCAACATGATGTCTTAAAATCGCCCAATTCCTCATCCATCGAGGGTTCAAAGTACCATTCCACGGTTGATACACTTGCTCAAAAATAAATCCAGTTGTATCTTTGGATGGGGCGACTTGAGCAGTATTTACTTCATCACCCTGAGAAGAACCCCAAGCCGCTTCCATTCGACCCTTTCCTTTTACCGGTGCATCAGCGTCAAANGAAATGTCTTCGCTTGGTAAATCGATTGAGATAGGGGCAGGCGCTTGAACCTCTTCTTCAACTTCCATCATGANCCNCCTCCCATACTTTTTGGAGCATCTACTTGCCTTGCTTGGACAGGACTTCTAAGTAAATCCTCACTGGTCTTTACTTCATAGCCAAGATTTTCCATAATCACCAAAAATAAATCTTCTAGAGAGGCTTCATACTCATGCATTCTACGGATTTGGGCGCCAGTTTCTGCTGCACATTTCAAAATTAATGTAGTTGTATCTTCTCCAATATGTTGAATTCTCATTATTCGGCCTTCTCTTCTGACGGTCAAACCAGCTTTAGCCATAGCTTCTTCAAGTTTAGTTGCACCACCCCAAACATGTATCTCAATCTCTCTATCGATATCCTTTAAGTCTTCAATACGGCCCTGTGCTGCTAATTTCCCCTTGTGTAAAAGTACAATGTTTTCACAGACTCTTTCAACATCATCCATCAAGTGAGATGCCATCAAGACTGATCGATTTCCTGTTTTGACAGTATTTTGGAGNGTTGTTATCATAAATTCTCTAGCAACTGCATCAAGACCATTTGAAGGCTCATCTGCAATAATTAATTCAGGGTCATGGATAATTGCACAAGCCAGTTTTGTAGCCTGTTTCATTCCTGTTGAAAAACTTCCAATGTTACGATATCTTTGTTCACCAAGGCCGACGTATTGTAAGGCTTCATGGGCTCTTGACATTGCTACAACTGGATTCATCCCTAATAGTTCACCAGAGTATCTAACTTGGTATATGGCGTCCATATCAGGATTCAATGCTTCATACTCCGGCATATATCCAATACGGGAGCGAATTGCTGCTCCTTCAGTTCTGATGTCGTGACCAAGTACGGTTCCTTCTCCCGATGTTGCTTGGATTAGTCCAAGTATAGTTTTTAGAAATGTTGATTTTCCTGCACCATTAGGGCCAAGAAGCCCCGTAGCACCCTTTTTGACCTTCAAATTAAGGTCTTCTAGCGCCATATGTGGGCCATAGGATTTGCATAAATTGGTCGTGTCTATGATATAATCATCAACCATGTTACCACTCCCTTAAATCGATGAGGTTGAAGACGACTCTTCAATTATACCACTACATGAGTTGAAGAATTATTCNGTTTTTATTCCATCCCGAGTCTTAATTGCGACTCCTTTTTGGAACGTTGCAAGTTCACTAGATGTACACTGGGATGTGCCGTGGCCGAGTAATTCGCCATTCTGATTAACAATCAAACATGCCTCATTTGGTCTTAACCAAGGGTCACAAGCGATTACAAAGCCATGGAAAACATTTCTACCTTGTCGAATGAAAGGTTCAGCATCAGCATCTACTACCACAAGTGCTAGTCCCTCACCACAGTAGCCGAAAATTTCAGGTTCAGAAAAGCCAGTAGGTAATTGTCTTCTTCGATGACTGTATAATTCGATTGCACCATCATTATTGAGAGATAAGCCACCATCACCAAGGCGGAAACTGGCTAGGTGCTTATCAGATGAACTTAGCACATTTTTTATTCTTCCTTGTCGATTAATTACAAAGTTAGATTGACTTGTCATTTCATGTGAAAGTTCACTTTGGACATTAAAGAATAATGCAAACTTATCGGCCGCTTTCCTTCTGCGCAACTGTAATTGAGATTTCTCGAAATCACTTGCTTCAATCGACTCTTCCTTTACCGAATCGTCTAAAACTTCCATTTCTATCAATTTAGAAAATGCCCTATCAACNAAATTATCACCCTTAAGGTCAAGAGTAATTATTCTTCTATCACCCATTGAAAATTTATCNAACTCCTCCCTAATTAGCGATAGGTCAGGACGACTTCTCCANATCCATTCTGGGCCAACTATGTGAGTGAATGGATTGACATCTTCTAATGAATACGGCATCAAACCAATAGGAGTCAATATCATCACTTCAAGACCTGGAGCATGATGAATAAGTCTAGTGACAAGATTGTCACATCGCTCTCTCCAAGGACCTGAACGACCATGTAGAATCAAGACATCTGTGGAGCCCGAGCCTGTTGGATTTTGTGAATGCCACCTTGTGAACATCATGTGCCTTGCAGCAATAATATGCGGTCTTGCCAAGGTATCTTTGCCGCCCCACGATTCTCCGCCCTTACGAGGAGTGGTTTGAGACTTCACAATCCAATCCCAACTTGGCTCCCATACTCCTTTTTGTGAACCTGTTTCTTGAGATGCTAATTTCTCATCCAAGATCATTTCATCTTTGGCCATTTTCGAGATATGCCCGAGCGAAGGATTGGTGATAAGCCATAAAAACGCCTCGCGTAATGCCGGATGTTGATGGCTTCGTCTTTCTGCCATACGCCAAATAGTACCATCACGGACCGCTTGTTTGCATCTTGCTAATTCTGCTAAAGTCACTTCAAGATTATACTTTGAAAGGAGTTTTGTTCTCTCTTTTCCATCCATTTCCCTAACTTCTTCAGGAGTTAAAGAAGCAATACTCGGGGTAGTAACTGGCCAGTCAACTAATTTGGCAATTTTCTCTGTCCCCCATGGAGTCAAAAGTCGGCCATCTCTAGCAAAAAGAGCATATGCTGCTGAATCGAATAAATCAGCACCAAGTGCTATCGACATTGGAAATAGCATTGGATGGCCACATCCAAACATATGTACTGGCCTGTTTGGAGGTAATTTCGGTAATGTAGATAACATAATTTTAGCATATTCTTTGTAACGGTGTTGTTCCATAACAGGCACAATACCNCCAATTGGATGTACAGAAAAGTCAAACTTCCCCATTTCGATTGCAGACTTTTCTCGTAATTCTTGGAAAAGTCCACCTTGAATTGGACCGTTTAGCATTGTATCTTGTGCTGCATCTACACTGCTTTGGGCTCTTGCCAATGTTTCATCGACACACTTTTCCACTTCAGATTCAATCATGTCTGGGCGTGAAAAAACATCGAGCATAGTGGCTATATCCACGCCTATTGAGCGTTGAAATTCGACTATTTCTTCAACACCTACTTCGACATCCCCATAGACATAGGATTGGAATGTTCCTGAATCGGTCATTATTACGCCAGGATAATTTATCAGTTCATGAACACCATCTTTCTGAGCCTTGCTTTTGAGTTCTTCATGTTTCCAAATAATGTATGAATTGGTAATTAATGCACCAATACCATATCTATCCCACATTTCTCTAGGTTCAATCGTCCTTATGTTGGGATTTATTACTGGAAGTAAAGCCGGCGTTTCAAGAATCCCATGCTCGGTATGCAATCGACCAATTCGAGCACGTCCATCTCTGTGAATGATCTCNAATTTACCTTTATCTTGCTCTCTGCANGGCTTAGGGTCTTCTCGAGTACCATCTCGCCATGCTGCCATGATTGCTGGCCGGTGCGCGACCTCCTTCAAACCATCCGTTAAAAATGTGAAAAATAGGCATTAATCAACAAACTCGACTTTGCCATGTGCCAATATGAATTCCCTGCCCAATTCATCAAATGAGTCCAATAAAGCACTGGAGAATTTTACTGAAGAAATTTCATCATCTGATTCTAAGTCTGCTTTTACACCTTCGAGTGTACCAGGTGCAGCGCCACATGAAAGACATGCTCCGGTCAAATCTAAAACTATATTCAAACTTTTCTTAGCCGAATCTAATAGTTCATATGAGGTCAATTCAATTCCGCCCCCATGACCATCAAGTGCGGCTCTAACTTCATTTAATCGTGAAAGTAAAGCAGGGATTATTTGCTTTGATTCAATGATTTCGACTAAAGACAAGCTTCGTAATCTATTTTCTTCTTCTATATCGGTAGAATCATCGATTCGTTTTTTGGCTTCTAATTTCATTGATGCCAGTGCTTCTGCCGCATATTTTGACACCAAATCATCATCGGACATGACTCTCGCTCTCATACTATCAATTTGAACTCTTTTATTCCCACAACACCATAGTTTAGGCCAACCTAAAACCGTAATACTGCGTGACATTTTTTTACACCACTTGATAAAGGAGTGATTGGAGGTTGAACTACAGGGGGAGCCGAAAATGGAGGTGTTGAAAATCAGCGACTTACATGTTTCAGTAGATGGAACTCCGATAATTAATGGCATTTCATTGACTATTAAAAAGGGTGAAATTCATGCGATTATGGGGCGCAATGGTGCTGGGAAGTCAACTTTAGCCAATGTGGTAATGGGCCATCCAGCGTATGAAATAACCTCAGGAGATGTTTCTTTCCTCGGCAAACCTCTTGACGATTATGAAGTTCATCAAAGAGCTCGCTCTGGAATGTTCTTATCTTTCCAATACCCTCCGTCAATTCCAGGCGTACAAGTTGGAAACTTTTTGAAAAAGTCTGTTGCATCGGTTCGAGATCAGCAATTAAAAGCGAGAGAATTTAGAAAGGAACTCAATGGGGCTATGGAACAACTCGAAATGGATAAATCATTTTTATCAAGGTACGTCAATGATGGATTTAGTGGAGGAGAAAAGAAGCGTTTAGAAACTCTACAAATGCTACTTCTCAAACCTCAATTAGCCTTACTTGATGAAACCGATTCTGGTCTTGACATAGACGCACTAAGAGTTGTTTCGAAAGGAATTAATCAAATCGCTGAAGATGCTGGTTGTCTAATTATTACGCACTATCAAAGACTACTTGATCTGGTTAAACCTGATTTCGTTCATGCGATGATTGACGGAAAAATAGTCAAATCCGGTGGACCCGAGTTAGCGATAAAACTCGAAGAGAATGGATATGATTGGTTGGAGGCATAATCATGAGTGAACAAGCACATGATGCAGTTGGGGATTACCGCTATGGTTTCCATGACCCCGAACAATCCACAATCCGATTTGATAAAGGACTATCCGAGCAAGTTGTAAGAGATATTTCAGAGTTAAAGAATGAACCCGAGTGGATGACAGAAATACGTGTCAAGGCATATCATCACTTTGTCGAAAGACCAATGCCTGATTGGGGTAATTGCAATATGTTGGATGGAATTAATTTTGAAAATGTAACCTACTTCTTGCGTTCTTCTGAACAAACTGAGAAAGACTGGGATGATGTTCCTGAAGATATCAAAAATACATTTGAAAGACTAGGAATTCCGGAAGCTGAACAAAAGTGGCTCGGTGGAGTTACTGCTCAGTATGAATCAGAAGCGGTATACCATTCTATTCGCGAGGATTTAGAACAACAAGGAGTTCTCTTCTTCGATATGGACACTGGATTGAAGGAACACCCTGAAATTGTTAAGAAATATTTCTGTAGTGTTGTACCATATAGTGACAATAAATTCGCTGCCCTCAATACTGCTGTTTGGTCTGGTGGGTCATTCATTTATGTACCGAAAAATGTTCATGTTGAGATGCCTGTTCAAGCCTATTTTAGAATCAATGCTAAGAACATGGGTCAATTTGAAAGAACTCTAATTATTGCTGATGAAGGAAGTAGTATTCACTACGTTGAAGGATGTACTGCGCCAACTTATTCTACCGATTCATTACATTCCGCTGTAGTAGAACTAATTGCTATGGATAATGCAAAAATCCGATATTCTACAGTTCAAAACTGGTCTGCAAATGTCTATAATTTGGTCACAAAAAGAGGTATTGCTCATTCAAATTCAGTCATTGAATGGGTTGATGGAAATATCGGTTCGAAGTTGACAATGAAATATCCAGCAGTTATTCTCAAGGGAGAAGGTGCACACGCTGAAGTAATATCGGTAGCTTATGCAGGTGAAGGTCAACATCAAGATGCTGGTGCTAAAGTTCACCACCTAGCTCCAAGAACAACCTCTAATATTCTATCAAAATCGATTTCTAAGAATGGCGGTCGTTCATCATATAGAGGAATGCTTCAAGTTACACCAAAAGCAGAAGGTTGCCGTTCAAAAATAGTTTGTGATGCTTTGATGTTAGATGACAAGTCTCGTTCAGACACTTACCCAACTATGGAAGTTGGTAATTCTACCGCAGACTTAGAACATGAAGCAAGTGTTTCAAAGATTTCTGGAGACCAACTATTCTATCTGATGAGTAGAGGTTTTAGCGAAGAAGAAGCGATGGGCATGATAGTTAATGGATTCTTTGAACCATTCACAAGAGAACTCCCAATGGAATATGCAGTCGAACTAAACAAGTTATTGGAACTAGAAATGGAGGGTTCTATCGGATGACATACTTCGATATGGAAATCCCTTCACGCTCCACTCACCTCTGGCGATACACTCCTTGGAAGCGCATACACCCCTCTAAGATCGAACTAATTCCAACTTCAGATGAAATTATATTAGACCATGATGGAAACTTTGATGTCAAAGATGGTATTCGTTTGACAGAAGATTCCACAGATATTTCTCGAGTTTTTTTAAGTGAATGTAACAGTAAAATGAATGTCATTGAAATCGATGGAAAGGGCCAATTAGTCAATATCAATTTAATTGCTAATGGTGAAACTACAGTAGGTCATATAGACCTCAAGTGTAAAGGAGAAGCAACGATAATCATTCACCTTTCTGGCTCCAGTTCATGGACTGGCTTACATATTTCAGGAACTGTGGAAAAGAATTCCTCGATAGGATATGCTTTTGTTAATGAATTAGAATCTAATTCTAAATTACTTAGATGTGAAGATTGGGACGTACATCGGGATTCATCACTGGAATATGGAGAACTTTCGATTGGAGGATTTAGAAATAAGACCGATATTAGAACCAATCTTTGTGATACAAACTCCTCATTAAATCAAACCGTAGCCGTTTACGGAATTGATTCGAGGCATGATGACCATCATATGGAAATCCGACATCTTGTAAAGCACACTGACTCATCTTTGACAATGAATGCTGCATGTGGAGGTAGAAGTCATTCAATTGGAACCGGTCAATTATTCATTGCTGAAGACGCAAATGGTTCAAATGCAGGACAGGTTTTTCACAATTTATTACTATCTCCCGATGCTAGAGCAGATGCTATTCCTGAACTCGAAGTTCTATCCGATGAAGTTAGCGCTGCGCATGGCGCAGCAAGTGCACCTATCGACAAAGAACAGTTTCATTATCTACTCTCTCGAGGATTTTCCCCTAGTCACGCTGAATCATTGATAGTAGAAGGTTTCCTAGTCAACACATTTTCTTCATTGAGAAATAAGATGATATCTGATGACCTGAAAACAAGGTTGAAAATCCATCTTGAATGTGGGATTAAGGGGTGATTTTGTGAGGGAACAATTTCCTATTCTTCAGCGTGAGGTCAATGGTTATCCTTTAGTTTATTTTGACAATGCTGCAACCACTCAAAAGCCACAAGTGGTTATCGATGCGATGAATGACTATTACACAAATTCTAATGCCAATGTCCATAGAGCAGTACACACTTTGGCAGGAGAGGCTACAGATGGATATGAGGCTTGTAGAACTACATTGAAAGACAGATTCAATGCTCCAAAAGTGATTATTACTGGCGGTACTACAGAAGCGATAAATTTAGTCGCTCACGCTTGGGGCAAGGCAAACCTATCTCCAGGAGATGCTGTAGTATTAACTGAAATGGAACATCACTCAGATATTGTTCCATGGCAAATGCTGGCAAAAGAACTTGATATTGAATTGCGTTATGTTCCTGTCCAACAAGATTTTACACTTGATATGGAAATTTTTGAAGCATCTCTTGATGGAGCTAAACTGGTTTGCGTGGTCCATATTTCAAATGTTTTAGGAGTATGTAATCCGGTTGATAAAATAATTTCATTGGCAAAACAAAATGGGGCAAGGGTGCTTTTAGATGCGGCTCAAAGTGTCCCGCATCAATCAATTGACTTCCAAAAAATGGGCGCTGATTTCATGGCCTTTTCAGCTCACAAAATGTGTGGGCCAACCGGAATTGGCGCATTACTTGTATCCGATGATGCATTTGAACAAATGCAACCTTTCATGGGTGGTGGTGACATGATTGAAACCGTATCAATTCATGGCTCAACCTATCAAACAAATGAACATAAATTCGAGGCTGGAACTCCAAAAATAGCCGAAGCCATAGGTTGGAATGCTGCGCTAGAGTGGATGGAACAGATCGATTTAGATTCTGAACATTCACGCTTGTTAGAATTAGCAAGATGGTTGTCACAGCAACTTAGAGACATGGGCATGACAGTTTATGGACGACATGATGATGATGACGCTGCTGTTGTATCATTTTTACATCCAACAATGAATAGTGAAGATTTAGCACATTTATTGGATGCACGAGGTTTTGCTGTTAGAACTGGTCACCACTGTGCTCAACCTTTACTTGAAAGGTTGAAAATTACTGGCACAGTAAGAGCATCATTGTACTTTTATAATTCAAAAGAAGAAGTAGAAAACTTTGTCAAACAACTTTCAGATATATTGGAGAGATTCTCTTGAGCGAGATGATTACTCTAACAGAATTAATCGAAGAGTTCCAAGACGTAGATGACAAAATGGAGCGTCTTGAGATGGTTTTTGAACTGTCTGAAGAAGTGGATTTCTTAGAAACAGAACATTGGAATGAGTTGACAAGAGTTAGAGGATGCCAATCTGAGGCCCATGTAGTAGTGTCGATAGAGAACGATCTTGTAAAATTAAAAGCAGGTGCTGATTCAAAATTAGTTCAAGGATTAATGGGGATTTTAACAATTGCATTGAGAGGCATAAGCCCTTCTGAAGCAATGGAATTAACTCCTGATTTTGCTAGTGAAATGGGAGTGTTAAACTCGCTTTCACCAAGCCGCTCAAATGGCTTTAGAAATATGTTTGACAAAGTCATGAATGAGATCCAAAATAAAATGTAGGTGTTAAAATGGTCGACAAAGAAGCAGTACTTGAGAAATTGGATGATGTAGAAGACCCTGAACTAGAACTTTCGATTGTAGAATTAGGGCTCGTATATGATGTTCGAATTGAGACTAAAGATGAAGGCAAACATGCAGAAATCGACATGACTCTAACCAGCCCAGGGTGTCCAGCAGCAGCAGAGATTATGGCAGCAACACATAGAGCGGCGTTGCAAACTGAAGGTATTGATAGCGTTCATGTAAATTTGGTATGGACTCCAAGATGGGACCCTAAAATACACGCTAATGAAGATGCCAAAATGGATATGGGNATTTGGGATTAACGCTTTACCACAATGGTTAGTATATCGCCGTCTTTCAAAGTGTGGTCAAGACCTACACGTTGCCAATCAAACTTNGCACTAGGGCCTTTTACTCTACCATAACGGAATTTTCGATAAAAATCACGATGTAATTTATTGCAGATATTTCCAACTGTCGAATCATCCTTAACGATCAATGGTTCTTCCATATCAGCCTCTTGTCCTTGTGGTTTTAGGTAAACTCGCATGAATCCTAAGTTNTCATAAATGAAGTCTTTTAATTCATCCAGTCCGATATCTTTGAATGCAGAAATTCTCATGATTGGCCAGTCTTCTGGTAATGCTTTTGTTGCCCTAACAAGTTCATCTTCAGTGGCAATATCTATCTTATTGATTGCGATTACCGCTTTTTCATAAATCCTATTTTCTGCCAAACAATCGACAATCTGCTCAGCTGTAGTATCATTTCTAAGTGTTACAATTGCTGAAGTAAANCCAAATGAACGAATGATAGAACCAATTTCTTCATTGGTCAAATGAGTTTGNTCAACCGTAGTTCTAACATCGATACCACCACGCTCTGTACGCTTGATGAATACTGGTGGTTTTGTTTCATTCAATCGTAGCCCAGCATTGTGTAATTCACGATGTAGTACATTGAAGTGAGCATCTTGGAATGGATCGACAATATACAATACCATATCTGCACTTCTGATGACATTGAGAATCTCACGTCCTCGGCCTTTACCTTCAGCAGCCCCTTTAATCAAACCTGGTAAATCCAAAATCTGAATCTTTGCACCACGGTGCTCCATTACACCTGGAATACAGGTAAGTGTGGTAAATGCATAACCTGCAGCCTCGGAGTGAGCATCGGTGACCTTAGAGATTAGAGTCGACTTACCAACCGAAGGAAACCCTACAAGAGCAACTGTTGCATCACCTGATTTCTTGACTTCAAAACCCTTGCCTCCGCCACTGGCCTTTGAGTGAGCATGAGCCTTTTCTTCCTTGATTTTTAATTGTGCGATTTTGGCTTTTAATTTACCAATGTGGGCATTGGTTGCCTTGTTTTTTTGAGTCTTATCGATCTCGGCGCGAATCAAATCGATTTGCTCCTTGATTGTCGCCACAAAAAACCCTCTAACTGCGGCCAAATGATGAACATTCTTCAATGCTCCCGCTTAGAAACCAAAAAAAGGTAAATTATTTTGTGCGATTAACTCAAAGCACTCGGCCATTTGGATATCCTCATGGGAATCGAGACGGTTGTTCTATTATTGGAACAATCTTGCTTGGACGACCTTCTCGCTCTAACTTGGGATGAATTATACAACGGCATGGAAAAGGGCAAGTTCAGGCAATCTCGGCCTGAAGGTGATGAAAGATTGAATCGTTTATTCGATATTGATTGTGAAGCAGAAATTCTTGATTGGATGGATTCTGTAGAAAGTGAACCCGGTGTAAATGTCAAGTTATCTCTTCAGAATCTCAATAATGGTTCTGAAGGGTTACTCAAACTTATGGAGTGGGCAAGTCCAGGTCAATGGACTTCGTGGGAAGCAAGAACATATCTCTACTTAGATGTAGCACTGAGTCGTGAAATAGCTAATAGAGACGACCTTTATTCTCATTCCACTTGGAATCAAATGATTGAATCACTTGCCGGAATTCCCGAAGAAGAATTCTCTCAAAAGGTCTGTCTTGATTGGATGGATAGAAGAAAAGAACTTGGAGAAACCCTTGATGAAGCCAAAGACCCAAAGATAATTCCCACATATGAAGCGCATGACAGAACCTCGCGATTATTGGTTCACACAATCTCACGTTGGAACAAAGAGGACGGACTAACTGGTATTGTNGGTAGGGAACATCTGGANGCCAATAAATGGGGNCATGGAGAGTTCAATATTCGTAATATTTTGAATTCATAGTTTCGACGGGTTCAAACAATAGTTATGTGACCGGCAATCAATGTCTGATGACAATTCACCCGAAGATGGCGATGAAATTATCGAAAATATCGATGATGAAATCCCTGTTGTTGATGAAAATGGTGAAACTATGGAAGTTGGGGTTGAGGAAGAATTAGACCCACTTGAAGAAGCATTAGCAAGAGCCGAAAAAGCGGAAAAGGAAATCGCTTACAAAGAAGCAGAAACTCAAAATGTTCGCAAAAGAATGATGGCTGAAAAGTCAGAATTAATTCAATATGGAGGGATGGGCCTTGCCAGAAAAATGCTCACAATTCTTTCGGATGTCGATAGAGCATTATCTACTATTGAAGAAGACGACCAATCTGCTGTGGCTCAAGGAATCAGACTTCTTAGAAACAAAATGTGGCATGAGTTATCAGGTGAGGGCGTTACTGCTATTGAAGCAAAGGGAAAACAATTCGATCCTGCAAAAATGGAAGCAATTACGACAATACCGGCATCAGAAAACTTCGCAAGTGGCTCGGTAGTTGATGTTTTAGAGGCTGGATACATGTACAAACAAAGAGTACTCATTGCCGCTAGGGTTGTTGTCGCTTCTGAATAATCATCCAGCATAGACNCCGGTCTGGAATGTGGAAAGGCGATACAAAGCATCTTTTTCAACCAACCAATCGATAACCGCAACCGGAAGAGTTGCAGAAAGTACTTCTCTAACTGCATCAAAGTCATCAACTGTTGAGAGCATTTTGATTGTCTGCCTTATTCTCCAGCCCTCAAAATTTTCTCTGTTCTCCAGTTCAACATCTATAACCTCCCAGCCCGATGCGCGATAGAGTTCAGCTGTTTTTTCATCTGAAGTAACCAAAGTTCCTTCGCCATGAAATTTTGTAGCATGTTCTACCCAATTGGGTGAGTCATTGATATCATCGATTAAAACAACTTCAACTGCGCTTGACCAAGACTCTATCATTTCTTTTCTCTCATCGCCAGTCCATGGATTACGAGGTTCCATTTGGCATGAAGCAGAACCTATTGCTACGGTCACTTTATCATTTTCAGATGCCATTTCTAATGCTTTTTCGATTAGTAATACATGCCCCTTGTGTAAGGGTTGAAAGCGTCCTAAAACAATGTAGTTCATTTCAAGACCTCAAAAAAAGGATTCAACTTCGACATCAGGTAATTCCACGCCATGGTCTTTGAAACAGGAAATCATTCTTTTACATCCCTCAACCATCTCTTCAACAGTTGTTTCACCCATTGAACCAACTCTAAACATCTTACCTTTGAGATGGTCTTGTGCTCCAATAACTTGAGTGTGATACTTGTTCTTGAGATCACTTCGCCATGTATCGTCTACCCCTTCTGGATACATTATTGCAGTCACGGTACTACTACGCTGAAAAGGGTCGGCAAGTAATTCAAATCCTAAATGTGAAAATAGATTTTGAACTCCTTTTGAAAGCATCTCACATCGATTCCATCGACCTTCGAGTGTCTCTTCCTTTAGAGTGTTAAGCGCTTTACTCCAGCCCATTGCTAAGTTAATTGCTGGAGTCCAGGGGGTTTGGTCATCATCACCTTTCTTAAGTGCTGAAATTAAATCAAGGTAGTAAGTTGGACTACATTCTCCTTGCTCTCTAATCGCTTTACTTCGTTCGATAAAGTGTGAATTAATAGCGATTGCAGCAATTCCAGAAGGGCCTGCTGTACACTTTTGTGCACCAACTACTCCAGCCTCTGCACCCCATTGCTCAAGATGAACGGGCAATCCTCCAATCGATGTGATTCCATCGAGAATAAATGGTGTATTGTGGCGCTGGCACATCTCAGCAAGTGCTGGTGCATCTTGAGTAATTCCTGAACTCGTCTCATTGTGGCAAATGAGTAATGCCTCGTAGCACTTACGCTCTAATTGTTGTTCAAGTTCGAATAAATCAAAGGCTCTACCCCATTCATATTTGATGTGTTTTACATTGCAAAATCTTGAACAAATTTCAGCAACACGTTCTCCAAATTTACCATTGGTAGGTACTAAAACAAGGTCATTAGAACGGAATCGATTAGCAATAACCATTTCCATAGCAGCAGTTCCACTTCCTGAAACTACGACGACTTTGTAATCATCATCTCCTGCCCATGATTGATTCTTTTTTTCCGGTTTAGAAGGTGCAATATTGAATGCATATCTCAAACCAGAATTTAGTTCTGCCATGACATCTCTAAACTCTGGACCTCGGGCAGTGATGGTAGGAGTTGCCATCGCATCTAGGCATGCTTGATTCATTCTAACTGGTCCAGGAACAAGGAAGCAGTCTCCATCATATGATGCCATTATGTTATCGCAGTTGAAGGCAGTTCTTCAACACCTTGCATAACTGTTCAGGAAGCGTTGGGCTGATAGAGGACGAGCCGTACGGCAATACATGTTGCGAATCGGTTTGGCGATGTTACAAGGTGCGCGACATGAACATATCGAGGCACTGATACATGCTTCAGAGGAAGTGGGCATAGAAATTGAAATTGTGGAATTGCGTAAAAGTTCACAACTCGATTCGGATATTTGTGCACTTATACTTCCAGGGGGCGAATCTACTGCAATGCGTAAAGCAAGTAAAAGTGAGTCATTGCTTGATGGTATTTTTGATTGGATGGATAAATTTCCAAATCGCCCGGTTCTAGGAACTTGTGCTGGAGCAATTCTTCTATCAGATCCTGGCGAACAAAGGCAACCATATATTTCAGCACAAATATCTCGTAATGCTTGGGGTCGTCAAAGACAATCATTTGAGGCACAACTCGAGATTGAACTAGATACGCCCGAGTCTAATCCGACTAAGGAACTCGAATTACAGCGTGATAATTTCAATCATAAACCACTAAAAATCTCCCATGATGCCGCAATTGGTAATCTCGATTCTTACCCAGGAGTATTTATCCGAGCGCCAAGATTCCTAACAAATTCAGTTAAATGTACCACTGTAGCAACTTTGCAAGATGAAGTAGTAGGAATCTTGGATGGAATGAAATTGGCATTGACCTTTCACCCTGAATTAACACTAGACCGTCGATTCCACAGATGGCTTATTGTTGAGGCAAAGAATAATTTTTCCTAAATTCTTGCGAGAGTTTCAAACCAATGAGTCATCACGGAGTATTGTTTGACATGTCTAGGTCTCTAATGATGGCAACTGAAATCCTTTCCGCCGAACAGGGTGAGGCTGAAGGATGTGTGCAGTGTCAAAAGGGTAGTAAACTGGTATTATTTGTCACTGGAAAGTGCCATTGGGGCTGTGATTATTGTCCACTTTCAGAAAACCGTAGAGAAAGTCCTGATATGTTTGCCAATGAAAGGAGATGTAATTCTTGGGAAGAAGTGATTGAAGAAGGTCACGCTATGAAGGCAACTGGAACTGGAATCACTGGTGGAGACCCAATGCTTGATTTGGAGAAATCCTTAGAGGCAGTAAAGCAACTCAAATCTGCATTTGGCCCAAAGCACCATATTCACTTGTATACATCTATACCTTTTGACCACAATCGTGCTACCGATTTTGGTAAGGCTGGACTTGATGAAATAAGGTTCCATTTACTCGACGGCACTGTCGACAAATACCTAAAAGTGATGCAAGCATGCAAAGATGCTGGTATTTTTGTTGGCGTTGAATTACCATGTGAGCCAGATAAAGAAGAGCAATTATTCTCTCTAATAGAACAACTTCATGCTTCACCAGTAGAATTTCTAAATCTAAATGAGTTAGAGATTACTGTTGGCAATCAAGATAACATGGATGTTAGAGGATTCAATCTTAGTGGGGGCATTACTGCTGCTGCAGAAGGTTCTTTTGAATTAGGAATGAAGATTAAAGAAGCCTCAAAAGAACTTGACTTTCATGTGAAATTCTGTACCGCTAAATTCAAGGATGCAGGACAACTTAGAGCCCGATTTAAGCGAAGAGGTCAAGCCAATCTTCGACCTTATGAAGTATTGAGTGACGATGATACGATTATTTTTGGAGCGATTCCAACCAACCTTGAGGATGCTCAAGAAGACATTGAGGAACTAAAGAAAGTACTTGAAATCGATGAAGGTTGGATTCGATTTGATGCTCAAAATCAACGTATTGAATTGCCTTTATCTATTGCTGAAGAAATCGCAACAGTCTTAGAAGTCCCTGTACAACTGGTCGAGGTTCACCCAACTCACGAAAGACTTGAAGTTGGAATAATTCATCTTAATTCACATCGCTGATTGAGATTATTTGACTTGCTCTTACTTCCGTTTGAATACATGACTTGTCAAAAGTGATTATTGCGACCAAGTTTATGATGAATTTTAAGTATGGGTCGATTAAGAATTAATTTATTGGTGGAACAGTGCTAAGCAAAAAAATTGTCAAAGGGCTTAATTTTACAGATAATTGCTGCAGTTGCAATTCTTTCATTGCCTTCTCTTATCTACACCGGTTCTTACATCATTGCAGATGCACCTGCGCCCAAAGAAGGAGTTGAAATGCCACCTGAAAATCGTGAAAAACTTAGCGAAGGGCTATTATTCATAGTCTTAGATGGCGGTAGAAGAGACATGATGAGTGATCCAAATTTGATGCCAACTCTTAATTCAATGACACAAAATAATGGAACTTACATGGATGTATTTACTAATCCTCTTACAATGACTGCTTCATGTGTCAAAGAAATGGCAACCGGTATCCCCTCAAGACCAAATGAGGGATTAAATAATTTTCATCCCGAACATCCAGGCACTCCAGATGGATGGTCTTTAGCAAGTTCTTATGATGGAGATAATGATGGCATAGCAGACAATGAATTTGCCATTGTTGGGGACTATGTATGGGGAGACCTTTATGCTGAAAATGATGAAATTAATTTCATGAAACACCGGTATGGTCATGGAGATTATATGCGAGGAGATACCGAATCATTTGAAACAATCAATAGTTGGCTTGATGGAGAAATCCCAGCTAGTAATACCAAAGAAGATATTGTATTTGACAGAACGCCTAATGTCATTGTAGCACACTTATCTGGACTTGATAGCACAGGACATAGATATGGTTCGAAAGATTCAACTGAGTATAAAGAAAAAATGAAGTGGTTAGATGATAATTTCGCAATAATTTTTGAAAAGATACCTGAAAACTGGACTGTCGTAGTTACTTCTGACCATGGATTAACCGATACAGGTCAACATGGATCCCCTGATCAAATCATCAGAGAAGTTGGGGCTTGGGCTTGGGGTCCAAATATCAAGCAAGGTCATGTTGTTGAAGAGTTGATTGATCAACGAGATATGTCAACTCTGCCCTCACTAATGTTATCTTTGCCATTACCACATGCCAATCATGGAAAATTCCCCTTAGACATGCTAGATATTGACGAAGAATACAGACAAGATTTAGAACAATGGAATTGGAATGCCACTGTAAAAAGAAATGATTGGATGGAAGAAAATGGCCATCCTTATGTCGAAGGATTAACTTCTGATGAAATAAAATGGGATGAAATATCGCCTGATGAACTGGGAATAAGAAATTCCGACCTATTAATCTCGGGGCTATTTTTCATACTAATTTGTGGCTCAGTAATGTTTTTCATGAATAAGAATGGATTTAGCAATAAAGAAATCTTTGGTAGTGGTGCGATTCTCACACTAATTTTTGCAACCGTTTCTTTTATTGCTGCAAATCGTCCTGAGTTAGTAGCCATCTTTTATCCAATAGGTAATATTGCTCCTTATACCGTTGCTGTATTAACTCTATTTCTACTATCCACCAAGTCTGAAAATAAGAAAATAATAAACACTGTAGTATGCTTATTATTAGCTGCTATTGCATTTATGCTTTCATATGTCGAAACAAGATTTTCAGCACTTGGATTGCTTTTATTATTGATGATTGGCATGCCAATTTTTAGAAATATTGAGGCCAAAGATAAAAGCACTAATTTACTAAAAATGGTCTATGTTTTAGTCATGATACCTACTATATTCCTCTCCCATTATCGTGGCATTGGATTTTCTTTACCTAGAATGATGATTTACTTTACTTTCAAACCAACTATCTTAGCAATATTATTTGGGAGTGCTCTCATTTTAATATCAGTACTAATATTTATCACTCGTAACCAGAAGATAAGTGAAAAATCTCATATCGCCTTTATCGCTGGTATTTTTACTGCAATACCAACACTAATGTATCTAGAAAACAATTTTGTTGACTGGATCTTATTGAGTGGTTTGATAGTTGGTGTATTATATGCTACTTATTTAGCGCTTAATAAAAAACCAAATTCACATGATATTTTCCTGTACTGTAGCCTATTCTGGCTAACCATGACTTGGGGAGGATGGGCTTGTGCTGCTAGCATGATTATGTATGCAAGTATTGAATCATTCTTAGGAAAGGAATTGAAATACTTGACAGAAAAATGTCAAAAGATGCACAAAGAAATAGCCCGAAATATTGTGTTAGCAATGTTCCCTCTGGTAGTTTGGTTCACATGGTGGGCAGCACTTGGCCAAATAGATGGTTTTGGACATCCAAGAGACGTTGACCCTGGAAATATTTTCCTTAATGGAGGTTACATTGGAGATAGATTCTCACCAAGTAATGCATGGGTAGGATTCATGGGTGCAGGTGCTACTGTGGCCATGTCAATGATGTGGTGGAGTCTGTTTAACAAGATGGGATGGCCTGTACATTATGTCGCCCTATTGCATTGTTACTAGTAACTAGAATNTCATTNATTAGCCTACAGTTNTCNGTANCNCCTAANCTTCCAAGANTGATNTTCAAGATNTCTTGGGATATAATNTTCGCACTAGGTATNCTTGGTTTTATGNCGCATGTATTGCTTTACAATTACTTCAAAAGCCGGAAAAAACCAGAAGNGACNCNNTCACTCTGATTCTTCTTCTTGATTTTCAAGTCTTGNTAATGTGGGTCCGGATGCAACGTAAAAGATTAGAAGNANACCAGATAATAGGTATAGTAGGAATTGTGGCTTAGTATTTCCAAGTTCAATTCCAACTTCTGTTGAATGAATTATCGAAAGAATTGTGGCAACAGTAATTGATAGAAGTTGAAGGCCTGAGATACGCATAGGTATTCCTTTCTTAGTTTTAGATAATTTACGATCTGAAATCATCAGCCCACCTGAGATGAACATTATTGGTAGTATAAGGAAATCAAAGAATGGTTTTTGGTGAGCAGAACTAGTTGATTCAAAGCAAAATATACATTCAGTGGTGACATTTGGTCCTAATCCTGATGATGGTTGTAACCAAATTAGTGCTGCAAATGTAATTAGCACCATGGCATTCCCAGGTGATGCTAACCCATGGAAATAGTTCTTATTCGAACCTTCTTCATGTTGAAATCTAGCCAATCTTAGCATTCCTGTCACGATTACCCAACAGGCGGCAATGCCCAGTGAAATTGACCACAATGGAGATGCTTCACCCCATCTACCAAACATTACGAACATCAACAGTGCTGGAGCAACACAGAAAGAAATACAATCTGACATAACATCTAAAGTTCCTCCTAAAATTTTCCGCTTCGAATATCTTCTAGCGATTGGCCCGTCGATTATATCGCCAATTACTGAAAGAATAATACATCCCATCGCCCACCAAATATAATTTGATTTTACACCATCATCAAACATTGGATTTTGTAATGTTTCCACTGCCAATATGATGAACATAATAGCAGCTGCTCCAAGCAAACCATTAGCTAAAGTAATAAAATCGGCAATACCCATCATTTTGTAAGTTGTCTTCATTTTTTCACCCAATCTTGAACATCACAGTATACTTCAATAAACTATATTGTAAAAGTCTATATTCAAGAATGTTTACCCAACCANAGCAAAAAAACATTGATTTTTACAACAGGTCATAGAAAACCATCAATGCCTAATTCTAAATAATCAATACTCTTAGCCNTTGTATGGAAAAAAGGATAATCATCGCCCTAATTATTTCAGTGATACTACTTTCACCTCTCACTTCAGCAGCTGATGTAAAAGGTGGAGAAGATGTAAATCCAGATGAAAGCGAAGTCCCGTTCACTATTGATTCCCGTGATACTCCTTCAATAGATTCAAAATCATGGTCACTAACAATAACTATGAATGATGATGAATATCAAAATAATACCACATTTGAAATTACGACCCAAATTTGTCTAAATGATGGAGTATGCGACCCTCCAGTAATTATGGATGCTGAAGTAAACGGTGCCCAACATACTATTTCTGTAACCCCACCAAGCGACCATACCTATGTTAACTGGAGAGTTAAAGCGATTTATGAAGATGGAAATACAACAAATTTCCCAACTGGAGATTGGTATAAAACATGGTCTTCATGCTGGTNTAATGATGATACTTTTGGAGGAATTGATTCTACCGAAGAAGGATGTACTGGTGAAGATGAAGGTCTTCCGGGATTCACGGCAGTAATTGCATCAAGTGCGATTCTTCTTGCGGTTGGATTTTCTCGAAGAAATGATTACCAAAAATAGTAAATTATTGGTATTGAAAGGAATATCAGTACAAACATAGGATACAACATTTTTGACCACCATTTATGGTCAATTTTCTCCCCAATAGCATCTCCAATTTCTGCTAATGCCTCTTCGATTAGACCTGATGGTGAACTATCCATGACACTTGGTGAAGCCGTTATAACTTCAATTATTCCCCACCCAGAAATCAAAAATTAGTTTTTACACCGCAAGAGATAACACCAACAGCCATATCGCAAAACATGGCTTGGTGGATTTACTTGACTGCCTTTTTGGCAGGATATGTGCTGATAATCATCATTCTTTCAATCAGATTTCCAGAGAAACATCTTGATTGGGAAAATATCGATTGTAATGATTATCAATTCCCAAAGAATTTCACTTGGGGAGTTGCAACCGCATCACATCAAATCGAGGGTGATAATACCAATAATTGGTCCGATTTTGAAAATCAAAAAGGTTTGGAGAAAAGTGGTGCTGCTTGCCAACACTGGACTAGATGGAAAGAGGATTTCCAACTGATTGAAAATTTGGGCGTAGATTCATATCGATTATCTATCGAATGGAGTCGCATTCAGCCACAAAAAGGAGATTGGAATCAGGTGGCAGTAGACCAATACTGCGAAATGGTCGATGATTTAATTTCTCGAAATATTAAGCCGATGATCACTTTGCATCATTTTTCACATCCAATNTGGTTCGAAAAGATGGGTGGTTTTACAAAACGTGAAAATATCGANTTATGGATTGATTACTGTCAACGAATTTTTGAACAATTAAATCATAAAGTCAGTGACTGGTGTACTGTAAATGAACCAGAAGTATTCTCAATAATGGGATATCACATGAAGATGTTTCCACCTGGTGAAGGTTCTGTTTTCAAAACAATCCGTGTGATGAAGAATATGATTTATGCGCATTGTTCACTTTATCATAAATTGAAATCGATNAACCCCGATGCAAGAATTGGTTTNGCTAAGAATGTAACATTATTTGACCCANTGAGANGATGGAATTTACTACACTGGATTACATCGATAGCACTGAANTACATTTGGAATGGTGCAATAATTTCTGCCTTAAAACGTGGAAGAATGTTCGGCTCAAAAATCGAAAATGCAAAAAATTCCTTCGATTTTATCGGTTTGAATTATTATACACACGTACTGGCTAGCCCATTCTTACCACAAACAACTGAAATTGATTTACCAAAAAGAAAACATGAGGTCATGACCGAATTCGGGTATACCATGTATGCTGAAGGATTGGAACGTGCTGTAAGATTGATGTCCAAACTAAATGTACCGATAGAAATTACCGAAAATGGAGTTGCTGACTCAGATGATAAACTACGCCCAATACATCTCAAAAGACACATTTGGCAACTATCAAAACTAATCTCTCAAGGTCATGACATACGCTCATATTATCACTGGTCATTGATGGATAACTTTGAGTGGGCAGAAGGATATAAACTCAGATTTGGGTTGTATCATGTAGATTATGAAACCCAAGAGCGGAAACTAAAACAAAGTGGTATCGATTATCAAGAAATTATCAGATCTTCTCGTTGAAAATGTTGGTAGTTAAGAGTGAAGAGCATTTGGGCATATTATGGCGCAAACCAATAAAGATGTCAAGAAAATATTCGTGACCGGAGTTAATGGCCATATTGGCAATAATATTGTTCGCGACCTTTTGGAGAATGGATATTCCGTCAAGGGTTCAGTTCGCTCTCTTGATGACCCTAAAAAAGTCGACCATGTAAGGCAGCATGCAGTCGACCTAAAGTGCCAAGATATGTTGGAATTAGTAGAAGGCGACATCCTTGATGCTGATGGATGGAGTGAAATGATTTCGGGGTGTGATTCACTATTTCATACCGCTACGATTTATTCTAACACCGATGATGGACAACTGATTATTGACACTGCTATCAAAGGAACTGTTCATCTCCTTAATGCTGCCAAAAACGCAGGGGTAAAACGTGTGATTTACACCTCCAGTATAGCCGCAGTAGGAAATACTCCCAAAGGCCGAGAAAAGACCGAAGCAGACTGGCAAACCGAAAGAGACTCGCCATATACTGTTGCCAAAACTGATTCTGAGAAACGTGCATGGGAACTTGCCGAATCACTTGATTTAGACTTGCGAGTCATCAATCCTGGTGCTGTTCTTGGAGGAAGTTTTGTCAATCCTACACCGAGTGTGGAATTTTTCCCAAATTTAATTTTAGGAAAAATTCCAATGGCTCCTAAAATTCCTATTCCCATAGTACATGTCAAAGACGTTGCAAAAGCCCACAGAAGAGCATATGAAGTCGATGAGGCTGAAGGTAGATTTATTGTTGCACCGCACAAGAATTTGACATTCGCTGATGTTTGTAAAACAACGAGAAAATTATACCCTGATAGCAANGCAACAAGAATTGCAATTCCTCGTCCTTTGATGTTTCTTGCTGTTTTGTTCGACTGGATTAGTGGCATGAAAAGTGGTAAGAGAATGATGACTAGAAAGCGTGCTAAAGGCTTGTTTAAAGGCGACTCAAATCTGTCTTCGGATAAAGCCACAAAGGTACTTGGAATTCAGTGGGAGAGCCTCGAATCTTGCATCAAAGATTCTGTTGAAGGCTTCAACTTGTGATCCCGTCTGAGACTACAGGTAAACTCGGTTCTTCTTTACTCCATTTTTTCTTAAGAAATTTGAACAGGACTCTTGAAAATACCATTGAACACATCAAGAATACTATTGAAACCCAAAATGGTGTTTCATCACTGGTTGCCAAAAACCATGTTACAACCAGTATTCCGGCACCATATACAGCCCTGAAGGCTGAAAAAATCAAAAGTGAGCGAACTACAGGATTCGCCAGCAAGTCTTGATATTTAGACATCTAAATCATTCAATAAGTTCAATCCATTGCCGTAGCATTGTAAATTATTACTGGCATGATAGGAATATCATATTGTCCAGTTGCAACTTCAGAAATCTCAGTCACATGTTCACAACCATCGGTAATTACACCAAATACAGTGTGAACACCATCCAACCAGGTATGTTTGTAGATGTCATCTGGCATTAAGAAAAATTGAGAACCACCAGAGTTTGGAAATGAGGTTTTGGCCATTGAAATTGTACAAGGTAAATGGGTCAGTCCATTATCTGCTTCATCTGGTACATTCCAAGATTCTTGATTTGGACAATCACTAAGATTGACACTAATATCTCCATCACACACTCCAAACCATGCAGATGCATAACCGCCTGAACCATCATGATTTTCAAAGTCACCACCCTGTATCATGAAATCATCAATAATCCGATGGAAATGTGTCATGTTGTAATTTCCAGCAAGTACATGCCCTCTGAAATTATCAGAATGGGCTGGCGCAGCCGTGTGATTAAGCATGATAGTAATGGAATAGTTTGCAGTCGCATTGACTAAACTTTCCCCATGGAAAATATTGAATGTAACATTACTTGTTTCCAGGTCTGAAGTGTAGGGGTCGTCTAAAATCTCCATTATAGAATTCAATTCTTCATCAGTAATACACCCTGGCATCATAACTATCAGTACAATCATTAATACTTGTATACGCATACTCTCACTGAGCATGTCTAAATGGCAAGTACTTATCAATTAAACATGTAGTTAATTCACTAACGAATCTTTTTGATAAATTAGCAATAAATCGCTATGATGCTTCGAGATAATATGCAGTATTGATAAGTGCTGCAAATGAAATCCAAGCAATATATGGCCAAACTAATTGAGATGCTTTCTTAGCTTTACTGTAAGTCATGTAGGCATAGAGGATAGTGAAAACAATCATGAAAACCAGCATCAATAATGATGTTAGATACTTTTCTGAATTGAAAACATCGACCCATGAAAGATTAAGCACAAGTTGAGAAAGAAACAATCCAAAGATTAGATACGGTCTTGAAAATTCTGACCTTTTCTCATAGGCCATGATAAAACTGATCGCAAGAGTCGTATACAATACAACCCATATCGGACCAACAATCCATCCTGGTGGTTGGAAAAAGGGTTCATACTCTGAAGTAAATGTCATTTGTTCGCCCTAAATTCACGTTTTGATAATTACTAATAAAACCCAGTTATATCGTTAGAAATTTGTTCTTAGTAATTACTGATGCAGGCTTAAGTCTCAATCAGACCATCACTTGGGCCGATGAGTCAGTACAATTGTTCAGCAGACTCTCTTGATTAGGCTTGATTGGTATTGTAAGCAACACCATCTGTCCAAATTGTGTTTGACCATGTAGTGCTTGCAAAATTAGCATTTGTTACAGTAGCCGAAGTGAAATCCGCATCGGTCAAGTCGGCACCGAAGAGGTACGCATCGGTCAAGTCAGCAACTGCGAGGTACGCATTGGTCAAGTCGGCATATCTTAGGTCCGCATCAGTCAAGTCGGTATATATGAGGTCCGCTTCGGTCAAGACGGCATATTGGAGGTCCGCATCGGTCAAGTCGGCAGATCTGAGGTACGCATTGGTCAAGTCGGCATCATTGAGGTTCGCATTGGTCAAGTCGGTATAGCGTAGGTCCGCGTTGGTTAAGTCGGCATATCTGAGGTCCGCATCTGTTAAGTCTGAATATGTTAAAATCGCACCTGTCAAGTCAACATAACGGAGGTACGCATCGGTCAAGTTGGCTAAACCGAGGTTCGCATCGGTCAAGTCGGCATAAGCGAGGTCCGTATCGGTCAAGTCAACATAACGGAGGTACGCATCGGTTAAGTCGGTATATCTGAGGAGCGCATTAGTCAGGTTAGCCGCGCCACAATAGCCGCCACATTCATCCCCAGAGTATCTATTGAATTCAGCATTTTGTAGGTAGGTATAGTTCATTCCTGCGCTAATAAATGTGGCATTCATTGCAACTATTGAGCGCAAATCAGCATAATCTAAACTAGCATAATCAAAGGTTGCATTTTGTAGATTTGCTCCACGTAAGTCAATTCCAGTTAAGTCCATTCCCGATAGATCCATGTAACTAAGGTCAGCACCTGCACAGTAAGCA
>NZXL01000063.1 GCA_002697705.1 Methanobacteriota archaeon
TCATCCCAAGTATCAACAGCAGCTCTTGATGCGCCTACAGCAGCACCTAAAGTGTCAGCAATTTGTTCTAAATGACTGAAGTTATCTGGAGACCCCATTCCTCTTCCTCCCGAAATAATGATGTTTGCCTCTGATACATCCAATCTTTGAGATGCTCTAGAAATTAACTCTTTTACTGCAGTTGCTACGTTTCCAGATGCATCTATTATAGAAACTTCTGCGGAACCGCCATCTGGTGAAGAATCAAACACATTTTGTCTAACGCTAACAACAGTATTACCTGAAACAGAAACAGTCTGCATAGCTTTACCCGAATATACTGGCGATGTTAGTTGACCATCTTGTATAGATACCACATCTTGAACTACAGAGAGTTTTCTTCTAGCTGCTAATCTTGCTGCCAAATCCTTTGATTGAGGACTTGCTGAAGTGATAATTGTACCTTCAGGAGTTACTGAATCTATTGCCGATGCCCAACCAGATGCATCATAACTTGCAAAAATTTCAGATTTTGCAACAATTACCTTTGCAACACCAGAAGTAGAACTTATCGAATCTGCTACCGAAGAATCGGTACATGGTACAACCACAGTACAAGAATCCCCTAGCAGTTGTGCTGCTGAGACTAACTCTTTAGTTGTTGAATGAATACTTCCTTTGTTTAATTCTGCTATTACTATTGTATTTGTCATATTTTCACCTCAAATAATGTTTGCTTCATCTCTAAGCAATCTAGCCACTTCAGAAGCGGATTGGCCACCTTCGTACATTTTACCTTCAGGCTTGGCTGGAGGTAGGCTTTGATTTACAATGCTAACCGATGATGTAGGGATCTCACAACTCCTAACATCGACTTGGGCTCTTTTTGCTTGCATGATTCCCTTGACATTTGGCTTTCTAACCTTTGTATTTCCTTTATCACAAGTAATTACTGCAGGTAGTGGTACCTCAATAACGGCATTTCCATCATTTAGAGGGGCGACAACAGTAAAGTTTCCTTCGCTGTTTGATTCTGTTATGTTGGAAACAGATGCCCATCCAAGATGTTCTGCTATTCCAGGTCCGGTTGAACCTGCGCCAGTATCAGCAGCGGACTTGCCACAGTATACCACTTCGAAACCACTTTCTGAAATCATAGAACTTAGGATTGATTGAAGGGCGTTTGAGTCTAAGTATGAATCGCAATCAATTCTAACTATCTCATCTACGCCGATTGCTTTAGCATCTTTGAGTACTTTTTCTGCACTCGGTCCGCCCACAGTAATAGCGGTAACAGTACCACCGACAGATTCCTTGTGACGCAAGGCGTTTTCTACTGCAAATTCATCATATGGGCTCATGACCATTTTGACACTTGAAAGGTCGACTGAATTTCCAGATATTACTATTTTTGAATTAGTATCTGGCACTTGCTTAACTAGAACTGCAATTTTTGTCACATTAACACCTACGCTGATGATTGGTCGTAAGGAAATCAATTGATGAACATTGTTATTGTAGAAATTATCATTATCGATAGAAATCTATGAAAACCGTCGCTTGTGACAATAATTTCCATGTCACAAATTAAAGCCACAGAACCTGACATTGAAGCTCAAGAAATTCTCAATGCTTGGAGATTAATTTTTGAAGAGAAGTATAGTTCCGAACTAGATTATTTTTTATTATGTGAAGAAGATGTTTTTGGATTTGAAGTTCAGTGGGAGTACCTAAAGCAAACTCCTCTTCACTCTATTTTCCCAAACAGTCCGACCAAATGTCTTGAATTGGGTAATCAAGTCATTAGGGAACAATTTCAGACACGTGACTCTAGGACACGTCCTGTGATAAGAATTGTTGGATTCGATGAAGAATTCTCTTATCAGCTCGGGGATGTAAGGACTAGGGATAGAGGTAGGTTACTGTCTTTCAATTGTATTATCTCTAATTTAGACACTCCTATGGGTTGGCTTAAGAAGTCTGAGTATATCTGTAATGATTGCGAAACTACTTGGTCGATTAGGCAGTCTTTAGCAAGAGAAAGGGAGCGCTCTATTCATTGTTCAGTGTGTGCAGATACTTATTACAAGGAAATGAAAAGAACAGATGGAAAGGCAAAAATTCCTCCGCCGACAAATATCTCGATGATAGTTGAGGCTAATGTATACGAAGATATTCAGTATATCGAATTAACATGCCCGATAATGCTTAAAAAACACACACATGATAAAAATAGAAATCCTTTATTCAGTTATTTAGCGGTAATAAATGATGAATATGTTGGTCATTTATCACTTAATCAAGAGGTTACTGTCAATGCTTGGGTAGAGTTAGATCATCTACCAAACCGTGACTTTGCAATGGATACTAGAAGAGTCTTAGTATTCAAAATACATAGTATTGAACCTGGTTTTAAGAATAGATTATTTTAATAATTCATTAACAGCATCGAGTCCTTCAGGATTTTCTTCAAAGAATTTAGCCACTTCATGCAGCCCTCTATAGATTCCATCGGCAACTCCTAACTTTGCGTCTAGTGGGTGAATCTCTCCACTTTGAACCGCTTTCTTGAAAGAAACCAAATCCTTCCATGTTGAAGGATCGCCGAATTTAGGATTGGGAGTGACCCTTATTTCCCCCCATTCAGGAAGTACTACATGCTCTGCTAATTCGTAAACAGGTGAAGAATCATCTTCAGGATTTAGATAAGCATGCTTTTGCATCTTTTTCCTCAATTGCTTTTCAGTATCATGGATTAATATTGCACCGGATGGGTCAGATTTACTCATTTTATGGTCAAAACTTTCCATCCTTGCTCCAGTTGATTTTAGTGAAGATATAATTGTGGTATGAAGGCATGTTGCCTTTTTCCATCCCCATTTACTTGCAACATCTCTCATAAACATGTGAGCTTTTCTTTGGTCCATTCCACCTATTGCGATGTCGATATCTAATTCGAATATATCTGATGCTTGCATTGCAGGATAATAGAATTTGGATAAGTCATGGTCTGATGAGGCTTCATCTCTCCCCATAATGGTGAAAGTTTTTCTCACCATTGCAAGAGTTGCACCTTTCGAGCATCTTAGTACTCGAGCCCAGTAATCTCCAGAATTCATCAAGGTTGAAGCCCAAAAGAATCTCAGTTGTCCTGGTCCATCACCCTCTTCAGGATGTCCAAGTAAGGCTCTGAAAGTATCTTCCATATACTTCGCAGTAATTTGTATATCTTCCATCTTACCATTGAATTTATCATTTATCCATGCATGCCAATCAGCAAGGAAAATTAGAACATTTACATTAGCATCAAGCATTCTCTTAAGTTGTAAAGCAAGAACCTTCCATCCAATATGTGCTTTCCCAGATGGTTCAAATCCAACATAACATCTGATTGTTCCATCGCCACCAATACTTGTTCCATCTGCAACACAGTCAACTAAGTGATCTATTCCAACAGTCTCTTCGACTCCACCGACAATTGATGCAATTTTATTTCTCTGTTCCTGATTTAGTTCAATCAAGCGTGGACATCTTTCCTCAAAGGGTGCGAGGATAGTGTCTACGTCCATAGAAATCACATTCAGAATAAGTCATTCAGTTTCTTGACTCTTCCTTCAGAAGGAGCCTCTCCATTTTCGATCATTGTTTCCAAATCTGCAATCATCTTATTTGCAGTATCGATTTTTTCTTGAGTAATTGATGTGGCCATTTCCATAGATTTGTGAGCCATTTTAATTGCAGATTTAGCTTTAGAAAATTTCTTTGCCTCCTCTTTAGCCTTGTCACCACGCTGCTTTGGACTGTAACCTGTAGCGAGATCTAAGAATCCGGACCATCTTTTTCTAGATTCCATTGCTAATTCTCTTCCATTATCAGAAGATAGGAATTCTCCAAGTTCTGGACCCTTTAGTTGGACTACGTCCATGGATAATTTACCATCGCCATCATAATGGCCACTTACCTTTGTCAATATTCCAAAAGAGCCAGTAAATTTACCATCAGCATCAGCATTAATATTTTCGAAATATTCGGTTGCCAATTTAGCAAGACCTGCATTTCCACCAATCGACTTTTCTAATCCACGCTTAACTGCAAACTTCTCCATAAGGCGAGGCAAAACTCCATTGAACATAAGGCTCACCGTCAAAAAGTGATATTTTTTTAACTTTAATTCAAGATAAATTGTGCGAAGAGGTTTTGTTTAATCGCTAAGTGGACACATTATGCGAGACAAATTAATTTTTGCTTTTACTTGTCTTTTGATTTTGATGATTCCTTCAACTATTGCTTCAAATTCAGTAGTAGAATTGGAGGTTGAAGAATCACTTTCTGATTCAGATTTGGGTATATTGGCAGGCGCACTTTCTCCTAATGGCGAATCTGTTCTTATCGTTGGTTTGGATGGCTATGCTAGAGAGATTTCNGCTTTACAAGCTGNTGATAGAACCAAAGANNTTGAGTTGAATACTGCNCGTACAGTTTCTCTAAATGATGTNTCTTGGCATCCAAGAGGGCAAGCAGCACTTATTGCTGGAGATGCAGGAGTCGCACTAAGGTATGAAACTTCTAACCATGGTGTGACTCTAGTCAATGGAACCGGGGAAATAATCGGAAGAGATTTGAGTACTGTAGAATGGCGTCAAGCCGGAGATTATGCATACTTTGGTGCAGAAGATGGCGGANTTTGGAAATTTGCTGAAGGTATTGGNTTTGTTGCACTTGANAATTCTAAGAATAGTTCNATAACTGGNATTTCATGCCATCGAAATATAGATGCTTGTGTAATGACGACTCTAGATGATGGAATTGCAGTAATTGGCCCAACACACAACATTTCATGGCTTTCAGGTACAAGTTCCGATACATGGCTTGACGTAGATTGTGCAGAACCAATTTTGAATGAATGTGTTGCATTTGGCAGTGGCCTACGAACTAGGATTATTTCTATCGATTCAATTGATTCAACCAAATCTTCTGCAGGTGGTACAGAATATTATGTTACTTTAGAGGGGGATTTTACTAAAGTTTCAAGAGGCTATGACAGTACTACTCTAATNCATTTAGCTCCATTTTCAACATTGAGGCAATATCCCGTTGCTGACGATGCTTATGTTCATATTTCTTCGGAAGATGTAAGTCAGTGGGATGCAATTATTTCCGGACGAGCAATATCCTTTGTTTGGGAGAATTCTTTCAATAATGGATTTATTATTTCTTCATTTGGCAATGTGATTTCGTTTAGTCCTATAACCGAAGATGCTTCAGAGAGTTTAATTGTAGTAATAATTGGCTATGTAGTTGTTATTTCTGTACCTGGGGTGGTATTGGGATTAATTTACATGAATAGTAAAACCTTACAGAAAAAATATGCCCAACTTAGGGGTTTTGGAAAAGAGAGTAAGAAGAAAAAAAAGAGTTAGGTTCTTGAAGCGCCTATGACCCCCATAATTTGAGAGGGTAATATGGAGCCGTTCGAAGGGGTCGATTTTTACGACATAGAAAGTTTACTTACAGAAGAAGAGATAATGATTCGCGACATGGTTCGTGATTGGGTCGACGAAGAAGTTCTACCAAAAATAGAGCATGCTTGCGAACAAGGAGTATTTCCTGATGAATGGCGTGTTGCTCTTGGAGAAATGGGAGTATTAGGCGCTCCGTTGAAAGGATATGGTTGTCCAGGTTTGTCATATGTAGCATATGGTTTGATTTGTCAAGAATTAGAAAGAGGCGACTCAGGTCTACGTTCATTTGCTTCTGTCCAAGGTTCATTGGCGATGTATCCAATATGGGATTTTGGTACTGAAGAACAGAAGAATTACTATCTTCCAAAGATGGCTTCTGGAGAATGGGTTGGATGTTTTGGATTGACTGAGCCAGATTATGGCTCCAACCCAGGAGATATGATTACAAGAGCCGAAGATAAAGGAGATCACTATTTATTGAATGGAGCAAAGATGTGGATTACCAACGGTACAATTGCTCAAGTAGCAGTTGTTTGGGCTAAGTTAGACGGAGTGATCAGAGGTTTCATTGTAGAGAAAGATGATGAAGGTTTCACTGCTCCTGAAATGAAAGGTAAGCATTCCCTAAAAGCATCTGTTACTAGTGAATTAGTTTTCCAAGATTGTAAGATTCCAAAGGACAGAATTCTACCTGACGTCAAAGGTCTAAGAGGTCCATTCTCTTGTTTGAATAATGCCAGATTTGGTATTTCATGGGGCGCTTTAGGCGCTGCTATGGCCTGTTTCCATAGTGCTAAAACATATGCGCTATCAAGAATTCAGTTCGACCATCCAATAGCGTCTTATCAACTGGTTCAAAATAAATTAGCTTGGATGTTGAGAGAAATCACCAAAGGTCAATTATTAGCTTATCATTTAGGAAGAAAGAAAGATGATGGTACATGGTTCAATGAACAAATTTCATTGGCTAAGATGAACAATGTGGATATTGCATTAGAAATTGCTAGAGTTTCAAGAGATATTCATGGAGCTAACGGAGTACTAGATGAATATCCAGTAATGCGACATATGGCCAATCTTGAATCAGTGAAGACTTACGAAGGAACTCACGACATTCACAATTTGATATTGGGAAGATACATCACAGGTATTCAAGCATTNACAAGAAATGCTTAATCAAACTGAAGGAAGTAATCCAATCCTTGCCAGTCCAGACCATAGTGGGTCTAGGAATCTAGGTAATATTCTGTGCCTAACATAAACAGCAGCGGCCAGACTCATCTTTTGGATCTTGTTTAATTTGACTCTCTTAGTAAAAACGTCACCTTGCTGTTTTTCGATTTGCCTTAAAATTTTATCATAGAAAGCAATCATTGCTGCAGGAGAATATCTTGTTCTTCTAGGCAGAAGAGGTAGAAGTTGCCTTGCTTCTTCAAGATAGGTTCTAGCTCTTTTTGCGTAATGATAGCAGTAAGGTTCCCATGTTTTATTCAAAACAACCTTTCCATCTAGTTCACTTTCAGAGATCCCATTTGCTTCCAATTCATCGATTGGTAAGTATACTCTATCTCTTTCGATATCTTCTCCAACGTCTCTCAAAACATTAGTCAATTGCATGAANATACCCCATGATTCNGCATACTTTCTTGCNANTGGGTCTTCATATCCATAAATCTCTATACACATTAATCCAACNACTGAAGCAACTCTGTAACAATAATTGTAAAGTTCATCAAAAGTACGATATCTATTATTGTAAAGATCATCTTCCATTCCTGAAATAAGGTCGTCAAATACCTCTCTAGGAATACTATATCTATCGACGGTATCTTTTAGTGCCAAAAATACAGGGTCGGTTGAATAAACATTGGTATAGCAAGTTGAGAGTTTCTTTCTAAAGAAAAACAACTGAGTTATTTTATTCAAATATGATGCTTCATCAAGGATAGTTCCTCTGTCTTGAAGTGCTTCTAATTCTTCACGATAAGCGATTGCTTCAATATTTTCTTCACCACCACTTCCAGGGAATCTATCAGCCCAGTCGCCATCGGCAATATCNTCTGCTCTTCGACAAAATGCGTAAACTGAACACATTGCTTGTCTTTGTTCATCTGGCAAATATTTGAATGAGTGATAAAAATTTCCGGCTTCTCTGATAGTTAACTCTTCACAGTAGCTATAAGCCAACTTCAATAATTCTTGAGGTGGTTTTTCTGACCATATTGGTGCGTCAAGATGTTCAAAGGGGTCGACAAGTTCGTTTTTCTCTGATACAAGTCCAATGAATGTAGCACCTTCTCTCAATGCTTCCATTGCAGTTACACTNACAGCCTTAACAGCATCTCCTGCAAGAACAACACCTGCTCTCAAACGTTGTAATGTGGTCACAGGTTCNTTGTTATCNTCACCAGNACGACTCTTGGCATTTCCCTTTAGAGGGAAAAGTAAGTCGAGAGGTTTCCGGCGTTCCAACATCCCTATCAAACACCTGTATGACTACTCCCTTTTGATTTCTTTGTTTAAAAGTGTAAAAATGAATAAGTATAAATCTATCTAAAATAAGGGCATTAATAAAAGTAACTTATTACTAACTAAGTGTGTTAAAGGCCATTCTAAGAGTTTTTATTCTTTTCTAGAAGCCTTTTAACCCCTCCAGGTATGATTAATGCACGCAATAACTTTCTAGCGTAAGATTTCATTTCATCTCTAGTGACTTTTATTCTATCAGAAGAATCGAGAATATTTCCATCCCTAAGTAAAGTAACAGTTCTTTGTCCAACTAATACTGGCAGCATACATGATGCCTTGAGTCTAAATTGTGTCTCAGGAAGCATCTTGATATATTCTATTGCAGCATCTAAATGTTCATTTGTCAGGTCAAGGTATTGATCATATAGCGGTCTAAATTTTTCAATATTATCAGGTTCAAACAAGTCTTCAGGTTTTAGATTATGCTTGGCCAATTCTTGTTCCGGAATATAGCAGCGTCCAAATCGTAAATCCTCGGGAATGTCGCGTAGAATATTTATCATCTGTAATGCTTTACCGAATCTAGTNCCTTTCTCAAAAAACTCANTCTCTTTTTCAGATGGTAAAGTGATTAAATGTGCTAGAGACATTTTTGTCCAAAAAACTCCGACACAGCCAGCAACTCTGAAGGTGTAATCATCTAATTCTGAATTATTATTAAGCGCAGATAAAATACCACCTTCTTTGGCAGGTCCGAATCTTTCAAGATCCAAAATCTGACCACCTACAATGATGTCAAGACATTCTAACATCCTATCTCTATCTTCTTCAGAGTAAACCATAAGCCCATCAACAACATCCTGAACATTACGTAAAAGTTCAGCCTCATGTTGATTATCTTGGATTTCAGCAAGTTCAGTAAAATCGGGTAAATCCTTCGATTTACCTTGAGCAACTTGATTATAATCGCGTAATAATCTTAACAACTCATCAGTTTCACCAGACTTTGAATCAGCGATTGTATCTGCGACTCTTGCAAGTAGGTACAAAAGTCCAATCTGCCCACGGACTTTCTTTGGTAAATATTTCAGTGTAGGGTAGAATGAACGAGAAGTTGTCTTTAGTAAATTATCAATCTTTTCATTGATAAGTACTGGCAATTAATCCCCTCATGTTTATCCAACGGTTATTTGTTATTGACTGTATGGATAAATATTAATTCAGTTAACATATTTTTTTAATTATAATCAACCTTTTTACCGTTTCAAAATTAGTTAATTCTTTAGGCAAAGAGGCTTTGGCGTAAGTGTTAGGGGGGTAGTGCAAACTATGGAGTGCGGTTCATGTAGTGAGTTAATTCCAGATGACAGTATTTTCTGCCCTGAATGTGGGGCAAGGCAAGACATGTCTCGTGCTGGTGGTTTTACTAATCCCAACTCTATTGGCTTAAGTGGTCAAGAAGTATCAGGTGGACGTAATTTTGGTGTAGTTTCTGGTGAAGCTATCAGGCACCAAAGAGAAATGGGTGCAACTGATATTAATTCAATATCGCCCGAATTACTACAACAAATTGCTCAAGGTTTACAGAATCAGCAAAATATTCCTCCTGGGAATTTCCCNCCTCAGAATATTCAATCCAATGTNGTCCCTAGTTCGAATCTAGGTAATCAAATTCCTCAAAANAAACCGACTCTTGGAAATATTCCATCNAACCTCAATCANAATCAAAATATGATAAATNCTCCAACATCTAATNTCCCTCAAAANAATTCGCCNACAGATCAAATGGTTAATCGCCTAGCTGAAGCAGAAAAGGCTATGAAAACCGAAAGAAGAAGTCAATGGTTGAATATGAATCAATCATCTGCATCTAACGTACTTTCTTCTTTAGGAGCAGACTTACCTCCTCATCTTAGAGGGGAAGATAATACTGCAAAAGATATTCTTTCAGGCGCTCTTGGTACTCAAAACGAGGCGCCAAATGATGCATTTTTGAGAAGAATGTGTGAAGTTGCAGTTAGAAGAGTTGCTAGAAAGAGAGGAGTTGCAGTTGAAACACCTCAAGCAAAATTAGACGCTGACATTTTGTCTGTTAATATCACATATGTTGACGATGGAAGAGTTCTTGATACTCCAGAAGATTTGAAACAAGCATTTGAGCATGCAATTCAAACAGAAGTTGCTTTGAAAGGATTTGAGTACTTGGTAGAAATCAATTTATTTAGGTCAAAAGATGGTGATGTGGAAGATCTATCTGGCGATGATTCAGATGAAGAAGAGATGTTTGCATGTGAAATATGCGAAGGTTTAGTCAAAGAAAGTGATAATTCTTGTCCACATTGTGGGGCTGTTTTCGAGGATGAGGAAGAAGAAGCTCCTCCATCAAGAGGCCCTCCTAGGGGACCTGGAAGATCAAGCCCTCCAGGACCATCTCGAAATGCCCCTAAAGGTCCTCAAAGAGGTCCACCAGGTGGCCCTAGTAGAAGTGGCCCACCAGGAGGTCCGAAGAGAGGTGGCCCACCAGGAGGTCCAAAGAGAAGTGGTCCACCAGGTAGTCCAAAGAGAAGCGGTCCACCAGGCGGCCCTAGTAAAGGAGGCCCTCCTAAAGGTGGGCCATCCGGAGGTCCTAAGAGAGGCGGCGGACCACCAGGAGGTCCTAAGAAAGGAGGCCCTCCAAAAGGTCCTAACAGAGGCCCTCCACGTTGATAGCCAGTGATTTCATGGACAACATTGTTTTACCTGAATTTGGTTCAATTAAATTCGATGGCAAACTTCGCCCTTCTCAAGTTGCCGCAGTTTCAGTAATTTCACCACAACTTGCAGAAGAGGGAAAGCATCTTCATATCGTTGCTCCTCCAGGTTCAGGAAAAACAGTTCTAGGATTATATGTATGGTCTGATTTAGTTAGACTTCCTACACTTGTATTATCACCAAATTCAGCAATACAAGCGCAGTGGGCTGCAAGAACTGATTTATTTGATTTAGATGGGAAAGATGAATACATCAGCACAGATCCTAACAATCCGGGGTTATTGACTTCACTAACTTATCAATCCATAACTATGCCAAAACGTGGTGGTGAACAATTAGATGAGGTGGCTATTGAGTTATGGAGTGAATCATTAATAATTAATGGTGAGGCAGATGATGAAGATTCTGCCATAGCTTGGATTCAAGACCTTGAAGCCAAGAATATCAACTATTATAAAGAACGATTATCGGTCTATAGAAAGAAAGTCAGAGACGATTTCTCTAAACATGGCAATGCACTATGGACATTACATGACTCGTCAAGAAAAACACTCGAGAAACTCAAAGAAATTGGTATTGGAATGATAATTTTAGACGAATGCCATCATTTACTACATCATTGGGGTAGAGTACTAACAGAGGTAAGGGAATTTTTCGATGACCCCATAGTCCTAGGTCTAACTGCTACTCCTCCCGATTTTCAACATTATGAGGAAGAGGATGCCAAAAGATACCAGGAGTTTTTTGGCGAGATTGATTATGAAGTACCGGTTCCAGCCCTAGTTAGAGATTCTAATTTAGCACCTTACCAAGATTTGGCATTATTTGTACGCCCTTCACAAAACGAGTTGAGTTATGTTGCACAAGTTGATGATCAATTTCAAGAGATACTCGATGATTTACATAAAGAACAGAATTATGAAAATGCTACGCTGCCAATTGATAAGTGGGTATTCAAAGCCTTAGAAGAGAGAAAATCCCCAGGTGGGAAGAAGGAAAACTGGGAACAATTTAACAAGAGAAACTCAGCATTTGCTGATGCAGCTAGAGCTTTTTTGATAAATACAATCGGTGATTTGCCATCAGGAGTTCCTCATCCACAACAGCATATTTTAGATAATTACCAAAATAAGTTGGCCATATTGAGGCCGGTTTTAGATCGTTATGTTCGATATGGTTTGCGAAGAAGTGAAAGCGAATTAGACCATGAGAAAGCAGAGTTAGTCACTCAAAGGTTACGAATGTTAGGGACCCAAATAACTGAAACAGGTATTCGTCCTTGTGCATCACCAGTCGGAAGAATAATGGCTTATGCATCCACAAAAAGCGAGGCTATTTCAACAATTTTAAGTTCAGAAATGCAAGCATTGGGTGGAGATATTCGAGCAGTAATAATCACAGATTTTGAGAAAACCTCTGCTACAACTTTGGTTGAAGGTGTAATGGATGATGAAGCAGGAGGAGCAGTTGCTGCATTTAGACAAGCAGTAAGTTGTGATAATGTGGAATTACTAAATCCAATATTGATGACAGGTAGTACGGTACTTGTCGATGACGATTTGGCAGATCAATTTTTGAGTTCGGCAAACGATTGGATTAAACAAAGAAATCTAAAAATTACCTTGAGTGATGAATTGAGAAATGGTTATCATGAGATAATTGGTAAGGGTAAAGATTGGATTCCTAGGCATTATTCGCTAATGATAACCGAGTTTTTCCAATCAGGTATTACAAAGTGTCTAATTGGAACAAGAGGATTACTCGGAGAAGGATGGGACGCCTCAAGAATTAATGTATTGATAGACCTGACAACTGTGACAACAAGTATGAGTATCAACCAACTTAGAGGTCGTTCGATTAGACTGGATAAATTATGGCCGGAAAAAGTTGCCAATAATTGGGATATTATTTGCCTTGCAGAAGAATTCACTAATGGTTTTTCTGATTATGAACGATTTAAGAAAAAACACAAGCAATTGTATGGGGTATGTGATGATGGTGCGATTGAGAAAGGCGTCGGACATGTCCACGCTGCCTTTACAGAAGCAGAACCAGAAGGTGTTAGTGAAGGTATGTCAGTTTTCAATGAAGATATGCTGAGAAGAAGCAGAAATAGAAGCCATGTTAGAGGGCTTTGGGGAATTGGTCAGCCGTTCAATGCTAAACCCACCTCGGCAATAGAAGCAAAGGTTAGTGCTGGATTTGGTGGAGGTTTTTCATTTGGTAGAGAAAAAACACCATGGACTGATGAATCTCTAGTTCAAGCCATTTCTCTTTCAATTGTGAATAGTTTAATCCATCTCGGGATGATTTCAAGAAATTGTCGTGCTGATGGTGGTAATCGTGGAGGTGGCTGGGTACGCTTACATCTCGAGAATGCAACAGAAGAAGAAAGTGCGCTTTTCTCATCGTGTTTGGAAGAAGTTTTAGGGCCTATGGAAAAGCCAAGATATGTTATTTCTAGGTCATCTAAGTTCATTACTGATACGTGGCTGACTAAAATTATGCCAGAAGTAATTGCAAAATTCTTCAGACCAGTACAAGATAGATTGGTTATGTATCACACAGTGCCAAAGGTTTTGGCAGCATCACTTGAAAAAGCGGAAGTTTTCCAACGCTACTGGAATGAGTTTGTTAGCCCATCTGAATTATTTTATGCGAGAAGTAAAGAAGGTAAAATTAGAGTTGACATTCTCAAATCCTCAACAATGGTTCCTCAAAACTCGTTACACCGGAAAGAAATTTTCCTATGAACAGGATTTACACATTATACTCTTGCCACCTTCACAATCTGCACAAAATCTGCCACGACACTGAAAGCAACGGAAATCAAAAGCAGAAACAGGTTTAGAACAATCTCCAGCAGCACAAATTTCATCTGACTTTGCATCATTTTCTGCAACTCCCTTTGAGACATCATCCCAAAAGTTAGAGTCTAATTTCTTAGTTTTATTTTTACGAGTTGAACCGACTTGTGAGGTCTGTACAGTATTTTGGATATTCAAACCCAATGTTGACTTAACAAACTGATTTTGGAAGAATGGCCTTGCCGCCTTTTCTCCGACATTGAACAAACTTGAATATGTCTTTATTGCATCTTCAACGGTATTTACAGTTACGCCACTGGAGTTTATTTTGGCAATTATCGACTGATAGGGGATGTTTTCGTAATTTCTACGATACTCTTCTTGTGTTATTCTTTGTACTCGGTTAGCCGGAGTTACCTGCATAATCCCATTTACTACGAGTATTTGACCAATAAATCCACAACAAAAAAAAGATGCTAAAACGATAAATCCTCCCCCGTGAACGGGAACAATAGAAGCCATAACGACTAAACTTACAGAAATAAGACCAAGTGCGATAGCGGAAGTAT
>NZXL01000064.1 GCA_002697705.1 Methanobacteriota archaeon
AGAGCAGGTATCAATAATTCCGCAGGAATATCGTAAAACGTAGTCATATAAACACACCGAGCAATTTGCCGACTAAACTCCCCTATATGAAAAGAACGGGTGAAATGCAATACTTCGTATCACCAAAGGCAACAAAATGCAAGTCTTGATGAAGGTGTATCATGTGCACTCACCATGCAGAAGGCGTTGGCTCAAAATCCCAACCTTCTCAGGACTCTTTTGGGCCTTTCATTTACCCTAATTTTTATTCTCGCTTATGCAGTCTATGGGGCAACAGTATCGCCTTCTTACTACCTTTACCAAACTGATGCTGTCACTACGACACACTCTATTGTCGACTCTGAATCGATTTATGATTCTGAAGAAAATACTACTACATGGTATTGGAATATACCCACTAATGGTGTTAATTTGACATGGGTCAATCTAACAGCTACTGAATTATCTGACGATTCTGTGGTTAAATTAATCAATGTGGGCGGCTTGTACAGCAATAGATTACTAGGCGTCGAAGATGCTGATAAATTCAGTTGTGAAGAATCATGTTCTCAAAATACCACCCACGAGGCTGTAAGTGAAGATGGCGATGATGTTTCGATATATTCGATGACCACAACAGACCCCGGTAGGCGTAATAATGGCACAGTCTATGCCAAGTCATTAGAGGATGCAACTGAAAAGGCTAGAGAAATTGTCGATTATACTCACTCTCCATCAACCATAAGAGTTGAGATAATTGAAAAAGGTGATCGACAAACTTCACCAACAATAATCTTGACTTCTGTCAATGAAGATTTCGAAAATATTGAGGTGTTTTCAATAGATGCTGGAACTGAATTCTTATGGTCTCTGGCAGCAGTTATTGGCTGTTTCTCTATGCTCTTAATTCCATCGTTTGGACTCTATTTTGCCTCTAGAGCAAAAGAAAGGAAAAATGAACTAAAATTAAAGATGGCCGAAGAGTCAGTTGATAAAGGATTAGAAGAAGAATAAGCGCCATTGCCCTCATATAGATTATATGCTTTGCATTAAACGATGCGCGGGGTGAAATTTCTATCTTTGTTACTTCTCGCCACTTTAGCTTTGGCGCCATTAGGCCCATTGGCACAATCAAATCTAGAGATTGAGAATAAGCAACAGGCATCAAGTAGGTCGACTGGAGTGGATTTGACTGTAAATGATGTTTCCTTTAGTTATTCTTCTTCATCAGACCAACTGAAATATCAAATGTTTTCTTCAAATCATCCAATTGCAAATTTTGATAAACCAAAAAACCTATTTGTCGTAGATGCAGTAATTGATGTACCTATTACAATAGAGTTTACAGTGAGTAATTTAGGAACAACAAATTCTGGAAACTTCAATGTTATAATTTCAATATTACATAATGAATATTCTGATTTTGAGTTACATAATGAATCAGTAGCACTTAATTCGATTAATGGTGGCAATTCTGCAACAGGCCAAAAAACAATTACACCAACATATTCCGGAAATCATACCTTGCAAATTTCTCCTGTATCGAGTGTAGTCGATGACAATCCGAATAATGATCAACTTGTAAGGTCATTTACTGTTGCATATAGTTACTTCAATTGTGATGATTTCACAGGATGGTCCGCAGGAATTCAATGGAGTTCAAACAGTGANACTGCACTATCTCAAGGCTATGCTTGTCATGTTGGTAATGGGCAATCATCAACCTATTCAAATAATCTAAATACTGCACTTATAACTCCGACCATGGATATGTCTGATGCTGTAATAAATCCTACACGTACCAATGGTTTAACTTTCTTTTATACAGGAAGTATATTGACTGGAGATGTAATGAAAATATATGTGACCGATAACAATGGAATTTGGAATGAATTGGGTAGTATCAGTGGGACGATAGACCAAGTATTCAGTGACGGGGCGAATTGGCAAACATGGTCTATTAATCATGCTGGCGCTCAATCACCTCTAATCCCAGTACAGCAGCAGTATTTNCATTCACAAACACAATTCAAATTTGAGTTTACTAGTGATTCGGTAAACAATGATATAGGCTTGTGGATGGATGATATCGTCATAGTGTATGATCAGAAAGTTAAGCAAAATGAGTTTGGTTTGTCTGTAAGTGGAGTTTCTTCCAATGGAGCAGTTCCAGGTTCTTGGGGTAAAGCAACTGTAGAGATGACAAATACTGGAAATATTACTGAAACTTATACTCCTTCAACATCTGGCCTACCTGCAAACTGGAATTTATACTACTCCACAATATCTGGAGTTAGTATTAATCCCGCATATGGAATAACATTGATGCCAGGGGAGACAAAACAGTTTGACATAAACTTCCAGCCTGATTCCATGGCAAACCAGGGACTTTACCAAGTAACATTCACTGGATATTCAAATCAATACACTGCGGTTCAATCTCAACTAAATATGCAATTCCAAGTAATACCTGATAGAATTCCAAAGATAATTCTCCCTTCCTCGATACCTGGTTGCCAACCAGGAAATACCTGTACATTTGAGGTAGGGGTCACAAATATTGGTGGAGCTACTGATGTATTTGATATTCAAATAGACTCTAGTGAATTACCATTGGGGTGGAGTGTTGCTCTAGCATGGTCTCAGCCGATTAGTGTTCTTTCACAGCCTGGAATCACAAATGATATTCTAATGACTTACACCGTTCCATCTGATGCACTACCAGATAGTGTTGGTAAATTTGATTTGAAAGTAATTTCACAGAATGATTCTTCGCGAATTGATGTAAAAGAAATAGAACTTACAGCTTCCATGATTAGTGATGCTGATGTTGAAATGGATCCTGTAAGTTTCTCATCTAATTGGTCCTTAAATCCTGGAGAATCAAGAGATATTTACTACACTATATGGAATAATGCCTCTAGTCAAGATATCTTTTTGCCATCAATTAGTGTCAGAGATTTAGGTCAGTGGGTAATTGAGCAACCAACTCAAACCAACATGGTCATTAATTCAGGTAAACAATCCATGTTTAGTATTTCTATTACAGCACCAGAACAATCGCAGGTAGGCGATGTTTGTCCTAAAATAACACCTGAAATAACTTCGACTAGAAGTGGCTCGGTATTTTCCGGTACAGAGTTTGATGAAATTGAGGTGTCGCGTAGAGATGATTTGAGCATAACTCTAATCGATCAACCTTTAGTATTCAATCCAGGAATTGCGAATTTGGTCAATGTTGAGATAGAAAATAACGGCAATGGTCCAAATGATGCAAATCTAGAATTAATTGGAATACCAAATGATTGGTCTTGGGAATTGATATTTAATGGGGCAATTATAAGCAATCCAATCAGTTTATCGGCGATATATGATTTGGATGATGTGAAACAAATTCAAATTGCAATTACTCCTAATTCAACAACATTTGCAGGCAGTTTATACCAGTATGTAGTCAAAGTATCTTCATTCGACGGTACTTTTGACAATAACCAATCCGATAATCAACTCGAACTACAAGCTACAATCTCGACAAATCACAATATAGTAATCAATACTACAGATAGTGAATTGTTTTCTGGTATTAGCAATACTACATTAGTAAGGGCTTCAATACAGAATTTAGGTAATACCGTAGAAAATAATGTTTTGATAAGAGCACAAATTAGTTCACTTGATAGCAGCCTTCAATTGAATCCATATTTCACGATAGGGCAAAATGGAATAATTTTTGATCTTGATGAATTCCATCTGTTGAATTTGAATATTGGACAAATCTATGAACTTGAAGTTGGATTTATTATTCCTGAAAATACCGAGATTGGCACTAAGTTTGTTGTGACTTTTGATGTTCAATCGAACAATGGTAGCGGCTTAGTATTCCAAACCTCACAAACTTTGGTCGATGCTAACTACAGGCGGTCAATGATTGTAGAGTTATATTCACAAAATCTTGAAATTATCGATGAAAGTTCTGGTGCAAGAGCGTTATTAAATTTGACATCAACCTCTACAGTTGATGAAATTTACTCAATCAAACTTGCTTTGCCTGAAAGTTGGCAAGCAGTATGTTCGGGCATTATATTGAATCCTAATGGGACTATAATAGAAAATAGCCCTGGATTTGTGCAGGAGCAATTCACATCGACAATGTGTGAAATATATCCCTTAGATGGTGAAGATTCTGGAGAAGTTGTTTTCAGTATCACAAATGAAGATGGTACATTGGTTTGGATTGAATCTAAATCATACACATTTGAGCGAAATAATCAAGATTCTTTCAGTCTATCCTCTAATATGATTGCTGGTTCAATTGCTGGTCTTCTTGCTATTGTCATAATATCGATCTTAATTTTAAAGTTTAGAAATAGTGATAACGATATTGAAGAAGAGCCTGAAGTTGTCACTCAAAATAATTCCGGACCACCTATATCAGGTCCCCCCGTTTCTACATTCAATGCCAACAATAATACTCAAGTTGCACATAATCCTGTACCAAATAATATCGTTCAACAACCTGCAGCAGCACTTAGTGGGCCACCAATTCCTGAGACTGGACTTCCAGTAGGTTGGACACATGAGCAATGGCAATATTATGGACAAAAATACTTAGACAAGTTGAACTCCGGTGGAAATGCATGAACTATCCTCCGCTGTGGTATGCCCTCTGGTTTATGATTTCATTCTGCGGTATTGCCACATGGTATTTGAGAAATTTCACTCAAAGAGTGCAATTGACTAGACTTATAGCATTAGTTGGAGTCGTTTCGATGTTAAGTATGGTATTTTGGACTTTTATTGAATTTTGAGGTTTAGTTATGAAAATAATCGGCATAGAAAACCACCAATGGAGGGATAAATATCCTTGCAGACTACCTGTTTGGTGGGGCAATATAGGCGAGATTGGAGCTCATCCAAATGTGAGTGGCGTTACTGGGAGAAAAGTTGTTCTAAGAATTGAAAAAAGGTTTTCTCGGATTGAGAAGTTTATGGCGCGTATACTTCGCGCACCAAAGGAAGTACGTCGCCCATTAGATTCTATGAATAGCGTACTATGGGAACTATGTAATGGTAAAAATACATTCGAAGAAATATGTAACTACTTAGATTACACTTTCCATGAAGATATTGCACCGGTAGTTGAAAGAACCAAACGGGGTATTGAGCAATTAAAGAGTCAAAATTTAGTTACTGTTTTAGACGAACAATTCGGCAATAAATGGCAGATTGGACGTGGCATTACGCCTCCAAATCAAACACTTGCACCATTAGACTCAGAACTAAATATCGATGTCGAGGAAGAATAATCATTCTCCGATTGGCTCCCAAACAAGCCTCATTCCAATACCATCGCTTTTTCTAGTTGATACTGATTTATTTCTTGCAGAACTTCTAGTAGAGTCACTCTCTGTAAACCAACTACCTCCTCGGTGTACAAAAAGATCTTCTGAATCAGAACAGTAAGCATCCTGTGAAGAAGAATGCTTAGAGTAATCATCAGAGTAATTATCTTGGCACCACTCTGAAACATTGCCATAAAGATCCATTATCCCCCAAGGAGTTGCCTTCTTTTGACCAACTACTTTAGTAGATGCTCCAGAATTTCCAGCATGCCAACCATAATCTCCTAATTCTGAATCTCTATTGCCAAAAAACCACTTAGACTGAGTTCCAGACCTCGCAACAAACTCCCATTCAGACTCAGTAGGTAATCGCCAAATCCCAGTTAAACCCAAGTGCACTTCATCGCCATATAGTTGATTTAATTTATCAACGAAATTCATAGCATCATTCCAAGATATTCTTTCTACTGGTTGTAATCCAGAACTCCAACCATCGGTAAATTTAGAAGGGTTTTCACCCATTACTGAAGACCAGTGTGCCTGTGTCACTGGCCTTTCACCAATAAAAAAAGGCCTTGTAATTTCCACTTCATGAACCGGCTTCTCTCTTTCCAAACCATCACCGATAAGGTCTCCCATTAGAAATATACCCGGTTCTATTAGGACATATGTCCCTCCAAATGAATCTGAAAAATTTGGTCGGCTCATGGATTTTATCACCTATTAAGATAATTTCTTTGAAGTATCAATGACTGATTCTACAATTTTTGTTAATCTCTCTATGTGCTGTTCGTCAACTAAATTCCCATCTTCATCAAATGCTTCTTTTACTTTACCAATAGCAAGTTGTTCTGGAACTGGCCAAGCATGAAGCCATCTTAACATAATTCGCATATGATTTAGAGTATTGGAGTTTTGAGCGCCTCCAAGTGTAGACATCAAGCCAACAGGCTTTCCCGAAATATGCTTGCCATATAACCAATCAAATGTATTCTTCATAGCACCAGACATGGTCCCATGGTATTCAGGAGACGATACTAGAAAGGCATCACAACTAGTCGCTAAATCCTGAAATCTCTTCACATTTTCATTCTCCCAGCATCCTTCTTCACCCACAATTGGCAATGGGTCGGTATCTAAATCCCAAAAGATTACTTCTGCACCCTTCTCTTTAGCAATATCAAGAGCGAGGTTTACTAGCATTCCACATTTTGATGTCGTTCTATACTCACCACTAAGACCTAGTATCTTCATATTTTATACCAAACCGAACCGGTTATTCAATGTAAGTATTTGACCAATCATGGATAAGCAATGCTTAAGCAGGGTAGATGATGCCTAAAATATGAACGACATGTATGATGACGATGCTGGTGGAATCGCGGAGGATGTAAACAGTGTTGATGACATTCAAATACAAGTTCAATCCCAATTGATGATTGGAGAGGAGTGTTCTAAAAATGATGATCCAAAAGGAGCTTTGGCTGCATTCAATAAAGCCATCTCTTTAGACCCTTCTTGTGACATGGCTTGGTTTAATCGTGGAGTCCTATTAGAGGCTCAGCAAGATGCTAGAGGTGCTAGGCAAGCATTCCAAATTTGTCTTGACGTGAATCCTAATCATGCACCTGCTACTGCAAATCTGTGTATCCTATTGGAGAGAATAGGGGATGAAAGTGGAGCCTATGAAATGTCTACAAGAGCATTAGATTTCTATCCTGGACATCCTGCAATAATGGAAGTTAGAGAAAGATGTTCAGGTAGTAAAAGTACAAAACCAATTGAACAGATGACTCAAGTAGTAACCACTGATTCATTCAAAGAAGAAGATATGCAAGTCGCGATGAGTGAAGTAGGATTAGATGATGTCAATGCCGTATTAGAAGAAGCAGTATATCACGACATGGATGAAAATAAGAATCTAGATATCGATGAACTCCGCTCCGCAGCAGAAGTTGTCGCTGCTACAGAAAACATACAAGAGAAAATAGAACTTGTACAACCTGTTACACAATCAATACCAAATGAACAAGATATAATTACTCAAGAAGATAACAAAGTTGAACCAGTAATTACTACAGTTGATTTAGATGCATTGGTTGAAGAAGCGACACAATTGATTCGTAATGGTGACCCTGCATCTGGTTTGAAAACACTAAAACCATATTTGAAAAATGAGGCTGCAAACCATGCACCATCTTGGAGAATCGCTGGAGGTGCAATGGCTAGATTAGATCTCGATGAACATGCCATATCAGCATTAGAACATGCTCAAAAATTGGACCCTTCAAGCGCCAAAGGATGGTTCAATCTGGGGTCTGTAAAACAAAGATTGGGACATCTAGAAGATGCTGGAGCATGTTATGCTAACGCATTACGTGAAGACCCAAATTACATCAAACCTGCAATAAAGTGGAGTGAAAGTTCGAGAGAAATTAATGATATTGAAGGATATCTTACAGCCGCTAAAGTTGTAGTCACATTACAGCCAGACAGCCCAATAAGAATGGAGTTAATTATTACCTTAATCGAACTTGCTGAGGGAGAATCTGAAGTCTTGGAATTAGCCAGTGGATTACCGCCAACAATCCCTGCTGGGCCAGAATTAGCAGCCAATGCTTTGGCACTACTTGGAGAAGGACAATCAGAACTCCATGCAAGAGCATTTTCTGCAATGAATAATCATGTTGAATCTGTCACTATATGGAAAGCATTGATTCAAACTGAAAAGAATAATCCAATACTTTGGCGCGGACTATCTAAGTCGCTCAAAGCAGCAGGTGATATCGAAACTTCAGAAAGATGTAGGATGAAAGCAGATGCTCTNGACCAAGTAGNATCTGTCGAAGAGAATAACGTCTCAGAAGCAGTCGTAGAAACTGTTGCGTCAGAAGTACCTAATTTAGAGCAGCAAAATTCTGCCAATGAATTGTTACTAACACCGGTAGAACGACAACCAGAGGTTGTAACAGAGGTGGAAGCAAATCCTCAAGTCGATCTAGCAAAAGCAGCATTAGATGTTCAACAAAATTCTTTGGTATCAGAACAATTCAAAAATCCAGTATCCAACTCAATTGCAAACCAAGATATATCTTGGTACAACCAAGGAGTAGCATTGATTGAAGCAGGTAAATATAGTGAAGCATTATCATGTTTTGATAGAGCTCTACCCTCNTTTGCTAATGATGATGAAATGGTAATTAGAATCTTAAATGGCAGAGGAAATGCATTTTATTATTTAGAAAACTATCCTGCATGTGTTGAATCATACCATCAGGCAATGCTGATTAGACCTGAGGACGTNAGAGGTAAAACTCTGTACAACATGGGTACAGCATACGCAGAGATGGAAAGGTATCAAGATTCAATNAAATGTTTTGAGCAGGCAATTCCACGTGGACTAAATAAGGAAGAAATAAAGAGAACGAAAGACCAAATTCGTCGATGTAACATTCTATTGAAAGAGCAAATAAAGAAGCAAAAGAATTGAAGGCGATTAAATGGAAAATTCTAACGAACAGGTGATTGAAAAATTCACCGAGGCTGGTTTAGAGGAAAAACATGCAAAATTGATAATTGATTTAGCATGCCACCCACCTTCAAAAGCTAGTGAAATTGGCAAGAGAGTCGGAGTATCACGAATGGATGCATATAATTCATTGCGTAAATTGCAAGAACAAGGACTAGTAAAGGCTACTTTAGACAAACCAATCCGGTTTTTTGGAATGAGAATTGAAGAAGTATTCCAACAAATTATTCGAATAAAAGAAATGGATTTACGTCGAATACAGCATAATTTAGAAAATTTGAGTTCCAATTCCGAAATAGCAATAATGTCAGTTGACCAAACATCGGAAGAAGATACTTTCTCTGTACTCAAGGACAGACATACAATCATGGCTACAATAGAATCAGTAGTTGCAGAATCAGAAGAGCAACTTTGGCTACTTCTCGGCAGATGGGGAATTTTACACATACTACGTTCTGGAGCTAAAAATGCAATTGATGACGCTATAAGCCGTGGAGTCGATATAAAAATTGTTGCTTGTATCGATAAAAAAACAATTAGGTTTTTTGATTCACTGAATGATAAAATTGAGATACGCCACCATGAAGATTTCAATCTTAACGGAGTATTTGTTGATGAAGAAGTTGGTATACAATTTGTTCACACAGAAGATACACCAACAGGACGTGGTAAGGAAGACACAGCAATTCTAATCGAATCGGGAATGCTATTGACTGCTCAAAGTGAATTACTAAAGATCCAATGGAAAGCTGCAAAATCTTATCGCTCAATACGAAGTAAAATATTAGATGGAGTTATGACTGAACCGCTTAGACTAAGTTTAGGTGAAGGTTCTTTCTATGAGCATTTCCGTAGCTCTCTACTGTCTGGCATGTCAAAACAGTCATCAAATAATGCTGTGTTGCGAAAAAACGGTTCTGAAATTAAGTTTGCTAACGACATAGAAAGTGAATCTTTATCAGCGCTTGGAATTGATTCTTCAATTCTATTCGAACATGTAGGCACTAGAATTGGGCAAGAACTCGCGGTAAAACTTCAGCACATAAAAGATGATTCGCTATTTTGGGATACAATTATTCAAGAATGGAGTGAGATGGGGATGGGAGAAATTGAAATCGGTGAACTTCCTCCAACAAGGATTATTGTAAAAGATGGTTCAGCATGTGGTGGTAATCCAAGTACATCGAAATTCTTTTGTAATCTAGATGAGAGTGTTTTGAGTGGTATTTTGCTAGAGCGACATGGACGTAAAGTATCGACTAGTAAACGAGAATGCATAGAAGCAAAAAACTGTTCGTGCTTTTATGAAATCATCTTTGAAGAATAAAACTTTGATGAAAATTAAGCACAGGTTCATAGGTGAGAACCTGATAGCATAGTCATGGATTGTGGGACTTGTGAGACCAGTGCTCCTTTAGAAATGCATAAACCCGAAGTTGTTGATGTTAATTTATCAATTTCAGACAATGCTGTAAAGATGTTAGGTGATGCGTTCGGTGATGATCGTTCTATGGCTTTACTTGTAGGAGTACTTTCTGGTGGTTGTTCTGGATACATGTACGACTTACAGATTGTAGAAGATACTGATGTTGATTGTCAAGAACTCAATATTGATGGTTTTAGAGTACTTATTCCTAATTCATCTAGTCACCTACTAAATGGAATTCAGATTGACTATGAAGATCGTCTTATGGGCGGTGGATTCAAAATTATCAATCCTAATGCTGAATCTTCATGTGGCTGTGGAGAATCCTTTTCTTGAGGAATTATCATGCCCAAAGTGGCATTTAGTGACTGCTATGTCACAATATGGCGAGGCGAAGATTGCCTAAGTTTCTTAGATGGTTTGAGTTCTAATCAAATTATTAATCTAAAGAAGAATCAGGTTATTCAAAGTTCAATTTTAGATAAAAATGCTAAAATTATCGACTTTGTGACAATATTACACCTAGGTGGATTTTTAGCAATTGTTGGACACGAAAATAACTTTCAATCTATGTTAGACTTTGTTACTCCCAAAATTTTACAAAGTGATGTAAGTATAACCGATATTTCTAAATTAAACGATGTCGTGATTATTTTTGACGAAGAAAATTCGGTCCCAATGGCTACCTGTCAAACAATTGATGATGTCACTTATGCAAGAATTAGGCAAGATTTGATATATTGTATTGCAGGGAAAAAGGTAAATTTTGGCGGCGAAAAAATGGGTGATGGCTTCCATGAATGGAGAATTGCTAATCTAATACCTTGGTATGAATATGAAATTAATTCCAAATCAATTCCGTACTCTTGTGGACTAAACCAGTATGTCCATGATTCTAAAGGGTGTTATACTGGTCAAGAAATATTAACCAGAATGAGAACTAGAAATCGTGGAATCAAAGTTCTAAAGAATATTCCTAATTCTAAACTTGATAAAGAGAAAGTTACCACCAAAGGACGTGAAAAATCCCTAGTTATTGTTAATCAATAACCAAGAAGTTCGCTAAGTTGTGATTTGTAGAAGTTTCCAGATCCTTGTAAACTTGACAATTCTTCTTCAGTCAAGTCTAATTCAATAATTCTCTCAATACCACCTGCGCCAAGAATTACTGGCACACCAATGTAAACATCACTCAAACCATATTGACCTGTGAGGTATGCTGAGGCTGGAATCATTCTCTTCCGATCATTCAATACTGCTTCTGCCATAATTGCAGCTGCAGAGCCAGGGGCATAAAATGCAGAACCTCGTTCAAGAAGTTTAACAATTTCTCCACCACCAGAAGCAGTTCGCTTACAAATTGCATCGATTGTTTCTTCATCTAGTAAATGTGTAATTGAAATTCCACCAACTGTAGTGAAACGAGGCAATGGAACCATAGTGTCTCCATGTCCACCTAGAACCATTGCATGAACATCTTCTTCTGAGCAACCAATCGCATCTGCTACAAAGTGTGTCATTCTAGCACTATCCAAGACTCCAGCCTGTCCACAAACACGATTAGTTGGGAATCCGGTTACTTTTTGCATGTGATAAGTCATCAAATCAAGAGGATTTGTCACCATGATAATTGTTGAGTTCGGTGCATGTTCCTTTATTCCTTCACCAACTTGTTTGACAATTCCTGCATTTTTAGCAATCAAATCCTCACGTGTCATTCCCGGTTGACGTGGGAATCCAGATGTAACAACTACCACTTCTGCTCCAGCGATGTCTGAATAATTAGAGGTCCCAGTAAGGTTTCCATCATAATTTAGAACTTGGCCGTTTTGAGACATATCTAGAGCCTTACCTTTAGCAAAACCTTCGTAGATATCTAGTAAAACAATATCTCCCAACTTTTTTTGTGCCAAAACAAATGCGCATGTAGCACCTACATTTCCTGCTCCAATAACTGCAATTTTCCTTCTCGAACCGCTCATAACTAATCCTCGTTGTAACATGCGTATAGTTGGCCGTCCATAAGTAACATGGTCGGCTGGATATGTTTTTGATAGTGCAAAAATTTGTTTTCAAGCGTCTTATCTAAAAACCCCCTATCATTGGCATCAAATGAGCCCCAAGGTTTTGCGGCTTGTGAGGTGTAAATCTATGCGAATTGGAGTCCCTAAAGAACCAGATAATGATGCGAGAGTTGCTATTGTTCCTGGAAGTATGAAGAAATTGATTAAGGCCGGATTTGAGGTTCTTGTAGAAAAGGGCGCAGGAGTTAGCGCAAATTACTCAGATTCTCAATATGAAGAACTTGGTGCGAAACTAGTTTCTAGAAAAGAAGCCCTTGAATGTGAGAATGTTATTTGTATTAATTTCCCTGGACTCGATTCAATAAAGAGTGGGACTAATCTAACTTGTGTATCTGATCCATTTAGAAACCCAGAAAATGTCAAATCTTGTCTTGAGGCAAAAGTAACATTGATGTCTATGGACATGATTCCTAGGAGACTTTCTAGGGCTCAATCTATGGACGTTAATTCCAGCCAAGATAATCTCGCTGGTTACAAGGCAGTACTGTTAGGGGCAGCAAATGTTCCTAGAGGAATTCCAATGATGACTACATCTGCTGGAACTGTTAGACCTGCAAAAGTTGTTGTTATGGGTAGTGGAGTTGCTGGACTCCAAGCAATTGCAACCGCCAAGAGATTAGGAGCAGTTGTATACGCATCTGATGTAAGGAAATCTGCAGCTGAGCAAATTGAATCTGTTGGTGGAAGGTTCATTGAAGTGGATGGTATGGATGATTTTGAAGATGAATCTGGATATGCAAAACCATTGACACCTGAATTTATTCAAAAGGTGAACGATACTGTTTGTGGTGTTGCAATGGATGCTGATATCATAGTTACCACTGCTAGAATTTTTGGTCGCCCTGCACCGATAACAGTTCCTACTAGTGCTGTTAGTCAATTCAAATCAGGCGCTGTAGTGGTAGATATGAATGCTGATGTTGGAGGCAACTGTGAGAGTACAGTAGCTGGTGAGATAATTACTACGGATAATGGAGTTATAATTGTTGGAACTTCAAATTTACCAGGTACATTGGCAAATACTGCAAGTATGCTTTATTCAAACAATCTTACGACTTTCATTACATCACTTGTCGATGAAGGAAAAGTGGTCATATCTGAAGATGATGATATATTGGTAGGAGCACCAGAAGGTTCTGATTTCTATGTTGGTGGAATGGGCGGAGTTTTAATCTGCCAAAATGGAAAAATCCACCATAAGCAAACAAGACTAGCAGGGGTGATAGAATGACGCCAGAATTATTGATTGGAAGTTTAACATTATTTGTATTATCTATTTTCTTAGGATTTGAATTGATTACTAAAGTTCCAGCAACTTTGCA
>NZXL01000065.1 GCA_002697705.1 Methanobacteriota archaeon
TTGAGAATCAACTTCGTAGAATGTGTCAGCAAAGTATTCGAAGGAAAGTGAAACGAAGTCTCCTGAAAGTGAATTCATGTCAACATCAATTATCGAAATGGTTTCATTTTCCCATGCATCTCCGTAACCAAGTGTTCCGGTTTGCGATAAACATGGATGTCCAAACCAATATGCCTCATTATTGAATATCAAATCACTAGGACAAAGTAATGAATCATTATATCTTACCCCTTTCGGATTATTACTCTCAGTATATCTTGTTCCATCTGTAGTATTATCAAATGTAACTGCACATACCGATGAAGGTGTTCCACAATTCACATCTGATGGGTCAGCAGTAAACACTGTGGCCGTAATATCAAAATCAACAGGAGTATTACCCCAATTATTGGTTGTAGCCGAAATCGGGAATGTTCCTTGAGCATATAATCCACCTGGCGAGAAGTAATCAATCGATTCTAAGATCGGGTCATAAAGATTGAATGGCGTTACGTAACCAACAATCTCATCATTGATACTTTGTTCATCCCATCCATTATTGGAAAGGGTTGCTGAAATTCTATATGTGGTATCATTAAGGAAATTTACCTGAATAGGAGGAACTGTATATTCTTGCCCAGGACCTAAGTTCTGCAGATTGATTTGAGTTTGTTGAGTTTGTGCATTCGGGAAGAAGGCTGTGTTCTGCTTTGTAATAGTCAAATTATCTACTGCATATCCATCATATCCAGTCCATCGACTTTCATTGTCATCTGCTATTGAGCCTTCAAATCCAGTTCTTAATCTAAATCTAATATCAACAGTTTCACCAGCCCATGGGCTTAAGTCAAAAGTTCCAAACCCTTCGTCGGTGAAGTTATTCCAACCATAATAGGTATTGAATGAGTAAATTCCGTAGTAATACAATCCTTCAGCATAGCCTCCAACAACGTTTTCTTTGTAAGCTCTATCTAAATCAAAACCGCCCCACATAGAGTCTCCAGAGAAACATGCACCATTTAGATAAGCAGAAACAGGACAACTAATTACGTCCCAACCGATTTCCTCACTTCCAATTTCGATCATTGCAACATCGTCCCAAACATCGCCTACGACAAAGCCGTTTGTATCAGCGCTTCCAAGTGCACCAAAACCAAGGTCATGATACAATTCTACACTCATGAAGGCACGGTCAGAACCGGTCAAATCAACGTCTTTTAGAACCATTGCTTCGTCCCAGTTTTTACCATATCCAGTCCACTTTCCACCAGTACTATTGATCTTAGTTTCTCCAGCCCACATGAAATCTGTTGGGTTTAGGTAACTTGGTGAAAACTCAGATTCTGATTCATCAGGGTCTGTGCCAGTTCCCGAAGAATGATTTGTTTCTTCAAACCAGTGGTATGTTCCGTCAACATATTCATTGAACTCCCAGTTACATCCACCGCATGCGGCTTTGTTTTCAGGAGAATCCCAATCCATTGCATATACAGTTTGATTGGTTGAATTCAATTCATCTACAATCTTTAATTCAACATCTAATTGAGCGTTTTGACCATTTAGTATATCCATTCCTGTATTGGTTACTGTGACATTCAAATCTCTTGTCCCCTCACCGACAATTCCAAAATACCGGTCCACTGGGTCGATTTCTATTCCAGAAACCGACAAGTCTTTGTTATCCATTTCAATGACTGAAATTGAATCATATTGACCTTCCCATCCGAAATTATCTCTCCAGCCGCCAAATGCCCAATTCTTGTGAGCAACAACGATGTCTGGTGCTGAGTTAGAAGCACCTGCCATCTGTCCTACTTCCGCAATGTGTGGCCTTCTACCGGCCTCGTATGAAAGTGGGCTCAAATGGCCTCCGTTACCATCAGAAAGAGTTACTTGAATAGAAGTTGGATAATTCAAAAAGAAGTTTGAACTTGTACCGCCTGCAGAGTCTGTAGAGTTTTGTTGGTAGGCTATTGTTGGATTTACGAAATCAGGTTCATTATCGCCATTAAGGTCTGCAACTGTTAGTGTCCATGAGATATATGGGCCAAAATATGCAAGTTGAGGATTACTCCATGTTCCAACTGCTGAAGATTTAACATAGGTTACATTCTCTATGTTTTCGTCATTAAGTGCTAAGACATCGATTACTTCATCGCCGTCCATGTCAGCTACGCTTATCGCTTGTGAAGTGACAGTTTGCATATTTACAACGTGTTCACCTGGACCTGGTGTTGTGCTGAAAGTATAAGTCAGAGGGAAACTGTTAGTATTACAATTAAATTCAACGATTGAAACGTTGTCATCATGACCAGGGTTGGTAACTTGACCTGTACTGTAATCTAATCCTTCGCTACGTAGAAGCCACATGTCGTTATCAAAACATTGGCCGCCTCCGCCTAATCCTCCACCGACTTGAGATTCGCCCCAGTCTCCAGAGGTGAAAGCACGGTAAGTGTTCAGTTGTGCAGAACCTAAGTTGGTTACTATTCCTTGAGTGCTGGAACTAATTGGGCCCAAATATGAAACTACTCTTTGGGTAGTAATATCAGCTTGTAGGTCAAGAATCATGACATCGTCATTTCCATCTTTGTTAAGATCGCTGACTTCTAAATCCCATGCCCAAAAATGAGTGAAACGGGCACCAATATCCCATGTTTTCTCATTACATCCGCCATTTTCGATGATTGTCACGTTACCTGGTTGGCCATCTGGCGCACCATTATCATCGGTTCTAAATGGATTATTTCTTTGGAAGATTACAATATCTGTTGCGCCGTCACCGGTAAATTCTCCAACTTCGATAAACTGGACATTGGAAAACTCATCCCAATCAGCATTTCGACTTTGGTTTGCAGATACCCAAATATCTTGACGCTCACTAAAATCACCATTCCCGTCATTCCAGAGAATGGTAATCGTGTGAGTACCATCTGTGGCGACTGCAATATCATTATTGCCGTCACAATTAAAATCGCCTATGGCGACATCGTGTGGGTCACGGTTTGTGGTATACGACCTTGCTTGAGACGCACTAGCAGTTGATGCTATTGCAGCAGTTGTCGATAAAATCATCAGCATACATAGAAACATGCTTCGGGCGCGGGCTTTGAAGAGATTGCTTTGGTTAAACATCATCATCACTCTCCATGCCAAGTTTACTTGCACTTTAATTCCTTTGCTCTTAGGTTTAACACATAATATTGTAATAAAGCCTCAGTAAAGCGATTTGAATAATTAAAATAATAATTGCCCAAAATCCGAAAAATAACTGTTTAAGTTATATTTTTCCGATTAGCCATCTTGGCGATGGGCCCCAAGCAATGGCGTCAGGACCGTGTACTTTTACCAACTTTCCTGCAGAAAATAAAGAGTCTAACCAAACTTCTAGGGCTGAACCTTCTCTATTGCCCAATTTCTTACTTGCTATTTCCTCGATATCTTTGGTTCTGAGAGCCGTAGATCCATACTCTCTGACGACAACAGTCAACAGTTCTCGAAGCCATGCTTCTGCCATAGGGTCTACGCTCATCGCCCCTTGAACTGGACGCGGGGTATCCAAATTAGAGAAAATCTCCATCAACTCGATGGTGTCAGGACGGATCGGTTTTTCAATTCCAAGCATTTGTAATTCTTTACTCAAATCTAACTGCCCGATAGGTCGCCTGACCACTGGAATCCTACTCGGGTCAGGAGTTGGGCCCATGTCAGAAGGTTTCTCGCCCAAAGGCTCTTNTTCGACAGANATATTTGGGNTTGATTTAGACTTAGAAGGGCGACCGGGTTTTGTTTCAGTAGAATCTTGNCCATATGGCATAGTCCAACCTAAACCGGTCAATCCCAACTCCTCAACTTTTTGGCTTACCCATTCAGATTCGCCCCTTAGTAGAATATTTGTATCTTGCTCATCCGACCTAAATCGGTATTGAACATAGCCACTAAGTTCCGCCATAAAGCGTGGTAAAGAGTCTTAAACTTCAAGGTGACGATTAATCATTGAGCAAGTTGCCTTANTACCGTATGTAGAATTCCACCATTACGGTAATATTCAACCTCTACTGGAGTGTCTAGGCGTACTTGTGCTTCGAACTCGAATGTGGTGNCATCGGCTCGAGAAGCAGTAACGGTAATCATTTCTAAGGGCTTTACATCATCTGTTACCGGTATAGAAAATAATTCAGTGCCATCCAAACCTAATGATTCATGAGATTCCCCTTCTTTGAAAGTCATCGGCAGTACCCCCATTCCAACGAGGTTGGAACGATGAATTCTTTCAAAGGAAGTTGCGATTACGGCTTGTACTCCAAGTAAATATGTACCTTTAGCAGCCCAATCTCTTGAAGAACCTGTCCCGTACTGAGAACCTGCAAGAACTACTTTTGCACCTGAATAGGCTTGAGCAGCCTCGAATACCGATGTCACCTCTCCGCTCTCAGGGTGTAAAGCATAACCGCCTTCGGTCCCCGGCGCCATTTGATTTCTAATTCTTACATTTGCAAAGGTCCCTCTCATCATAATTTCATGATTCCCTCTTCGGCTTCCAAAAGAATTGAAGTCGGCTTTTTCGACTCCTCTCTCAATCAACCATTTACCCGCTGGACCATTTTTTGGGAATGAGCCCGCAGGAGAAATATGATCGGTTGTAATAGAATCTCCAAGTTTGAGTAAAACTCTAGCATCTTTGATACTTGATATTGGTTCTGGTACAGGAGATAGACCCGAGAAAAAGGTAGGTAATCGGATATATGTTGAATCTTCTTGCCAAGGATATAATGGACTTGCTTCAGAAGGTATTGTATCCCACCTAGGCTCATTCATGGCATCAGAATATCTCTGCCTAAACATATCAGGAGTGATTACGGATAGTGCTTCTTGAACTTCTTCATCCGATGGCCAAATATCACTTAGCATCACTGCTGAACCATCATTGGAGAATCCAAGTGGTTCNTTGTCTAGATCTATTTCNAAATTACCTGCTATAGCATATGCAACAACTAACGGTGGACTTGCTAGGTANGATGCCTTGACTTTACTATGAACTCTACCTTCGAAGTTTCTATTTCCTGAGATTACAGAACCTACAATCAATCCTGCCTCATCTATTGCTCCATCGATTTCTTCTGGTAGTGGTCCCGAATTACCAATACAGGTAGTGCAACCATATCCTACTACATTGAATCCCATTGCATTNAGGTCATCTTGCAGGCCTGTAGCCTTGTAATATTCGGTAACTACTCTGCTCCCTGGAGCTAATGAGGTCTTGACCCAAGGTTTCACTGTTAGCCCCTTAGCTCTAGCATTTCTTGCCAATAATCCTGCAGATAGCATAACTCCTGGATTAGAAGTATTTGTACAAGAAGTGATCGCTGCAATTACTACATCCCCATGATTCAAGTCATACTTTTGACCATCTGATTCGACTATTGCACTATTTGACAAATNTTCCTGCTTTAATCCATGNCCATGGTGTCCCAAAGGCGATGTCAAAGATTCGATGAAATGGTTTTTCATATCAGATAAATCGACTCTGTCTTGTGGTCTCTTTGGACCTGCAAGTGCTGGTTTGACAGTAGATAAATCAAGTTCTAATAATGCAGAATAAGATTTCTCTTCATTGTCAGAGGAGTACCAAATTCCTTGTGCTTTACTGTAAGCCTCCACGCCTTGAACATGTGATTCTTCGCGCCCAGTTAACCTGAGATATTCTAAGGTCCTCTCATCTATCGGGAAGAAACCGCATGTTGCACCATATTCGGGTGCCATATTCGCTATTGTTGCGCGGTCTGCTAAAGANAGAGCTGCCATTCCTTGGCCAAAGAATTCTACAAATTTACCTACTACTCCATGTTCACGAAGAATTTCTACAATCCTTAATGTCATNTCTGTTGCAGTTACTCCTGGATTTAATTGACCTGTCAACCTAACTCCAACAACATCAGGTGCAAGCATGTAAATCGGTTGACCAAGCATAACTGCCTCAGCCTCAATACCTCCAACACCCCAGCCTAAGACTCCTAGGCCATTGACCATGGTTGTATGTGAATCTGTTCCAACCAATGTATCGGCTAGCCATATTCCATTTTCTTGGCGTGAAACACTCGCTAAAAACTCTAAATTAACTTGATGGACAATTCCTCTTGAAGGAGGAACTGCTTGGAAATCTTTTAGCGATTTCTGGCCCCATTTTAAGAATGTATATCTTTCCATATTTCGATGGTATTCAATATCTAAATTCATTTCAAGAGCATCACTATGAGATCCTGAGACATCAACTTGAACTGAATGGTCAATAACAAGATCAACTGGAACTTGGGGGTTTACTTTTTCTGGGTCACCGCCCATTTCAACCATAGCATCTCTAAGTGCAGCAAGGTCGACTACTGCCGGAACACCAGTGAAGTCTTGTAATATTACTCTAGATGGTCTAAATGGAATCTCTCCTCGCTCGCCATTCGGTTGCCAACTTGCGATATTTCTAATATCGTCTTCACTAACCAAAAAGCCATCATTGCCACGTAGGGCTCCTTCTAATAGAATCCTAATCGAGTAAGGCAGATTAGATGTATCAATGCCGTTTTCATCAAGACCCTCGAGGGAAAAATAATGCCCACCAACAGACAATTCTCTTTTTGCATTAAAGGGGTCTAAAGTCGCCATGAATTAGGCGAGTTGTTGCATGTCTATGAATAAAACCCTTGAGTAAATTCTGGCTTCACCAGAATTTCCACCAAGAATCATCATCCAAATTAGTAGTCACACTTTCTAGAACAACATCTTGAGGCGTTTTGTCATTTTGACAGTTTTGGTTGTCACATAGAGCAGTGATAGCATCAATATGNTCAAATCCACTTGTGACTTCTCCAAATACTGTGTGAACTCCGTCTAAATGAGGAGTTCCTGGCGAGCCATCTTGACCGACTGCATCAGGATCAACGATGAAAAATTGTGAACCACCGGTGTGAGCAGCAGAAGTCTTGGCCATGGATAGTGAGTAAGGTTCGTGAGTACGCCCATTATCTGCTTCATCTGGNACNGTATANGANNNNATNNNACAATCNCCNGCAGAATCTGCTTCTTCACCATTACAATATCCAAAGAATTTACCAGCATGTCCGCCAGAACCATCGCCGTCTAGTGAAGTCCCCACCTTGCATCATGAAGTTAGAAATAATTCGGTGGAATACGGTTCCATCATAATTTCCTTCTTCTGCCAAGATGCCGAAGTTTTCAACATGCAACGGGGCATCTTCAGCATATAATTCAACTACGACTATACCCGTACTTTGGGTACCATCAGTGTTAGTCCATGATAATTCCAAAGTTGCTTCTGTTGCTAAATCNGAAGATGATTCAGATGCCACCTTGATTAACATTAGAGCAATAATGATAGATGCGCACAACGCTACAATGCCAGCAAGCGTAGGAGTGCCGTCATTTACAAGTCTAGGCATTGTGGTTTCTTTAATCCCCTTGTCTTGCATTTCATTTAGAATAGAATTGTACGCATTATTCGCTTTTTTATCTCTTGGGTCTATTTTGACCGCATCCCTAAGTAGAGAGGCTGCTCTGCGATATTCTGACTTTGACGAACCTTTTGCAGCAATTGCCCATGTTGCTTCGCCTGCAATCCTAAGAGTNGTNGCCTTTTCACCNTCNGGGTCAATCTCNCGAAGAATCTTCAATGCTTCGTCTGCATTTCCTTTCGCTAATACCTTCTCAGATTTAGTCCATGCATCTCTNAANTTTTCATCGGCCATGACANTGCGAGAACCNTTTCAGTTTTGAGTTTCACTATNGATAATTAGATGTTTTTGACAGTGAAATGAATCAACATGTTCAAAGGGTGTATGCGGAACGCGAAGTACATAGGGGCGGAATACGCACCAACTAACCTCTAGGAGAAAAACACAATGGAAGCCATTGCCAATGATTTCACCATCAATATAGCCACTGCAAACGGAACAGGTTCACAATCTGCAAACTTAATTTTACTTCAGTCAATTTTCGACATGGGAGTTCCTGCAAGTGGAAAAAATCTTTTCCCATCAAATATTTCTGGATTACCGACTTGGTATATCGTCAGGTTATCGGACATGGGATATCAAGCGCCAGGAGATAGAACTCACATCCAAGTACTAGTCAATCCAGCCACTTGGGACGAAGATTTAGCAGCCTTAGAACCTGGGAGTGTCGTCATATGGAATGAAAATGCAAAGAAAGAAATGACTCGTGAAGATGTTATTTCCTATCCAATTCCAATGTCTGCATTGGCAAGGAAAATAAATCCAAAGATTGCTAAGTTAGTTACAAATATCGTCTATGTCGGCGCTATAGCAGAAATTCTAGGAATTGATCAACAAGTCTTAGAAGAATCTGTAGCAAAACAATTCAAAGGCAAAGATACTGCCATTGAGTTGAATATTACCGCCCTTGGACTTGGCAGAGATTACTTCAAGGATAACCTCGAAAAGAAAGACCCTTACACAATCGAAGCACGTCAAAGAGACAAAAAACAATTCTTTATTGACGGAAATGAGGCTATCGCCTTGGGGTCCCATTTTGGTGGAGTCCAGATGCTGGCTTGGTATCCAATCNCTCCTTCTTCCTCAATTGCTGAAGGAATCATTGCATGGACGCCTAAACTTCGAACCGATGATGAAGGTTCAACTACTTGTTCAGTCATTCAAGCAGAAGATGAACTAGCTGCTGCTGGTATGGTGATGGGAGCAGGATGGGCAGGCGGAAGAGGGATGACCGCAACTTCAGGACCCGGTATTTCTCTAATGCAAGAATTCATTGGACTTGGATACTTTGCTGAAATACCATCTGTATTTTGGGATGTTACCAGAGTTGGACCGTCAACCGGTCTCCCAACACGTACTCAACAATCTGACATTGCCATGCTATACGAAGGAAGCCATGGAGATACTCAACACATCGTTCTAATACCAGGCACTGTCGAAGAATGCTTTGAATATGGCTGGAGAATTTTTGACTATGCTGAAAGATATCAAACTCCTGTATTTGGAATGAGTGACCTTGACCTAGGTATGAATAGATGGGCTTGTGAAGGGTTTGAGTATCCTAGCGAACCTATGGACAGAGGAAAGGTTGTAAGAGACCAGAAAACATTTGATGCATTCGAAGACTTTGGCAGATACCTCGATGTTGATGGCGATGGAATCCCATACAGAACATTACCTGGCTCAGGAATGGCGCCTATTCTTTATCGAGGAACTGGACACAACACAAAGGGTGTTTATTCAGAGAAACCTGAAGATTATTTGGCTCTAATGACACGATTGAAAAATAAAATCGATGGTGCAAGAGATAATCTACCTGCACCAATATTGAGAGAAGAAGAAGAGTGTGAAATTGGAATTGTATATCTTGGAAGCATGGAAAACACAATCCAAGAAATAGATGACTTACTGGAAGAGACTGGACTTAAGGTAAGTCAATGTCGTATTAGAGCACTTCCTGCACATAGTGAAATTGTCAATTTTATTGAAAGACATGAACACACAATTATTCTTGAAATAAATAGAGATGGACAACTATACGGAATTCTACGTAAAGAATTACCAAACCATCTTGTATCTCGTGTTCATTCTGTTGCATACAGCGATGGGATGCCGCCACGTGCTAGAATCTATTCGGATAGAATTCTTGCTAAACTCGAAGAGGTGAAACAATGAGCGAAAAAAGAGAACGCCCTGCAAGAGCAGTAAAACTCAATGTNATNAATGAGCCTAANGATAGTTACACCGGAGGAAAATCTTCTCTNTGCCCNGGNTGTGGACACGACCAAATCTCTAATGTTATNNTTACCGCTGCTTGGGAAAGTGGAATAGAGCCTCACNGAATTGCNAAGATGTCAGGTATTGGTTGNTCNTCAAAAACACCAGCNTACTANCTTGGAAANTCNCATGGATTTAACACNGTNCANGGNAGAATGCCATCNGTNACNACAGGNGCATANGCNGTNAACAAGGANNTNNTNTACATTGGAGTNTCTGGAGATGGNGATTCAGCATCNATTGGAATAGGGCAACTTATCCACGCAATTAGAAGAAATATGGACATGGTCTACATTATTGAAAACAATGGCGTATATGGTTTGACAAAGGGGCAATATTCTGCTACTGCTGATATCGGTTCTAAGAAAAAGAAAGGTCCAATCAATAAGACACAACCTATTGATTTATGCGCTTTAGCAATCAACCTTGGATGTACTTTCGTTGCCCGTTCTTTCTCTGGTTCGAAGAAACAATTAAACTCGCTACTAAAGGCCGCTATGTCTCACAAAGGTTTTGCTCTTATTGACGTAATTAGCCCATGTGTAACTTTCAATAATAATGATGAATCTATGAAATCATATGGATATGTCAAGGAAAATGAAATTACACTACATATGACTGATTACATACCTCATTTCAATCCAATCACTGAAGTCGAAGTTCCTGAAGGACACTATAGAGACATCACGTTGCATGACGGCTCCACAATAAGATTGGAAACTATTTCAGAAGAGCATGACCCTGCAAATGCAGTAGCGGCTCTAACCGCACTTCACAATGCAGAAGAAGATGCAAAGCACGTCACCGGTCTATTGTACTTTGACAATACTAAAGCATCACTTGCTGAAGACATGGGATTGGTTGAAGAACCTCTTATCGATGTTGCTGATGAAAATCTAAGGCCGAGCAAAAGCGTACTTGATGAAATAAACTCTGCATTTATGGGATAATCAGGGTTTTTTACCCAATGTCCAATAAAGGAGTAACGATTGAATTAGTTCATGGAGCCGGCTATTTTAGCCATTCTTAGCGTGGTTGCAGGCAGTATATCTGTAGTCACATATCGCTTCATTAAACGTCGAAATCAAAGATTACTCCGTGAGGCATTAAGGAAAAAATATGCGCCGGACTTACCGGAGTTGAAAAATCATGAAACAACAACTATTGTTCACTCTGAAACTGAAAAAATTGATGATGATGATAACCAGGACGAAATCCCCCCAGTTGTTCGAACTAAGCAAATTGAAGAATTGGCTGAAAAGGACTACAATGAGTGGGAAACTCGCGACGATTCAAGAAATGAAAACATCGTAGAACTTAGATTAATTCTAGAAGAATTACTTGATGAAATGCCGCCAAGTGATGAGGAATTCGATGATGAGGAACGAATAATGGAACTCGAAGTTAGAGAGACTTGGATTGAAGAAAATGATGAAGAGTTGGAAGAGCACGCTACATTTGTAGAAAGAGAAAATGTTGGTTCTGGAATAATTGTAGAAGATTCCCCTCCAGAAAACGATGACTTAGAACAACGTCTTGAACGGGAAGGTGGAAAGAGTGGTTCAGTACAAGTTTCTCTAGCATGGGATGATTACAACGATCTCGACTTACACCTTTTCTGCCCATCAGGAGAAAGAATTTATTTCAATAATAGAAATAGTGAATGTGGTGGAGAATTAGATGTTGATATGAATGTAAAGCCGGTTAGTAAAACTCCAGTAGAAAATGTAGTTTGGACATCTGAACCACCAAAGGGCTCTTACAAAGTTGGAGTTCACTTCTACAAACATCATAGAAAGAGAAAGACAAAGAAATCTTGTAAATTTAGACTAAGGGTTTCTCTGTACGGTAAGATCCAAGAATATTCGGGAGTAATAAAGTATGGAAAGGCAATGCAAATGGTAACTGGTTTCACGATTGGCAATCAAGATGAACTTTCTAAGAAATACCAAAATCACGAATTATGAAGGTAGTCCCTCTCGGATTTGAACCGAGGTCGGGGGAACCAGAATCCTCCATGATGGACCGCTACACTAAGGGACTATGCCCCCCGCTCGAGCATCTTGTTCTTCAAATAAACGGTTTTTTCATCTATAGAGTAATTTATATGCTAAGGCATAGTGTGTGATAACATGAACAAGAAGTTTGCTATAGTAATGGCACTTTTCATGACCCTCGCTGGTTGTACGGAAAGTATTGAAGACGAAATAAAAGATATGATTGTCATACCTGGATGTGACGATAGTACCGCATTTAATTATGATGAAAATGCGACTAACTCAGATGCATGTTTGACTGAACTTGGACTTGAGCAAGCTATCATGGATTTTATGACTACAATAGAACAATTCCCTAAGGACGCTAGTAGTTCGATGGGAATGACTGTTATTAGTACAAGTTCTGATGGAATGTCAGCAAGTACTGAAATGGTGTTCACCCCTAATGGAGCTGCTATATTCACTTCAATGAGTGGCGAAATGGATATTGGAGGCATGATGATGCCTCTAAGTTTCATGTCGGAACAAACTGTCATTCCTAACCCTGATGGAACAGATACTACTGTTATCCACATGGTATACAATGATGAAACCCAAGAATTCACTATGGATAACGCAGTACCTTGGAGCGTTGTTGTTGCTGATATGATGGCTGATGATGACGACGATCATGATGATGACATGGACGGCGACCACGGTGATGATGACCATGGAGATGAGATGGTTTGTTATGACATGAGTACACACACAGTTGATGACTCTTATGATAATCAAGCAGACTGTGAATCTGCTGGACTAATGTGGACTGCTGCAAGCGGTGGCCCTGGCGGGCATGATGACCACGGTGATGATGACATGGGCGGAGACATGGACATGAGTGCACCTGAATCACCAGATGCTGACGAAATTTTAGATGGTTTTGATGTTACAAATTCAACCTATGCTATGAGTCTATCAACTACATCGGGATACTCATTCACTGCTTCTATGGAAGAGACCTACTATGACGAAGATGGTAATGAATCCACCATGACATCCACTTTTACATTTGTATTGGATTCAACATTCAAAGTAACTTCCATTTCAGCAACTAATGACATGGAATCAATGACTGTTACATTATTATCCGATGCAGAAATTGCAGGATACTTTGGAGATGATTGGAGCCCTCTACCTACTGAAGCCCTACCATTCTCGGTTATGCCAATGGACGGAGGACATGACGACCATGATGATGATGGAGATCACGGTGATCATGGAGACCACGGCGACCACGATGATGATGGAGACCACGGCGACCATGGAGACCACGGCGACCACGATGATGATGGAGACCACGGCGACCATGGAGATGACCACGGAGATGAGATGGTTTGTTATGACATGAGCACACACACAGTTGATGACTCTTATGATAATCAAGCAGACTGTGAAGCTGCTGGACTAATGTGGACTGCTGCAAGCGGTGGCTCTGGTGGCCATGATGGCCACAGTGATGATGACATGCCTTCTGAAGGAGATATGTTTGAAATGGGTGACGTAAATGATGATGGTTTCATTAATATGAGCGAAATGGAAGATTTATTCTCTGGCGACCATGATGACCATGACGACGATACTGAACCTCCAACACCAGAAGAAGCAATGGAAAATGATACCGATAGTTCCGGAGGAATCAGTTGGTCTGAATTCTATGATGCATGGGAAGTGTCAAACGCTGAAGATGTTGCAGATGGTGAAGAAAACATGTCGATGGTAGATGACCCTGTTTTGGAATCTGACTTACATCAAGCATTCAATGACTCTGACATTGATGGTGACGGAGAACTAAATCTAACTGAACTTCAAACATTCATTGATGAATTAGAACACATGTTCGGTAGCGATGATGATGACCATGACGAAAGAACCTTCCACTGTAGTTCTACTATTGGTGGAACTCCTGACACAGAAATTCCATTCTCTCAAGTAAACGACGGTACAGAAGATTGTGGCGATGGTTCTGATGAACCTCAAGACACTGACGGCGATGGTACTGTAGACAATTGGTTTGACTGCATGGATGGTTCAACTGTCTCTATGGAACTGGTTAATGATGGAAATGATGACTGCCCATATGGTGACGATGAAATTCATCACGATGATGATGGTGACATGGCAGGCATAATGATGTACTTCAATGCCTCAGATGCTGACGGCGATGGCGTATTATCTGCTGATGAATTTACTACATTCTACAATAATATCAACAGTGATAGCCCGTCTCCTGAAATGCTATTCAGTATGATTGATTCTGATGGCGATGGAATGATTACTGCTAGTGAATATAGCGATTGGACTAACGAATCAACTGGTGTTTCAGAACCAATGTCAGAGGATGATTGGAATGATTTTGTAACTATGTTCAATTATATGGATGCTAATTCAGATGGTGGAATGGATCTAGAAGAATTCTCTGCTTTGATGGGTTCAATGGATGATGATGACCACGACGGACACGGAGATGGTGGACATGACGACGATGATGATGACCACGATGGACACGGAGATGGCGGACATGACGACGATGATGACGACCATGACGGACACGACCACGGTGACCACGCTGGCCACATGCATGGACCTCTAGACTGGATAATTGTTGAAGCAGATATGAGTATGCCTCCTATCGCTGGTGACCTTTCAAACTACTATGCAGTTCTATCAAAGTGTACTATACCAGATGATGACTCTGATGATGGCGATATGATGATGGACATGGGAGGAGCACCTGAGATGGATTGTGGTCCAGACATTGTCTTCACTACTCTATCTAGCGCTAACGACCCGAATGCAATCTTCTTCCATGACACTGATAGTTCAGGAACTTTGACATCTGGCGACATGATTCATGTGAATGAAAGTGTTACCAGTGAAGAATGGACTCATGTTCGTTTGTATTCTGCTTCTGCTGATGCTTACAGCGATGAAAATCCAATGATGGCGCCAGGTTTCACTGGAGTTATTGGAATGATTGCTCTTCTTGGAGCTGCATTGCTTACTCGCAGAGATTGAGTTTTACTCAACGAAAGGTTCACCATCTTAGATGGTGACAAAGCGGAATAGGACCTTTGATACTGCGCTTAGCATTAGGATGATCATAAAAGATCCTAATGCCCATTTGGCCCAAGGCCTATCAGGCTTTGTTGGTGGCCATGGGTCAAAGCCTAAGCGTTCTGCCTCGTCTACTAAGGCAGCGAGTTCAGCTAATTCCTCCTCGATACTCTGAGCCACCATAACAAGACCGATAAGGCCGTAATAATTGAATAATTGGTAAATTAACGTATAATTAAATTAGTTCCATACTGAACACTCAACCAACAAGTCCTCGGTTGGTCATATGCCCAAAACCTTCCGCTTTGAGAAGATTTACAGAAGTCAAACTCACAAGAGTGGCACTATTTTTGAGTCAAGCATTATTTTTCAATGATATGAAATGAGCATCTTTCACTAATTCAATAGTGAATGTTTTAGGCCATAATTGTAAAATTATTTCATGGAATGGTTTATTCTTTGAGAAACCTAACAATCCTTTGACATCTCTCCAAGACTTAGCATGCTGAAAAAAATCTCCTGGATGATCAGAGACCGATCCTAATGCTGCTGAAATTCTAATCTGACTGCAGTCGGTCGGAATATTTGAAATTATAACCTCCTTTAGTCTTGAAGAAATTGATGAAGGCACAAATAATCTGCATTGTCGAAAATAATTTCTAACCCCTACTGTAAACTCTTCAACATCTGAATAATTACAAGTTAAAAGTGATTGTTCACATCCCAAAACTATATTTTCATAAGAAGGTTTTTGCTCAAAATCTTTTACTAAAGTAAATGCATTTTGTAAAGAGATATGATCTTTTGTGTCATGCCCTATTATTGCTCTTTGAATCACATTTAATGTAGTTGAAACCCTGCTTTTAGCGATAATTTCTCTCTCTTTTATCACTGAAACTATCTCAGAAAATTTGTCTAAGTCATCAACATTATCGAGATATATCTCCATTACTTGAATAAATTGTTCAGGGTTTTTAGGTAATCTAATACCTGAACTGGAATTTAGATTTTTTGTCACTTCAATTTCATCTTTTTTTTCCAACTTATTTACAATTGGACTATTTTTGGACTTTATCGGATCTACTTCAGAAATGTAATTTTCCAGTTCTTTATACATTTTTTCGAGAGATAAATTTCTTTTTAGCCCGTACTCTTCATCTAACATTGTTCTAACAGGTCTTTTAGCACCATTTTTTTCGTAAGAAGATATTGCCATTTTTAAACCAACATAGGTCTCCTCTATCGACTCATAATTTTCTCTATTAGATGTCAACCATTCTTTCAGATCAAACTTTGTAGTTTTTTCTACAACTATATCTGACTTTTTAACATCATCATTTGCATCGAAATTTTCTCTATGCCCTAACAATTCATACGAATTGTAAGTCCTCCCACAACCACCTTGACTAACAGTACAGATGAATCTGTTCTTGGAATTACTTGGAATTAACAATATTTTCTTACAATCGGGATTCAAGCATTTACATTTCACTTTATCAGATTCCTGATAATTATTAGATTTTGATTTGAATATTGAAGACTTCCATGAATCTAATCTTTCCTTTAATGTTATTTTCTGCGATGGCTTTTTTATTTTCTGCGATGGCTTTTCAGGAGGTGAAAGAATACCTCTTTTCTCTAAAAAAAGATTATTGAATTCAGGAAATAAACTAAGGTCATAGTCTGTATTCGATACTGAAACCCAACTCCAAGATATATATTCGCATATTTTCTCTCTATTCCCTGGCCATTCTGACCTTAAATCCTCTATTTTAGTATGGCCGACTAATTTTCCCATTACTTTATTTCGTGCATGATTACATTCTAAGCACATTGCGACCACATTATCTTCGGTTTCTCTCCCACCTAACACCAGCGGAAGTATGTGCTCTCTCGAAATATTTTCTTGAGTTAGAACTTCTGAACAAGTTAAACAGGTTTCTTGACGTATTATCATATTCTGTTTTTGATTTGAACTCCAATTTTTCCTATTGGCCTTCTTTGCCTCAGAGGTCAAGAAAGTTTCAGTCTGAGAAAATAGATGGGATAATTTGTCCATAACTTCTTTCTTACTCATAACTCATTCTCCTGAATTTTATTCACTATATCTACTAGTTCATTTTTACGTTCAATGAATAATATGAAGATCTTATGATAATCATCAGAAATAGACTTTGTACTCTTACTTTTTTTATGCATTTGATTAGCATCAACTTTCATCTTTTGTATTTTTTCTTCTAGCAGCATTGCTTGTTCGTGGGTTGATTGGGCATCTTTAGCAGCATTTTGAACTAGCTCATGAATATCATTCTGCTTTTTAATCAGGGCAGCCAATTGTTTTTCTAATTCTTTGGACTCATTAGAATTGATTAAGTCTTGCTTTAATTTTTTGGTATCGGCTACGACATCTGTTCTTTTTTGTTTTAATTTTTTGACTTCCGCGTTTTCTATTTGCCTCAACTCTCTGAGGTCTCTTGATAATTTGATCGCATCTCTAGTTTTTTTATTTAAATCGTTTCTCTCCTTTACATATTTTTTAACTAATTCGTTTTTTTGATCTCTTTTACGCTTCACCTTGTTTATTGCGCGCTGAATATGTTCGAACTCTTCCAATTCACTGTTTATTTCTAAATCGCTGAATAATAAAGAGAAATATTGACGAATTGTAATATTTTCATCAAATTTAAGTTGATTTTCTTCGCTCATCATATCACTCCTTTCTAGTCTGTTCTAATAACAGGGCTAAAGCAATTCCGCCGGCAGCCCCCAATGCTCCGATTAAAGCTGTAGAAAATACATCTAGATGCCCTAGTTTCTTAGATCGTTTTTTGAGAATTTGTAATTGATAAGCGATGGAGGATTTCGACAATCCTACTATCTCAGCTATTTCTTCTAAGGAATGACCTGTTCCTCGAAGTTGTACAATTTTAGCAATCTGTTCTTTCGTTGCCATGATAGATGGTGGAATAGTTCCTATTTAAAGGTTATTTTTAGGAATATTTCCTAAAAAGTAATTATAACAATATGTAATTTGTGAATCACTAGACTGAAAATTTAGTCTTGCCAAAATCTTAACTCACAAGAGTTCAAACCCCTAAGCCTTGAGGGCTAGGCATGAGCGAAGTCCCTGAGGGCGTTGACCTGTCTGGTTTCAAGCGCAAACCACCTCGCCCAACAGCCACTATGAC
>NZXL01000013.1 GCA_002697705.1 Methanobacteriota archaeon
TCATCATCATAGGCTTCTAAGCCAATAGCGACTGAAAAATTGTCGTTAATAGAGGTCGCCCAAGCGAGTTTCTCTTCTGTCAATTGTTCACATCTACTTTCAACAATCAATTCTTTACCCATCTCATGACAGTCTCTTAGAACCGTCTCTTGAAAATCAACTGGGATTTCTCTGTCTTCCAATAAAGACCCTGAAGTGTATACTTTGACCATTTTATGCTTCTTAAAATCATCAAAATCCGCTTTAGCTTTATTCCACTGGGCATGGAGATTATCGCTTGTGACATCATCTCTTGTGTCATTGAAATAACCACAGAAAGTACAACCACTGGACCACCACCAATGGCAACCCTTGGTGCGCAAAATTACTGTTATTGCAGTACATGGCGTCCCATCGGCTAATGTTTCAGGAGTGTAATAGACAGTTGCTGGTTCATTACCATCCCAGGACTGTTGTTTGGCCTTAGCCCATGGAGTATTTGCCGGGGCTTTGACTAGGTCGTGAATGCGGGCACCTTTGCCTCCATCACCGACTAATGTCAAAGATTTGGGTGCCGTCATAGAATTCCTCCTAAACTCGCGTACTGGGTATTGTGTTTCAAACCACCGATTAGTTTCATTGCTTAACTGGAGTGAAAATTATTGATGAACCTGCTTGAACGAATTGTCCTTTAGGAAATTGAGAATTTTTATCTTCGGCAGAAATGACTGCTGGCTTGAATTTACTTGCTGGCACTCTAACATCAACTCTTGAACCAAGTCTAATCATCCCATACCGTTGCCCTCTTCGTACCTTGGAATCAATTGAAAGCCATGGAACAATTGTACGGGCTAAAGCTCCTGAAATTTGACAAACTTCGATTCTTGTTTCATCTTCTGCCAAAAATACTGTTCTAACTCTCTCGTTATTCTCGCTTTCTTTTTTCATCGCAGGAAGGAATGGTCCTCTCTTACGGCCTTTCCCGACTCTGTGTTCCATTCGCTCTATTACCGATTCAAGCGGTGAGCGATTGACGTGAACATCAAGAGGAGACATGAAAATTGCAATTCGCCATACATCCAAATCGGATTCTTCGCCCTCTTTAACCGCCTCAAAGCGTTGCTCTGTAGAAAATTTTAGGGGCTCTTCTAGTGGCTCGGGATACCAAGTTCCTGTTTGAGAATCCTCCTCAATCTTTGAATCATCCATTTCCTTGGAAGAGGGTCGGCGACCTGTTGCTCGCTCTCTTTTTGCAAACATCACGTGTCCATCGGCTGGAGAAACAAGTATTCCTTCATCGGAAGGAATTGCTCGATCTGGGTCTCTCCAGAAATTGGCAAAAAATGCTGACATCATCCAACATAAGATTCCAAATAAATGAACTAAACCATTCAATGAATCAATAGTAACTCCGATGATGATGGCACTTGTCCCCATCATAAAAGTGATCAAAACAGGGGCATGACCGCCTCGGGCCAATCCGCTCACTTCTATCACCTAGTTGTCTGCCCATGGGTCAGAGTCGTCTCCCCAAGTAGGCGCTGGAGCATCCGCTTTTGGCTCTTCAGGGGTTTCTTCTGAAGCTTCTTCTGAGGCTTCTTCCGGTTCTTCAGCAAGTGCTTCTTCAGCAGCAGCCTCGATCGCTTCATCGACTTCTTCTTCGTTGTAGTCTTTGTCTTCATCAGCCTTGACTTTCTCAACTGGTGTAACTGTTGCTTCAGCCTCTTCAATAGTCATTTCAGCGGCTCTAGCACTTACCATTTCTTCCATACGCTCGTCAAATGCACGTGCCATATGTTGTGATTTTCTTTCTGCCTCAACAGCCTTTTCTATCATCTCATAGCGCTCTTTGATCGCTTTGTTCAAGTCCTCAAACAATGACATGTGAGCGACATACCAGTCATCCCTTGCCTTCATTTCTGAAACTGCAAGTTTCAAATCATCATCTAACTCGGTAGCAATATTGAAAATTTTACCCAATCTATCTTTTTCTCGTGAATACTTCTCTTCCATCTTTTCCAGTTCTGGTTCGAGATGTTCGACTTTCTTGGATGCTTTAACGGCCCTTAGTTCAAGCTCTCTTATTCTGACTTCTTTTTCAGACAATAGCGCCTCTTGGGTCTCTTTTTCGATTTCTCTTTCGATGATTTCTTTTTCGAGAACTTCGATTTCAGCACGTGAATCCATCAAGTCTTTTTCTTGGCCTTCATATGCCGCGAATAGTTTCTGTACACGCTCTGTTTCTGTCGCTAATGCTTCTTCAAGTGCTTGAATTCTAATTTCAGGTGTAATGGTTCCTTCTTCAGTCATTTCTTCACCCGGAGGCTTGCCTCCACATTAGTCCACTAGCATTGAGCATATCAAGCCGACGCTTAATTAGGTCAGGAAATTGGTAAAGTGAAGTAAATTATACAGAGTCAGTAAAATTAACCAATTCCTTAGCAATTCCAAATTCTCCCATAGAATGGCCAGAGTCTGGTATGATGCTCAGTGTACTATTTGGAAGAGCCTTGTGTAACTCCCAAGCGCTTCTTGTAGGGCAAACAACATCATATCGGCCTTGTACAATAAAGGTTGGAATATGTTGGATTTTGTCGACATTGTTCAAAATGTGTGCTTCCTCAACAAAAATAGCATTGATGAAATAATGACATTCAATCCTAGCAAAAGCAACTGCAAAGTCTAAATCTTCTGCTTTTTCTAAGTATTCAGCGTCGGGAATTAAGCGGCTTGTGGCCATTTCCCAGCGCGTCCACTCTTTAGCAGCAGCCCTTCTGATTTCTACATCTTCACTTGTCAAGCGGCGATAATAAGCCTCGATTAAACCATCTTGCTCTTGTTTCGGTATGTGNTCTCTATAGGAATCAAAAGCATCTGGGAATATATGGCTGGCGCCTTCTTGGTAGAACCAATGAAGTTCACTTTTCCTACACATGAAAATTCCTCTTAGAATCAAACTTTCTGCTCTCTGAGGGTGGTTTTGAGCATAAATTAGGGCTAATGTTGAGCCCCATGACCCGCCAAATACATGCCATGTATCTATGCCCAAATGCTCTCTCAGTGCTTCGATATCACTCACCGAACTATGAGTATTATTATCTTCTAATTCGGCATATGGTTTTGATTTGCCACAACCTCTTTGGTCAAATTGAATAATATCGAATTTTTCAGGATTGAAATATTGGCGATACGAGGGTTGACTACCTCCCCCTGGTCCGCCATGGATTACTATTACGGATTGCCCGTTAGGATTTCCACACCGTTCCCAAGCGATCGTGTGGAGGGGCGAAACCTGTAAATTACCGGTTGTATGTGGTTCTATTTCAGGATACAATACTTCACTTAGAGGTAAAGACTGACTGGACATATTTGTCGCACATTGAGATAACCCTTGTTCCTTTCGATACTTGTACAATCACACGCTTTATTGAATATCGGCTCTCGCACAAAACCATGGCGATTAGAAAAGCAACGGATGTGTTTCATGATTGGGCCTTAGCCGGTAAAGACAAGGGCATGGAAAAAGGCCATTCCAGTGCAGTTGGAGAAATGCTTAATTTTATCTTTCAAAATGTAGAAAAGACACAAAAAAAGTTCTCTGCTATCGATGTAGGCTGTGGCAATGGATGGGTTGTTCGTTTATTGAAAGACCATCCCCTATGCTCTTCTGCAGAAGGAATTGATGGTGCTGAGGCAATGATTGCAAAGGCTAAAGAAATAGACAGTGATGGAGATTATTCAGTGTGTCAATTGCCTGATTATATGCCTTCAAAGCGTTATGACATCATACACTCTATGGAATTTCTATACTATCTTGAAGACCCTAAATCAATGCTAAAATTATTTTTCGATAACTGGGTTGCTAAAGATGGTTGGTTAGTGGTTGGAATAGACCATTATCTTGAACATGAAGAGAGCCTGACCTGGCCAGAACATGTCGGAGTACATATGACGACATTAAGCACACAAGAGTGGAAAGATGCTTGGCATGATGCTGGATTTACGAATATTTCTAGTTGGCAAGCNGGTGAAAAGTCTGCTGTAACTTTGGTTATTGCTGGACAAAAGCTAGACTAGTCTTCAGAGTCTTGTTTAGGTCCACACAACTTGATTTCGCCACGATAAAATGGACATTTCATACATGTGGAGTTTTCTTCTCCTTCCAGCCGTTCCGGCTCTATTACCGATTCTGGTTCCGCCGCTAATTCTGCAATCCAATTTAGATGGTTTTGCAAATCATTCTTAGCATCTTCATACTGTTTTTCGGTCAACTCTACGCTACGNCCAGATGCTCCAATGAGTATCGACGGAGGTAATATTTTACGTCTTTCATCTATTGGTTTATCTGATTCTATTGCCTCTAAGGCCATCGAATAAAGGGTTAATTGGAGTCTGTGTTCATGAAGGATCTCTTTCTCCGCTTCGGTCTGTGGATAAAGGTCCAATAAATCTCCTTGTACAATTTGAAGAGGTGAGCCGGAGTTGGGGTCATTTGGATTGAAGTTACCCCTGCAATCTGTGGTTTTCAAATCTGAAATTTGCAAATAGCCCTGTCCATCTTGATCTCTAAATGCTAATACCAAATCTGCTCTACCATCAAATGATATCTCCACATGCTCGACATTTGCAAGTTTACTAAGTCCATCGATAGTGAATCCCATGCGATAAACATCACTCATTTTTACAATGTTTTGATAGAAGAACGGCAATTCAGTCCTCAAGCCTTCTGGGATTCGATTATGGTGTTCTTCGCCTTGTGCGAAGCGTCCAATTAATCCATTATCAACTAATTTTGATAGATGTGCTAGTCGCTTTTTTAGTGCTGATGCTTTTTTATTTTCTTGGTTAGTGCCTGATGTTGTAAAACCCTCTTCTAAAAGCACTTCTTCGACTGTTTTTTCATCACCTAAGCGATTTTCATTTTTATTTTTCCAGCTCTCAGGGAGCGGTAAAATAGGCGGTTTATTGACGTAAGCTGGATTTTTTAGGCCGACTTCCAAGAGACGATGCATTAGTGTTCCAAACAAAGTAGGGCTAGCAAAATTATCACTGCCTTTTTTGGTTATATTATTAGAATTTCTTAGGTAAAATGGTTCAGCACTCCACCCTTTAATTTCGGTAAGCCAATGACGACGCGGACATTGGAAAGTTGAATCTAAACCATGTGCACTCATCCTAACGCCATGCTGGACTAACAAATTTGAATCATCTTCTGTGTCGATAGATTTGGAATTCTCAATAAGTTTGATTGCTCTTGACTCGAGATTCTTCCATCGATTAAGAGGGGTTTCTTCACTGATAATATCGAAACATTCTGGAGAATGATAAATCCTAATGGAATCGATGTTTTCTCCACCAAACATTGAGTTAATGAATAATGAATATGGGTTAATGCTTACATTTGTCTCACCATAGGCCTCTAATGGCATATTGAAATCATCATTAGGAAGAAGCCATGGTGAATCTTTGACTTTGTTCTTNTAGGATAGGTACCTAAGTCCATCCATCCACATTGCACCCATTGTTTTCATTGAAGGTTTACTCTTGAAAAATAGATTATTGGTTGATTCTTCCAAACTAGATGTAGTATTTGGAGAGCCGACTACAATCAATCTATCTTTTACTCTAGTCAATGCTACATAGAATTCTCTTCTTCTCTCAGCTTGTCTTTGCGCTCCATCCATATTCTTGGCAAATTCCCAAAGTCCATCATAAGGTCTATCGCGTGATGACCAAGGATTAATTCTCCCAGATACGATTTCTGGCGTAACTAAAACATTATTTCTAGCCGCTAACGAAGAATCTGATTTACCGGCATGGAACATTCCAGCTACGACTACTACCTTGGATTGTAAACCTTTGGCACCGTGTATAGTCATTATTCTTACAGCGCCGCCTGAAGGGATCGTAATCGCTTGTGGACCCTTATTAGCCAGCCCTTGCAAGGATTTGAGATGTGAATAAATCTCTGTTGGTTCGTGACCATATTCACTTCCAATATTGTAAACTAATCCACACCATAATTCTGCATTCTGCCTCGATGTATCATCTGGATATGCGATCAACAAATCTGAATGATCTAATATTACATCTAAGACTTGGTGTACTGCTCCTTTAGTAACTAAATCAGCGAGATGTTTTACGAGGGTTTTAGCGCGCTTTGTTGGTGCGTTATCGTGGAGAACCGCCCACCAATTATCAGCGATTTTTCGGCTCGAAAAAGTATTGTGTATTTGTTCATCGCTGAATCCTAAAATTGGTGAGCGGGCAACCGAAACTGCAGCAAATTTAGACCCAGGATAAGCAACCAAATGGAGAATAGCCATCAATGCTCTAACCACTGGGCGTTTGAGTAGTTCGCCCTGTCTATCTGAAATTACTGGGATTCCTTTCAATTCAAGTCTCTGTAACAAGTCTGGAATATGTTTTCTAGAATGTACTAAAATTGTAATGTCTTTAGGCAGAATGNTAGAGGTTTCGCCTTCGATTTCAGCAAATGAAGAAGATTCACTATCCCATAATTTTGTATTTCTATTGGTTAGAAGGCTGTGGAGTCTTAACGCTATTAATTCATGTTCTAGATGAATGCTCTTCGCATTTGGATTTGCAAAAACTGGACTGATTGAAGATAGGTCGAGCGATGGTGTTTGTGTCGCTGTTTGAAGTGGAACTAACCATTCTAAAACACCCAATTTATCATCATCTCGAGCGGGTTTCAATTCTTGTGCCTCAGCATGCCAATCGCCTGGNAAGGTGTAGTGCCGGCCATCAAAAACGTCATCAAAAATTCCGTTCATCGTACGCATTAAATTATGTAATGTACGATGATTAGAAGTAAGGTCAATATGTCCTTCAATTCTTCTTTTCAATCTTTCTGGTGAGACTTGAACATAGGTCTTTTGGCCTTTAGGAGAGTCTTCAAATTCAGCACAAACATGATCCCATGGCTTAGATTCTACTTTTGGACCTGTTGATACATGTTGATTGGAAAAGGAACCAATTTCACCTCCAGCGCCAATTGGTCTTGGGTCTCTTCCATGATTTGCTTTACGAAGGTGAGCCAGTCTTGATTCGGATTGTTCTATTTGATTTATTGATTTTATTGACTCGACAGTTCTGCGCATTACGGTGACTTCTGCTTGTCTAAAACGGTAAATACTCTGCTTCATATCACCGACAACACAAACTGTAGGGTCCCAAGGACCTAATGGCCTTTCAGGGTCATCGCTATGTTTTCCTCTTCGNCCCCAAAGTCTGGATAATAAGCGGAAATGTGCTGGNTTGGTATCTTGATATTCGTCGATGATAAAAGCACAAAATCTTCTTCTCAATGTTTGCAGAACAGAGAAACGTTGTTGTAAATCNGCAAGACATTTTGGATGATCTTGGGCTAGGGTCATGGCGGATGAAATATGTAAATCAAGCCACGGTTCTTCATCGAGACTATCGAGTACTTCGACTACTTTTTGTGGATATTCAAAACGAACCGCATCAGGGCATCTAGCCAACAATAAGTCCGCCGCTAAACGTTGTACATCATCGAAATCATGTACACCTTCATTTACCTTTTTTAGAGTAAGAATCTGCTGACAGCCAAAATGAACTAATAGTAAATCTGCCAATACTTTAGTCTGCTGTTTATCGGTTATTCTCAATTTACCAGTTGGAGCGATATCGGTTAATTCATCGTCTAAAGGATGTGCACGTAAAGGGCAATCATCTTCCATAAAGTTCAGATCNAACATCGGACTGAATAGGAACGAGCTGCGCCCTAATAATCGGACTAAACGGCCATCTTGGCTGCACAGTAGTTTATTCATTGAAGCCCCATGTGTTTCTAGGTTGGATGCTACAGCATTCTTTACAGCCCCTGGAATGCCTTTGACTTTGCTTTTTGGGAAAAGTCCTGGCATCCATTCATTGGAATGATTGACTTGAGGCAAGACCCCTCTCGGGAAAAATTTCATCTCATCTTTGATGAGTGACGAATATGATGCTGCAGCCAAAGACACCATCCATACCCATTGTAACTTTTCTGCTTTAGAATTTGGATAAGTGTGCCGGGCTAATTCTACAAGGTGGTTAAAGCGGGTTTTGTGTGTACCTTGTTCTACTTCACAAGCACCAACAAAGGCAGGNGATTGTGATAAAGCCTCATCCACCCAACTGTTCAACTCCCCATGTAATTTATCTGCAAAGGAGTCGATTATTGCCTCGGCTGGTTCAAGAAACATATCCAAAATAACCTCGGAGTCGATCGGTTCGATTCCATCCCAATCAAGTCCTCTTTGGGTGATTCTTTTCTTCATTGAGCGTTTTGATTCCTCGACGAATAGTGAAGTGTTTAGCATCCCTGTCAAAATTACCTCTGCTCTGGCTTGCCCTCCAACCAAAATAGCCAATCTATTTCTTGCCGCAATAAATTCATTGACATCTCCTCTAACTCCTGCTTCTCTAGCATCATTAGAGGTTCTTATTCTCCANGCAGAACGAATTGTTTCCTTGACTAAAAGNGGTGAACGGACATCTGAAATTTGCTCTCTTGTTGGGTTTATTGCAACTAGGTCTAAGTGAGGTGAAAGCAGTTGAGAAAGGAACGCATCAATTGTTGAAATAGGGGCTTCATCAAGACCTGAAAGAAGCATTTCTAAATCGCCAGAACGNTGGATTCTTGGATCAAAAATTCCTTTTTCTCCCTTAGGTACAGAAGTTGAACGAGTCAAGGCAAGNCGAGTTCTAATTCTTGATTTCAATTCTGCTGCGGCTTTCTTAGTGAAGGTAATTGCAACTATTTCATTTGGCAATAAACCTGGCCAACTCTTCAAATCGGTGCGTTCTCTGGCCGGTGCTCTTAACGCTCCGTGNCCTTCCAAGGGCTCTCTTGGGCCATTTGGAAGTAGAATTGTAGCGCGTTGCTCTGCAGAGATTAAATGTTGAACATAACGTTCTGCCATTACTGCTGTTTTACCAGTTCCTGCGCCTGCATCCAAAGCGATATGTTTGTCTAAATCCAATCCAAGAATCTGGCTGTTATTGAATGAAATCATTTCTCATCACCGCCTAATTCTGCAGATGGGCACATTACTCTTACCGAACAATAAGAGCATTGCTTACCTGGCATTGGTTGTGTAAAACCTGAATCTGCGTGCATAATGGCTCTCGCAACAGTTCTTAATCTCTCATCCAGCCAACTTCTAAAACCATTTTTAACATATTCTTCTGTTAACTTTAATGGCCGATAATGGAGNGAGGTATAGTAGGTTTGAGTTCCTAATTTTGCACTTGCTAAGTATTTGGACAAGGTGTAGTCTAATTCCACGTAATGAGTTGTTGTTTCTCCAATCTCACTTATACCAACACCAACGACTCTGTCCCCTGGGTTGGAAATTTCCCATGCCTTGGCGTAAAGAGCTAATTGTAGTTCATCAAAGATTCCTCTTCTGTGGCGGTCTCCTTTGTCTTTTTCTTTGGGNCCTTCTAGACTTTTCAAGTCTCTAATAATAACCCACCTTTGTTGAGTTGATTCATCTTTAGATAGCACTCCATCCAAAATTGCTTCTTGTTTCATATCTTCATCGAGTATGACGCAATCAACTCTGTCTATACGTCCAAATAAATCAAAACTAAATGTGCTGCCATCATCTGATTTGACTTCTATGCTGAGGCTCTTTTTGCCCTTTTGTGTAAGTTCCCATTCGCAAGCAATTGGNGCACTATTATCTAATTCAATATCNGCCTCTAACATTCTTCCAATTCTTCCTGCTGGGGCAATATCTATCTCNCCATTGAGATATTGNGACCATAGTTCNGAATTTACTCCAAGCATATCTCTACATCTATGATATGCCACCGCATTTGAACGTGAAAGCCAAGATGCATTTTCTTCAAGATATTGCAGGGCAGTACTCCACAATTTATCGATTTTATTTAGTGGGCCTTTTGAAAGTACTACTGGCTTATTGGAGGCTTGTCCAGCGATTTCTATTCCATGTTTTTCAAGTATTGNTGCTTCGATATCATGTATCAGCAAACCTCTGGTCCTATTATCGATATCTTCTGTAGGCTGTTCCAGTTGTGATGCTCCAAGATGTTTGAATAACCAAGCTTGACGAGGACAAGATTGCCAACTTTGTATTCTACTAGCAGACCAAACTTTACGTCCGATTGCTTGGTTAGTAGCTCCTGTGACCGATTGGAAAGTCTTGCTTTTTGATTGGAACATTGGCAGCGGCCTAGGGTCGATTGCCGGGCCATTGCTTCTCGAACCTTTCATTCCGAGATGAGGCCATATTTTGCTATTTTTTGAGCCCTCCTTCACTTGGGATTTTGTCGGNCTAAGTGTGAGATTGTCAACGCTCACTAGTGAATTTCTAGCACTCCATTCCAAGTATTCATCTTTCTCGATATTTTTGTGAGTCGGTTGTCTTTTCATGCGATCGTTGAAAACTGCAAATTCATGGGCATGGGCTAAATTATTGATCGAGGTTGGAGCAATCTCTGCCTCCCCTCCATTGAGTAATTTCAAACCAGCCCTTTGCTTAAAGTCGCGACCTCTCGAACCGGAACGGTGGCCGACTGCTCCGTGTTTGGACATCGACATAGAATATGGCCTGGGGGTCAACCAAATCGCTTCTTCTTCCTCATCATCCTCGTTAGAACATAGGTGCCATGGCCTATCAAGCCAGCCTTCTTGGTATGATTCTACAGGTATGAAAGAAGGAATTTTACTAAGTTCTTGATATACTCCAATGCGTTTCATCTCTTCGAAAAATTCTACCAATGGAGCACTAGGNCCTACAGATTCATCTTGACTACTGTCGAGAATTATGACTTCTTGTCCCGCATTGATTAGGTGTTTTAATTGGTGTCTACCTCTACGAATTTCTATATCTGAATTTAATATTCCTAATTGTAATCTTGATTCTGAATCCAACCATGGAGTCTTTGGTGATTTCATCGACCATGAGTCGACATCTAAGCCAGCTAATATTACCAAATCCGATTCTAGCCCAAATGCTTCATTGGGACTTAATATCAATACATTCTTTGATTTAATTCTGGTATTAGGCAATTTGGTATTATCAATTATCCTCATCAGATGTCTTATGAAATCTTGACCTTTGCGAGGAAGTTCGAATTCTAATTCACTTAGGGAAGAAAACAACCTATGGTGCTCTTCGTTCAATTTTTGAAGAGCGGATATCGAATTTGAAAAGGTAGCATCTGACTGGGATAATGCATTCCAATCTACTGAACTATAAATCAGATTTAGCCATTCAGTTCCATCTTTAACACTTTCAATTGTTGGTAATTTAGCTCCTGAAGAACATCCGATAATAGGTGTACTTGATGCTGTCATTGCGTCTTCATATAATGGTGACCATATCTTTACAATATTTGCAAACCACCACAAAGTTTCTTCCAACTTTCGATTCATAGTATCTATGTCATCGCCTAAAATTGGAGTTGCCGCTTCAAGGGTTTTAATCCATCGAATCAATGCCCCAGGCCCGCCGAGTACGTGGAAACTACGCGATATGTTTTCAAGTACATCCAAATGAGGTTGTGGCCTCCATTCTGATTCCTTAGGGTGAACTAAAGAAGATAAGTTTTCAAAAATCAAAGGTAGACCATTATTCTCGATAATTCTACGAAATTTCTCAAATGACCATGCTTCAAGTCCTTCTCCAACTTGTAATAAATGAGTTAGCCCTGATATGGATGGTTGCTCATGCATACTCGGAGGGCCAAAATTAGTGATTATACCGATCTCTTTGAGCCTGCTTGACCAAATACGACGGTTTGATTCAACTGCAGCGTCAATGATTAGAACTTTTTTATTGNTATGACTAAGATAAGCGGATACCAATTCTAATGTCGCATCGATATTGTGTTCTTTTCGTTCCAATGAAACCCTATGTATGTTGGAATTGTTGCTTATCCCTATAGGTGAGACCCAGTTGACTTGTTTGGGATANTTCCAAACTTCGTGTTTTGGTAGCCAAGGAGGTAATGATTCACCATCGGTCCAATCTATGTCTTCGATGTAAGCCCCATGAAATCCTAGTCGAAAAGAACCAGGATTACACAGTTGATGTATTGGCGTGATTTTGGAAATAGCTGTGAGTAATTCTCTATCCATTTCGCTAAATTCAGGTGGGTGGTTTAGTACTATGATTCCCTTTATACTCTTCAATGAAAAGGGCGTTTCTGATTCAGATATCGCTTTTTTAATTCTATCAAGAAGATGGGTTTTCCTCAACTCGGGATGTGTTCTATTGGTCTTTTTCTCCATCTCTAACAACAAATTTCTAAATTCCTTTACTCCTGGGTCGTTATCCCACTTCCATGGAGTCTTGATTTGGCTAAGTTCCCTGTGCAATTGTTGTAATCTTTGGGTTTTATATTCGGTCCATTGCTTATCCTTGTAAGGTGAAAACATTAGCGGAAAGTTGCCTTTTTGCGCATGTGTTTGTACCATGTCATGGGTTAAAGAAAACAATAGTGCATCTTCATCCATCAGGTTTGGAAGTCTAAAGTCAAGAAATAGTGTCTCGAATAATCGCTGAATAGTCAGGTGTTTAGAAGTGTCAATTGAAGATTTGGTTTTTGAAAGTTCACTCAGTGTTGCTTTCCTCGATCTCTCGCTTGGGTGTAATATCAATAATTCAGTAGGCTCTAGAGACACTAAGTCTTGATGTAGCCACCCAGGTATATTTTGGCCGCTTGGGGTGGCTTCAATCGATATATTAGCACTTGAAATATTACTATCAGACATTACCTCACCTCCCGCGACTATTGATACAGATGCCGACACTTATTGAAGGCTTTTCTACGGATTGTAAATAATTCCATTCTTGTTGTTATTGTTTAAATAGTGTCGAATTCGCTAGAGTTTGTGAAACCTAACAAGAAGCATTCATGTTTGGGAATATTTTGGGCTTTTTTACCAAAGATTTATCAACTTGTTCGGACACATATTAACTCCTGCGCTGTCAAATGCTCTTACATACCGCATTTAATCCGACCTATTTTCGTCACGGTTTGTCAAAAGAGAGGCTTGATGTCGCATAATAAGAAAGAGGCATGATACTATGGTAAATGATAAGAAAGCAACAAGAAAAGAAGATAAATGTGATAATTGTGGAAGTTTGGAATGGAATTATGATTCCAAAATGGGCGAAAAGGCATGCGCAAGTTGTGGCCTAGTAGACTTGGACTACTCTCCGATAGACGGTGTTTCAGATAGCATTACACAAGGAGCCGATAGACAAACCGAGCGTGTTGGACGTGGCAATAAGCCAGGGACTAGTGGCGCCAGAATTTTGCCTGGTGACTTGAAAGGCGTCAAGAACCCTGGCTTCTGGAAATATGACAAAAGAAAATACGACTCTTTTAGAGAAAAGCATCCTTTCTGTAAGAAGGTTCACGCTTTAATCGAAGCTCGCTATGGTAAAAACGTGAGAGATGTCGTGTATGACATCACTGAAATGGCATGCACCCCACTAACACCTGAGCAGGAAAAGGAACGTTCTCAATTGACTGACAAGGGACTTAAGAAGGCGTTGTCAATGCCCAAACAAGTCATTTGCCGCCAAAAGAAAGGCATCAAGGGAGAGAGTGAACACCAGAACGCTGTAATCATTGCCGATGCAATTGTTGAGTTAGCCGGTGAGTTGGGCATCTTAACTAAATTCGATAGGAGGCGTTCTTTGAAAAACGATGGTGTGACTTCTAAGCAAATCGTGAGAGCGAGAATCGTTGTCCTCAATCATTGGAAAGCTAGGTCGAGAATAGGTTGGTTTTTACAGCAGATACCTAGGAAGAACCCTGGCGAGAAAAGATATGATGATATCGAGCAAGCCATGACTCACGCTGACCAAATGCTACTGAAGTTCTTGCCAGAACAAGTTGTCGACCAGGTCTTACAAGATGTGAGTGCTAGGATACAAGCATTGGGCGAGGGCGAGAGTGATGCCACCACTATCAACACAGAGGCTAGGATGCTTGTTGCAACCTTAACTTATGCAAGTCTCACTATGTTGGACTGTGAAAAGGGCTTATTGGCAAGAATCGCTAAATGCCTATACAGAACTGGTAGTGGCGTTAGTTCTAGCCTGAAAAACTTCCAGATGAAGGTCAAGGATGGGGCGCTAGTAGATAATGGCGCCTTTGATACCGATGAAGGTTGGTATGATGAGGAAGATGAATAATTGAATAGGTTATTTCAAATCTCAGCACCCTTAGCGCTCTATATGCGCCGTGTTATTGTTGTTTGTTGCCTGCTAGTATTGATCAGTTTCACTGGCACAAGTGGAGTTTCAGCTAAGGCACCTGAAGATACCGATGCTGGGGCAATATTTGGCGGTCAATGGGCATGGGCAAATAATACGAGTTCCAAAACCTCAACTCTAAACTCATTACCTGCCATTGCTGAAGATTATACTGCAACTTGGTGCACTAACTGTGTAAAGGTAGAACATGCTTTGGAAGATTTACAAGATGAAGGCGAGATACAAAAGTACCACTTTCACCGCGCTAATGACCATGAAGACCCATTCGGATCTAATAACACAGAAGAACACTTCAGCAGTAGATACAATGCTGGGGCCCCGCCAATAGTCGTGTTCAATGGAACTCAAAAGCAAATAGGAAGCACCCCTAATGGAGACTCTTTAGAAGACGACTACCGTTCTTTGATCAGTCAGTCTCTAAATTTAGGTAGTGGCAATACTACGCTTTCTTGGGCTTCACAAGACGGTGAAACCGGTGTTGTTTCATGGGCCATTGATTTAGATATGGAACAATTTGAAGAGTATGAAATGAGTGTGAACATATGGTTTGTTGAAGCCTCTGCAGAGTTCTCTGAAGGCTCAAATGGTGAGGGGACATACCCGAGTATCGTAACAGAGATAGTCGAAGTCGGCAATAAGGAAACTGGAACCGCAACTGTTAGTATACCGGACGCATATGATGGAGATGATATGCAAGTCCACCTAATGTACCACTTCACTCCAATTGAAACTACTCAAGATACGGGTTCTGAAGACAAAGGTGAAGATGATGATTCCAACAGCCTTTCATCTATTTCGGCAATAGTCAGTTTGTCTTGTATAATCGCTGCTGCAATTTTCAAGTGGGATAATTAGGTCCAGTTTAAAGGCCTCAGTTCATCGCTGAGGTCTTCTTCAAGCTGCCATCTAAACTCTGGAATTTCACAAGGTGGTTCGACTACATCAGCAAAATGCCACCACCATGGAGGGGCTCCGCGTGCACCCAGTAAGCGCTGAAAATTCGATAACGTCTGAGTTAGCATACGGCGATTGCGTGGACTCGGGTGGTCTCTGCGATAGTAGATTTGAGACCTCTCTAATTGATCTCCATCGTCTTCATGATAGCCAAGTATTGACAAGAATCTTCTAAGTAAATTTATTTCGCGATTATCTCTTAAGGTTACTTTTAATTGACAATATTGAAATGAAATCTCTTTACCTACAACTGTTGGAAGCACTACCTGGGAACCGATTGGATGTAACATCAATGCTTCCCAGACACGAGGCATTACCTCACAATATCTTCGTTCACCATTTCTAACATCGCCAATTGGGTATTCTTGTTCTGGACGCCCATAGTTACGTAGAAACATCCAATCTCTACGTCCACGAAACTGATTCCAATACTGTCCAAATAGCCCTTGAGAAGCAGGAGGTTCTTGATTAGATGAGAAAGTTTCTTTCCAAATCTTAACCAGTTTATCTGTTGAGGGGTTGTTGTTGCCTAGTTCGAGATCGTTGTTAATGACCTCTCTGGCCTTATCGATTTTTGGAGTCTCTTTAGCGGCCTGCTCCCCAAGTTCAACGAAATAGCGATTCCTACGCATTATGAAATTGAATTGTTGTCGGACTCTTTCTTCAGCTGCAAATCCTTGCTCCTCAATCCTGGACCATTCTTTTTCATTACGAGAAAGCCATTTGGGATAAACCGAAGTTGTTCTAGATATGGCTTTTGTGAAATCTTTTAGAGAGTCCTTACTAATCAATGCAGTATACTCTTCTGAGAGCAACGCTGGAAAGCCTATTGGCTGATTATCAATTAATTCATTGCGCAGGCTCTCGACCTTTTCACTCGTCGTAACATCATCTATCAAAGAAAGCACAACAGATGCAATAATATCGCCTAATGGTAAATTGGAATGAAACTTTCCACTATGAATACAAATCAATTGGGTTTTTCGTGGATTTAATGACTTAACATGCCTAATTATGTATGGTGCGCCGTGAGCGCCTTCTCCTACCTTGACCTCATAGAAATGGCCTAGTCTGCCGATAACTAGGATTGTATCGTGTTCGATAAAAACTTGGCTTGGACTTCCTGATATCACTTCATTGAGTAGTTGTATTGAACGGCGGAGTGGTGGCTCCATATTGGTTAATGCATCTTTTTGGTGTGTCCAATTATATTGAATCGCATAAAGTAGATGTCCATTCAAAGAAGAAGATGGAGAGAATGATAATGAAATTAGAGATGCCCATATAGCCGGTTTATCGGGGATTATAGCTAATCTGGTTCCATTTGATTTGGTTCGCACCAACAGTCTTAGATTCATTCCGAAAATTTTCAGTGGCCACTTTGTGGGAGTGTTATATGTTGACGGGCATCTATATTCTTGCCAATGTTCAATCCATGGATAATCGACGAGTTCGCTCAATCCACTAGGGTGATTAAGAAATGCAGCATTAACAGTTTCATGGAAAATAGATCCGCCAATATTGGTAACGTTTGTCCTAAGGTCTCTAGCCCATGCAGATAATGGATGAATACGATAATTTTCAGGCGGAGATATATTCTCTTCGGCCATCCATTCAATCCATGACAATGTAGCCATTAACGAGTCTCTGTCTACGTGTCTACGTCTTTGTCTCCGTCTAAAGTAAAAGCGTTCCCGTGGAGATAATTCCGTCGATATTTGTGTCGAGCCAAGGGCGATTACCATTTTGTTGATATCCCATCCTATGCGCTCTTTCTTATCAAAAATCATCCTTACTAGTGAGGCGACTGGAACGTCATTTGGTAATTCGCGACCATTAATTATAGCTTTAGATGATAAGAATGACAAATGTACATCATCAATCATTGTAAAACCTTGATGTAAAATAGACCTGTCCTCTGAAGTCAGTCTAGCGCCATTCTCTAAATCATAGCAAATTTGCAGCCCCTTTTCCGCGCTACATGGAAATGTCAAAACAGGGTCTACATTTTCGCCTAATTTAGCCCAATCTGCTAGTTTAGCATCTTGTGCCGAAGATTGAAAACACTCCCATCTTTTCTTACTAGATTTGTCTCCGCCACCAATGAATTCCAATGCTTTCTCTAATGCCTCGGGG
>NZXL01000066.1 GCA_002697705.1 Methanobacteriota archaeon
TAATTTTCTATAGAAATACTTGGCATCTTATTTTCATCGACTCCTTCTTCGATAATCGTCTTGACGTGCAANTNAATTNCACCTGCAACCTCAGTCAAATTATGNGGTGGNATTCNNGTNGCCATACCNACAGCAATACCNTCACTTCCATTCAANATCAANTTTGGAAGTCGTGATGGAAGAACTGTTGGNTCNTGTTCAGANTCATCNAAATTNGGNTGGAANTCAACNGTTTTCTTATCAATNTCNTCNAGCATATGTTTGGAAATTCGATCCAATCGACTTTCNGTATATCNCATAGCAGCAGGNGGGTCGCCATCTATGGAACCNAAATTNCCTTGTCCGTCTACNAAAGGATATCTAAGTGAGAAATCTTGAGCCATTCTAACCATTGTATCNTAGATTGATTGATCACCGTGNGGGTGATANTTACCCATNACTTCNCCAACNGAACGNGCNGATTTNCTGAATTTCTTATCNGCNGTNTGNCCGCCTTCGTGCATTCCGTAAAGCACTCTTCNGTGAACNGGTTTTAGACCATCTCTAGCATCNGGNAATGCTCTTCCAATTATCACAGACATTGCATAATTAATGTAAGAGTTCTTCATTTCCTCTTCCANNGGNTGATTCAAAATATTTCCTTGNGGAACTATTTCCTCATCNNCNTCGNTGNTNTCNATATTTTCTTCTTCAGATGTCAAGGTTGGTCACCTCCTTNGCGTACTTCTCAATAAATGCCCTTCTNTCAGGAACATCTTCTCCCATTAGAATTTCAAATAATCNNTCTGATTCTTCTGCATCCCTAATTGTTACTTTTANCATAGTTCTTGTTTCTGGATTCATTGTAGTTTCCCATANTTGATCNGGATTCATTTCACCAAGACCNTTGTANCTTTGTACNCCTATTTTTGTTGANGGNTTNCCNGCNNTCAANTCCTCNATAATCGNATCTCTTTCCTCATCACTAAATGCATACTTGTTNACTCTNCCCTTTGAAAGNTGGTATAGCGGNGGTTGGGCNATGTATACNTGTCCTTCNGNNATNGCNGGCCTCATGAAACGCCAAATAAATGTCAACATCAATGTTCTAATGTGAGCACCATCGACGTCAGCGTCAGTCATGATTATAATTTTTGAATANCTTAACTTTTCAGGATTAAATGAGCCTTCATCATCAGGATTATTGCCAACTCCTGCACCTAATGCTCTGATCATTGTTTGAATTTCTTGATTTTGAAATACCTTGACGATGTTTCTCTTTTGTCTTTCAACGTTCAGAATTTTTCCTCTAAGTGGTAAAATCGCTTGTATTCTACGGTCTCTACCGGTCTTGGCTGAACCACCCGCTGAATCACCTTCCACTAGGTATACTTCGCATTCTGAAGGGTCCCTTGATTGACAATCAGCCAATTTACCAGGCAATCCGCCGCCTTCAAGAACTCCTTTTCTTCTAGTTAATTCTCTTGCCTTTTGTGCAGCTTTTCTGGCCTTTGAAGCAAGTAGTGCTTTTTCTATGACGATTTTTGCAACAGAAGGATTCTCTTCGAAGAACTCGCCTAATTTCTCNTACACAACTGTCTGAACTATGCCCGTAACTTCGCTACTGACGAGTTTGTCTTTGGTCTGAGATGAAAAAGAAGGGTCTGGGTGCTTTACGCTTACAATTGCAGTAAGCCCTTCTCTGACGTCATCTCCTGACAAACTTTCACCCTTGAGTAAATTCTTTTTCTTAGCATATGAGTTTAGACTACTAGTTAGTGCAGTTCTAAGACCAGACATGTGAGTTCCTCCATCCTTGTTACGAATGATATTGGTGTAACANCTAATAGATTCACTAAATGCACTTGACCATTGTAAAGCAAGGTCTACGGTAACAGTGCCAATCTCTAATTCCTTTTCACCTGAAATNACTATCACTTCTTGGTGCATTGCTTCTCTTGATACATTGAGTTGGGATACGAATTCACTAATCCCGCCTTGGTAAAGATGTTGGCTAGTGTGTTCTTCTTCACCACGTTCATCTGAAATTACAATCTCAAGACCTGCATTAAGGAATGCTGTTTCTTTTAGCCTAGTATCGATTTGTTCAAATTCAAATTCTATCACATCGGTGAAAATAGTAAGGTCCGGTTTGAAAGAAATTATTGTCCCGGTATCGTCGCAGTCTCCAATTATTTCCAGCGGAGAATCTGGGACTCCTGCATAGTATCTTTGATAGTGAATTTTTCCGTCTCTGTGAATTGTCACGTCCATCCACTCGGAAACTGCGTTTACTGCTGAAACACCCACTCCGTGTAGACCTCCTGAGACTTTGTAAGAAGTATTGTCGAACTTACCTCCGGCGTGTAATTTGGTCATTATTACTTCTGCAGCTGAAACTCCGAATTCTTCATGCAACCCTACGGGGATGCCACGGCCGAAGTCCCTAACAGAAAGAGTGCCGTCTGATTTCAATGTGACTTCGATCTTGTTATTGTAACCTGCAAGATGTTCGTCTACTGAGTTATCGACTACTTCCCAAATACAGTGGTGTAAAGCGGAACCGTCGTGCGGATCTCCAATGTACATTCCGGGTCTTTTCCTGACCGCCTCTAATCCTTCCAGCACTTGGATGCTAGATGCGCTATAATCATCACTCATTTCATTCACTCCAGTTAGGGCCATTCAAATTCTAAAATCANTGAATTTAACATTGTAGAATTGGTAGATTTTAACTAATTTTTGCTTCCAGCAGATACGCCTCAAATCGCCTGCTGTGCCTTGATTATCTACCTGTCACNCCCCTACCATTAACAACCATCCGTGAAGGTGTTTAAAGGTAGTGGAAAACGAACACTAAATAAGGCATATTGTAGACCATTTTTACTTGTTCAAAATGTGCCTTTTTGNAAAAAAATAAAAATATAAGAAATCATCTTTCATCCGTGAGCGTTAATAACACTCCCTATTTGGACGGAATATGGCAGAGCCGAAAATATGCGTATCTCTCGAAGGTATTTCCGTCGATGAGATGATTGACGAAGCAAATAGAGCCAATATTGCTGGTGCTGATTATGTCGAAGTTCGCTTTGACAAATTATACCTTATCAAACCCGAACCAACTGTTACTGAAAATGAAGATGGTGAAAAAATAAGTAAAATGTCTCCAGAAAAAGAGTGGTCTGTTAAAGACTTCAAAGAAATTGATATAGAAAAATCAATTGAATCTCTAAAAGAAGGAATNCCTGTCCCTGTTATCTTCACAGTTAGGCCTGTCAGAGAAGGTGGATTCTTTGCTGGAACAGAAAAGCAAAGGCTCGCAATACTGGAAAAGGCAATCGATTCAAAAGTTAGTTTTGTTGACCTAGAACTATCAATAGATGATAAAGAAAGAGATAAACTTTCTACTAAGGCCAAAGACTCTAATTGTAAGATTATCGCATCATATCACGACTCAAGTTCGACACCTAATGCTGAAGAAATTGTTAATATGGTTAGAGAAAACTATGGCAAAGGAGACATCATGAAATTTTGCACATCTGTTGTAAATCATCAAGACTCATTGCAAATTATCGAAGCTGCTCACTCATTGAAAGATGATGAAGACCCTCATTGTTTGATGGGACTTGGAAATGGCGGAGACTGGGTAAGACTCCATGCACCTATTCTTGGACAAAGTCTTGTTTACGCTACAATGCTAAATCACTTCAGACTCTCGGATCGAGGCCTGATTAATGTAAGAGACCTTCGTGATGCTTGGGCATTATTGGAATATTAAATTCCTAAATTACGATCTGGTAAATTCGGAATTTGCTTACTTTCGTCATCTAATTGCCCTATTTCTTGATTGTTTGGATTAGTGGGTGAATTGACCTCTTGCCGGATTTGATTGACAGCAGGGGGTATTTCTGGCTCTATATTCAACGATGGTACAAATCCAGTTGGTGCTTGTTCTGCCTCTAATCCTGCCCTCATATATCTTGCATTGATAATAAATGGTGAAATTGCCAATGCTATTGTCAAAGCCAAGAAGACCAAAGAAACGGTGAAGTTCGGCAATATCAGTGTCCTTTCAGTAGTAATTATAGTCACATCAGCAGCAATTATAGCATCTGGAGGTAGTTCATCATTATCATGGACATTATCCCAAGTATCAATTACAATATAGAAATCTTGCCAATCAGAATCTCCAAAAATACCGCTATACACTTCAGGACCATCTAAACTTAAAGCAAAATTAACACTATCAACTTGTTCATACTGATGGGCATCTCTGTAAGTTTTCCAACCAAGGAAATTGAAACTCCTCCATTCCGGAGGTATATCNCTCAAAGATTCTTCAGCATCAGAATACCATCGGTTATCTGAATGGGATGAAAAGTAACTTTCTTCATACTTTTCATATTCGCTAGATGTCATAAGATATACATCTGCACTAACATCAGAATTGCTAGTTTGATTTAGATTCTGAAGAGTTATGCAAACCGTAGTTCTATGATTAGCAGACAAATTGACCTTTATTGCTCCAACACTGTCATTTCCAACCAAAAGTTGAGAAAAATGGTTCGAATCTAGAGGTTCTAAATTATGCTCATAAAAATCATCATACATCCATGATGGTTCTGGGCTAAGAGATAGATCTACTACTGATTCCTGTTCACCTTCGCCATCATTTCCTGAGTTTCTATTTTTTCCTTTACGATTGTCGTCATCTTCCCAAAAACTCCACCAATCTTCGTAAGGATTATAGTGAGGAACCATAGCAATTCTCTGTAGAGATTCATTCCACCTAACTGGCTCTAAATCTCCTTTGCAAGCATCTGCTGCTGATGCGTTTTTACTAATTGATAACGACGAGTCAGGTGAAACTGCAATTAGGGGGGCAAGTAGTATGAAAAGTACAACAAGTACGTATCTAGACCTCAATTTCATGCCCCCTTGTTTTTTCTATTTCATAGGCAGTTCAAGATTGTAGCGATTAGATTCTTCTACGTAAAGGTCTGATATAACCACTATCATCATTGCGACGTTCGTCCTTAGAAAGTATCGATGGAGCAGGCGGAGGAGTGTGTTGATCCATACCAAGTAAGCCGCCTTGAACTTCTACATGCTCAACGTCAGTATATGTTTCAGCAGCTTGCTTAGCTTCATCTTCAATATCACTTGAATCACGCATTACTAACCAACCTAGAATTAATGCCACTGCAATTAATGCTACGAAAGTAGCTAAATCTGAACCTGCTTCTTTAATNCAACTCATCCAATCTTCAAACTCAAAGTCTGATAGCGATGGCGGGTCATCGGGCTTAGGTACGACATTGATTTCTTCAGTCAAATATGCGCACATACCTAATCCATCACATGCTTGAAGTCCAATTATATATTTTCCAGATTCATTCCATACAGGAGTGATTCGATAGATGGGTGAATTTTCTGGAACGATGTAATCATCTGTCGCATCACCATTTCCATCTTCATCAAATTCTAGATTAATATCCCATTTGACTACTAGTTCTGATTCAATAAACTCATCCTTATCAAATAATGAACCATCGTCAATATTCATATCTCTGTAAATCAATTTATTCTGATCAAGTTCAATATCAGAGATGTTAGCAGATAAATAAATCGATTGTTCAATAATTATTTCATCAGGAATTGAAATGTCCTCTATTACAGGAGGGTTATCAACTACAATAGTAAAAGATTCTCTACTGACATCACCAGTTCCAAATGCATCTCTAACAGTTAGAGTAACTGTATATTCACCAGGACTTGAGTACGAATGCCAAGGTGATGATTCGTGATTAAGAGGTGACGCATCTCCAAAATCCCAGGTGTATTCTACCAATCCATTCCAGTCTTCTAGCATTGCATCAAGTGGAGCAAATTTACCTTCAAACCTTCTATCCCCGTCTCTTGTACCATCTGAATCAAAGTATAGCATCAGATTCGGTGCTGTAAATGTATTATCATTTTCATCAAAGGTATGAGACCATGCATCAGGAATGAAGCCTTCAGGTCTTGGAGTAGTATCGGTTACTTGTTGGCCTGAGACCCAAGCATCTAGAATTTTTACTGAAATTATAGGTAAAGGATTAGCAATTCTAATCGTCATAGTCCTAGTCAAACTTTGAGCCCCTTCTTCATCGATAACGAATAAACTTACAACATGGACTCCCGGTTCTGTAAAGGTAAATGTTGATTGAGGTTTGTCGCCAAAGTTCCCATCTCCAAATGACCAGTTGAAAGAGAGATCACTAGAATCCCCCATCGTCCCATCGATATCAAAGGAATTTCTGCCATCGAATGTGTATGGCACATCAACTAATCCATCTTCAGCTCTGAAATCAATCAATGAATTTCCTTCATCATCATTTACTCTAACTAAGAAATCTGCAACTGGGACTTGATTGAGTACATTAATGAATATTTGAGTGGAAGATTCGCTACCATCATCGTCAGTTACAGTCAGAACTGCCGTCTTTAATCCAGGTGAATTCCATGAAGGANTTGGATAGGCAACAGTAGAAGTGGTTTCTACGAAATCATCACTCTTGTCTGTAATTCCTCCGCCAAGGTTGACACCTTCGGGGAAGTTCCATTCATATTGAATGATTAACCCATCATCGTCTGTAAAAACGTCAGGCATTAGAATTGAAGTGTATGTATAAGTGGTTAGATTATCTGTAAAAATCTGATATGGCACTCTATTATTCACATATACAAGAATACTCTTCTGNCCACTGTTTATTCCATCAAAGACTGTCAGTGTGAGGTTGAAGGTCACATTTTCTCCAGTAATATCCCCCCATTCATGCTGAGCAAGGTACATTCCAATTCCTGAATCGATATCACCATCCCCCCAATCCCACTGGTATTGTAAATTTTCTACAGGAACATTGTCTGAAGACTTTGAGGCTGAAAATTGAATTAGTTGGTCTGTAAAAATACTTATTTCAGTATCAATAACTAAGTTATTGACCGAAATAACAGGAACAGGCATTGAGTCATCTGTGACATTCACTTGATGTATTTCGATATCTGACCAAGTATTTCCTTGGTCCATAATCCTTAGAGTTGAGTTGTATACTCCAATGGATTGATAAGACCTAGTTGGGGACTTTAAAGAAGATGTAACACCATCATCAAAATCCCAAGCATAGGCGACTGGCGAATCTAAATATGGAAGTGAATTATTATCAAAAGATAATCCCCATGCGTCAAATCCACCACCACTAAACTCAATATTTTCCCAAGTTTGAGTTTGATTGGATGAAATACTACCATTTGCAGTTGGACGCATGTTGGAAAGTGCCAAAGGCGAAGAAGAAGCGCTATCGACTAAAGTTCCAATCATATCATACATGTCAAACTGGAACGTATAGGTACCATCAAGAGGAGCAGTGAACCATATATCACTACCAGTATCTTGGCCACCGCCAGCAGAAATTCTATTGGAAATTGAGTCAACTAATTGTCCTGAAGAATCAATAACATTGATATCAACATCTAAGTCTTCAAAGAAAGCATTTGAAAATACATTGAAACTAATGTGAGAAGTATCGTCATTTCCATCTCCGTCTCTGTCCGATGTTTCAGTAGTATTGAGTGTTAGAGTAGCTGGAGAAGTAATTCTTGCTGCTTCGATATCGACTGTTCCTTGAGGGTATGAAGGCCCACATGAAGTATAATCGCAATCAGCCACAGTACTTGCATACCATGTTATTGCCCATACTTCATCGGTCAAATTTCCAAAACCTGGCACAAGTGCTGTTGCTACATTGCTTTGGAAATCTAAGTCAGTAACAGTAAGCAGGCCATCAACTGTAGATTTAGAAACTATAACTCCATCAAATTGGCTAACATCTGAAGTTAATCTAATGGTTAAGGGNGCAGGAGAAGATGAGCCAGGAGTAAACTTGAATGCCCTAATACCCCAACCTTCCACNGAATTGCCTGTAGAAGACCAAGGAGTGCTCCAATCACTGTTGGTTGCGGCTGGTTGTACTCTGCAAAAGGATGCTGAAGAACAAGTAGGAGTCAAATCAAGGTTAGAAAATCCATATATCCCCTGGTCAGAATCTAGAACTGCAGCGATGGAAAAGTTGGCAAATATTTGATTCATGGTTCGACCTATAGAACCACTTTGACCTGACGGCGGAGATAATGCTAATTTTTCAACTCCCACGCCACCGGTTGCCGAATCTTGAACCAATTGTCTAACTGCAGGACCTCCTCCAAGATGATCTGCTAGATACATTGTGAAGATGAAACCTGCTCCATAATCTGCAAATCTTTGATTCCACCAACGAACAGATAATTCGGATGCTTCAGTCCATTGATTAAGGTGACTAACTAGCGTCGAGTCGGCTCCAAAACAGAGATAGATTGCTACATCTGCATTTCCTTCATCAATCCATAGATTTTCATAAGGATCTTGTGCATTGTGTAAAAGGTGTTCAAATTCGTGTGCTAAAATCGATTTGCCCCAAGACAGTGTTATATCAGCATAATCGACAAATACAGATTCTCTTGAACTCGAAAAAGATGGAGCGAAGTAACCGCCTGTGTTGAATGCTCCATCTATATCGTAAATTATTATTTGAACTTGGCAATTATTGTCTATATCTGGAGGAGCAAGCCCTCTTCCATCTTGGTAGTCTTTACCATAATAGGTGGTCATAGTAGGATAAATTGTACTATCCCAAGAAGATGCTAAATTATTCAAAACTGTGGATGATAGAGTCCTTCCTGTTTGGACTATGAAAGCAACTGTATTGGTAGTCTTAGCCACATATGCACTTATTGAGCCGCCAGATGTTGGCACGCTTAATTCATCACCAACTAAGTGAGGGTTACAAACTCTACCGCTAGACCTCCCTTGAGTAACTGGCTCATATTTCATATCTTCAACACCAGGACGTCCNGCATCAATCCAAGCCTGTTTCATGAANCCATAGGCTGAAACTACCGGTTCTTGTTCATCAAAAAACAGATATTTAGAACCATTTTCCGGATTGAAGTCTTCGAGATCACCAATAATTATACCGCCAGCATTGTAAGCAATTCGCTCTGTATCTTCGGCGGCGTCAGCACTTACTGAAGCAAAAATTGGCGACATTACAGAAATAAAAAATAGCGCAATCAAAAATAAGGCTTTATTGGAACGATTTTCCGACATAATAAACATCTCAAATAATTGCGATACTGCTATCTATTTGACCGAGTCGAAAAGAGGTATTTAAGGGTCAGTCTGCTAGGAGTCAATAATGCTCATGAATGTCGGGGNGAAAAAAGCATTTAGTAAACAACTAATTGCTCTAACTCTAATCATGTTCCTATTGCCTCACAGCAACCTTGTTTTAGCATTAGAAGATGGGCAAAAGCCCAACTATCAATCGAGTGAACCATGCGATTTTTATGATGATTTGATATTCAATTCCACCGCTGCCAACTCATCAATAAAATGGCAAGTCGACTTAGGTCACAGACTACCCGGTTCAGAAGCATCATATAATTTAAGAGAATCTATCAAAGAAAACTTAACTGAGTGGCAATTTAGAGAGGAGACTCATGCAAGAGAGGACTTCAATCTAACAAACCTTATTGCAACATATGAGCCTGAAAATTCTTCAGGGCAAGAAATTTTCTTCGTTGCTCATTATGATTCTAGAGACAGAGCTGAGAGAGATGAAAATGAGAGTATGCGCGACAAACCAATTGATGGCGCTAATGACGGTGCTAGTGGAGTTGCAGTACTAATTGAACTTGCTAAAATAATTCCTACTATGGAGTTAAACCATACTGTTAGACTACTATTTACTGATGGTGAAGACCAAGGATTCAGACCTGGTATTTACGGTTCAAAGGCATGGGCAGAAAATAAAACAGATTCAGAATTAAACAAAATTTCTGCATTTATTGTTGTAGATATGATTGGAGATTATGACCTACATTTCACACATGTATGGCCGGGTTCTTCAGAACTTTGGCTAACTATTCAGCCACTAGCAGTAGCGACAGGTCTAGTAGATGGAGAACTTGATTGTAATGGAAACCCTGGAGATGATATCTTTGATATTGAAACNTCAAATGGAGTAATTGATGACCATGTTGCTGCACACGAGAGAGGCGTTCCTGCAATTGATTTAATCGACATTAGATCTGGAGAAGGTGCTGAAAATTGGGGTGGTTATTGGCATACTCACAATGATACAATCGATAAAGTAAGTGCCCAATCACTAGGTAGGATTGGTGAACTATTAGAACTAGGTTTGAGAAGTTCTTCCTGGATTATAGAAATTGAAACTTCACAAGAAAATCAATCAAATCACATAATAGAAGAAATTGACGATGAGGATTCAATAAATATCGAAACATTCACCATAGTTGGATTGATATCTATTGTAATTATTTTTTGCTTATTTACAATAATATTTTTCCTAGATTATCGTATTAGAAAGGTATGAAATAACGCGGACTATTAGGGGAAGGGGTATTATCCGCGCACCTTCACACATGAATTGAGCGGAGGGCCTAATTATGTCAGAAAAGAGTTTTGACGAACGCCGAGAGGCCCTCAAAGCTCGTGTAAAAAAACAACTCGAAGAATCCTCAATGCAAGATTCTGAACCAGAAATAATTGTTTCTCAATCAGAATTAATGATAGAGGAAGATAGTTTTGAACCTATGATGGATTTCGAGTATGACGATAAAGCAAGACTTAGGAAATTGGCAGCTGTTTTGATCTTAGTGGGTAGCCTTTTGGGAATTTTCAGTGGTGGAATTATTTTGCAAGGAAATCCTTCTGAATTACTAAATTCATCACTATTTGAGCAGACTCAGAGCGTTGATATTACTGGTCAAGCATTGGACATTGAGGGTCAAGCTATTTTCAATGCTAGTATCGAATTGGTTGATTATGAAAGTTCTGAAACACTACAAGTAACTTACACAAATGATAATGGTTATTTTCAGTTAAAGAATGTTAAATCTGAAACTATGTTGCTAAGAGTGTCTCTAGAAGGATATAATACGATAGAACGGACTTTCGATGCAGTTGATGGAATTATGCAACCTTTTACTATGAAAAATGGTAGTGAAATAACTAAAGAAACTGTTCAGTCAGAAGACTCTGGTTGGTCTTTAGAAGCGGCTGTTGGATTATCAACTTTCATTGGCGTGATGACTATTATTACTGGTATTGTCGGAATTCAAGCATCTGTTGAAACACGTCGTGCTAAGAGATATCGAAGGACTCAATATCTTGCTGGCATTAGTTTATTCAGTAGAGGTTTGATTTTATTTGGTCCAATCTTGATTTTAGTCGGAATGGGATTATTAACATTAACAAAAGAACAATTTGAAGATACTGAAGAGGTGTGAGAATGTATCTTATTTCCATCGAAGGAGGAGATGGTTCTGGTAAAGGTGAAGCGGCTAGAATAATTCAAGAATTAGTCAATGAGTATCCCTTTCCACAAGTACACCCGACTCATGAGCCAAGGCGGCATAGTGAACTTGGTAAACTCGCTCTTGATTCCGTAAAAACAGGCGATAGAACTCCGCTTCAAGAAGCAGGATTATTTGCGGCTGATAGATTAGACCATTCACATACTTGGATTAAGCCACTATTAGAGAAAGGACACATCGTTATTTCAGATAGAAATATTCATTCATCTCTTATTTACCAAGGAATTGTTGGAAATCTAGGCATTGAACAAGTTTGTAAAATGAACTCTGCNGCAATGATACCNGACTTGGTAATATGGATTGATTGTGATCCTGAAAAGGCAATAAAAAGAATCCAGTCTGGAACACTGCGNATGACAAGTGAAAAACAAGAGTATTTTGAAACAACTGACATTCAAAAGAAAATTCGCAAAGGATTCAATGATTTATTATCAGGCAATATACAAGTTTCTAGCCCTTTTGACAAATGTTGTGTGGTTGGACCAATTCTCAATGAAGGCGGGTTAGATGAGTTGAGAAGGAAACTACGAGATGAGTTACGCTCATTTTTCAATAGAAAACCGGCTCCACTGAATGTAGACCCTGACCAAGTTGATAGATTTCTTCTCAGCACTCTTGTAAAAGATGTCAAAAAACAAACAAGATTNCCTGGNGCACCAGAAATGAAAACTGCAATACATATTGGTTGGCTATCGGGAATGACTCCAAGTCAATGGATGAAACAAGCAGAAGATACATGGCCAAAGGTGAGTGCTAAAGAATATGATGTACCTGCAACTTCATACTCCCAATCATGCTGGTCAATTTTGGGGACCTTATCATTAATAGTCGGCTCTACTGAAGTCCCAAGGTTACACAAATCTCTAGGCCCTCATAGAATGGTAACTCAGAGACATACTCAAAGGTTAGTCAAGTGGCTTGAGCACGAAAGATGGATACATAAGCAACAATCACATGTACCATTTTCTGAAGCAAAAGTCTTCAAATTGAGAGATGATAAATTAGGCTATGGAAGATTAGCCCTGGCAATGTGGCCTTTGAGAGCTTCCCTAGCATCTTGGAGAAGAGTCAATCCTAGTTCTAATTGGGATAACGCTCTTTCTGATATTTTGATGATTAAAGAAGAAAAAAACCCTCCTCCCTCAATTAGAAAGGCTGTTCAAAATGTCCTCAGTCGGCTGGAAATGCTAACAAGTGGACATGAAGATTGCCCCACTCCAAGTAATGTTGAAGAATTGATAATTTGGTGGAAAACTCCCCCGCCAAAATAGTATTATTCTTCCTCTTTTGATTTTAATTCAAACTTAGATCCGCTAGGCAATGAGACTGAACTGGCTGATTTGAAAAATTTAGGTCGTGCAGAATATGCTGCACCTACTAAAATACCAAACCCAATCCCAAAAGCAATTCCTGTCAAAGGCCTAGTAAGGTTGTTTGACTCATAGGAAGTTAACAATTGTGTAAATCCATCAAAAATTAAGGGTAGGCAGAAAATAGTTCCCGTAATTAACCATGCATAGGTTCTGTAATTCTTTCTATAGATTCCTTCAAGCCAGTTATCAGGGAATAATGAAAGACATGTGTCCTTAACTGTCCAACGATTATATCCTCTCCTCGAGAAAATTAAGCCACCTACTGCGATACCAAAAAACATCCCTACATCACGTGTACAAACCGGCATTTGATTTCCATTTATTTCCCATGACCTCTCATGTTTCATATGACAATTGAAATCTCCAAATGCATAAATGAAGCCATTGTAAGGGTCTAATTCGATCCAAGCAAATTTCTCTTCTTCACCATCATTTCCAGATGAGTACTTCCCATCTTCTGACATGTAATCCAAAGCATTGGCTCTTGCATCTAATTCAGGAACTGAACCATTTGGTAGAAGTGTTGGTGAAAGGAAAAAAGAGACAAATAAAAACCCAAAGATGCCGAAAATCCACATCCCGACTTTCTTTTCACGGTTCCTATCTGGCAAACCATTTTTCTCCATGACTCAAAGGTCAAAAAGAAAAGATTTAATCATTTTCATGATAAGAGTCTTGATGTGTCATGGCTATTTGGTTAGCATGTGACAGAGCAAAAGGGTGACCCCGTAGGTCTTCGCATGGGCCTTCAAGCAGGTGCTTTGATAGGTTTATACTTAGGTTTCTCTTTAGCAACAATATCAGTACTAACAGATGCTGAAGAAATAAAAAGAACCATCTATCTAATTTGCTTACCGCCTTTCATTGTCTCTATTTTACTTGGGCCATTTTTGGCAAAGAGAAGACGGCCAGTTAAATTATCGAAGAAGCCACTAGAAGAAGCTAGAGAACTACTCACTCGATTTAATGAAGGCCAGGGGAGTTGGCGAGTTTTGAGCCATATATCGAGTGATGGAATGAACATTAGAATCGACATGCATAATTTGAAAAATGTTGAGGGGGTTGTGGAAGCAGCTCTAGAATTAGCAGACACTACTACTGTTAAGTTCATAGTGGGAAAGGGTAATGCCAAAAGTACATCACCAGAATTAAGAGATCGAGTTCTTTCAGTAGTTGAATCTAAAGTAAATATACTGAGGAGAACTAGAAAAGTTAAGTCTATTGAAGTCAGTCCTGAAAAAACAAGAGAGTATAATCAATATCAAAGTAGATTGAATAAAGTTTTATTCACATTACTTCCAATAGTTTCATTTTTAGCTTGGTTAGAAATGAAAAAATGAAAAATCAATCATCAAGACATCTTATCACCTACGATGATAAGGGGTGTTTATGCGCGAAGTCACCTTGTTTTGGAAGAGAGCAAGGTTGAGAAGTTTAGATATCGCCGAAATTTTGCAAATTTTCAAACATTTGGAGTTTCTTTCATATGTCAAAAGAGTACCTAAAGATGTTCGAATAATTGTAAAAGCGCACTTTTGTGAAGGGAAAACGATATCCGACATAGATGATTTACATTTTCTAGATCTATTAGAGATAATTATGGAGCCTAAAGAGCCTAATGATTCATTTATTCTTTTAGTTCGATTAAATCATTCTTTATCTAATTTGAATGCTAGAACAAATGGCACTAGTGCAGCGCCTGGTTGTAGATTAGACGGTGAAGGTTTAACCTACATTATTCAAGGACCTCCAATGAAACTGAGAATTGTAACAACCTTAGCAAGAATTATGTCAAAACCTGATAGGACTAGTGCTAGAAGCCTAGATTTTAATCTCACCTCAGATAATTCTCTTTTGAGCCCTAAGCAATTAAAATTAGCCAAATTTGCTTATGACAAGGGATTCTTTGACGTACCTAAGAGAATTAGAGTTAGCGATCTTGCTGAACAAATTGGATTAGCTCGTGCCACAATATCGGAACATTTAGCCAGAATAGAGGCTATAATTATGGATGACATGTTTTCTTCTTTTGATGACCCTTATGTACCTCCTGAAATTATCAAGGTAATGCTTGAAACAATCGAATTAGATTCAGAAGAAGCAGATATTGACCAAAAGAAAGGTATGAAGAAAATGCTTGAAAGTATTAGAGATAATATCAAAAATGAGGTTTCACAACAAATACTTCACGATGATGATGAATTAACCTCATTGGATGAGATGGTTGAACTAGGAATGCAAGAGCATCAACAGAATATTAGCCAGATAGACCAAATTTTAGAAGAGAAATTTTCTTCATTAAACTAATTTGATGGCATTGTTTACAAGATACCACCTCATACCAACGATATGACCCGTATATCCGACCTACTCAAGAGGTTGGAACAAAGCGGCATAGAAGTCCCTAAAGAGATTAGAAAAATTATGGAAAATACCGATGTAGAAACATTTTCTGACTTTGATAGTGATCCATTCTATTCTGACCGCCCGATTCAATTTATGGAAACTATTGAGGGTAAAATAAAAACAATTTCTGCCCCTCACATGATTGTTACATTACTCCATAATCTAGAGTTGAATAGTGGTCAAGAAGTAATTTTGATAGGCTCAAAAGGAGGATATCTAGCAGCATTAATAGCCCAAATAATTGGTGAAAATGGCAACGTGAGAGTATTAGACCAATGTGAAGAATCTATTTCACATGCAAAGCAAAGACTTACTCATTGGCCAACTATTGAATTAAGAACTTTGGAATCTATCGATGTATCTCCAGTTGCTTTTCCAGGAGAATTTAATCGTGTTTTGATAACTGGACATATTGAAGCCTTACCTGAGTGGGTCTCTACAAGAATCGCCGAAGGAGGATTTGTTATTGCGCCATTGGGTCCAGAAAATCATCAGCAATTGATGAAGATTGAAAAGCAAGATGATGAATTATTACCGACTGACTTAGGCCCTGTATGTTTTGGACCACTAAGTGATGAAAATCTCACCACTCAAATGATAAGTCCTGTCGAATTAGCAGATTTACTACAATTAGTCATAGAAACCTGTCAAGAGTTGGATATAATTGAAGAAGAAGAAACTCAATGCCTACAGGATATTATTGCCGAACTTCACTTTCTTCCTGAAGATTTACCTCCTTTAGGCGAGGGAGAGATGACTCCTTCAGAGCACCCAATGTTCAAATCATTAATCGAAAATGCTGATTCATTTGTTAGGTTTTGGCCAATTTTACAGGTAATATTGCATCCAGTATTATCGGAAATTGGATTTGAAAACTGGATATTTGATGACTTTGAAGGTCTAGAATAAATCGAAAATGATGGTGAAATTATGCCTAAGTCAACGAGTGCCCATATTTCTCAACTATCGCACAAAGATATTCGAATCCGTAGAAGAGCTTTGAGAGCCCTATTTGAAATAGATTCACCCAATAATTTAGAGTCCTTCATACCATTACTTAATGACAAAGACCCATGGTTTAGATCAAAAGCTCTTGATGCTCACAGAATGTGGGCTCCTAGGCTTAATATTGATTCTCTAATTCCATTAGCAACTCACAAATCAATCGATGCAAGGCGGTGTGCTGCAAATTTACTGGAGAAATTTACTGGGGATACCAGTTCTGTTGCTGAGATTCTTTACCAAGATGAAGATAATCTTTGCAAGATAAAGGCTAGTAAGGCCTTGATAAAATCGGATTCCGAAGGTAAATTTACAAGTCAATTGATTCAATCAGATAATGACAGAATAAAGATTATTGCTCTATCTAGCGATCATATTTCCAAAAAACAATTACTTTCTTGCCTATCTGATTCCTCAAATTCGATTAAAGAAAATGCGCTTAGTCAACTTAGTAAGAAAAATGAAAATATTTCAGAGGAGAGGTTATCACAACTTCTATCTGAAGGAGTTAATCCGTTATCAATAGTTCATTTTTCAGTCGAGAATGCTGGAGATTCAATGATAAGATTAGCAAATATCAGTGATTCTAAAGTCCGTAAGAGTTTAGTCAAAATTCTAAGAGAGAAATATAATTCTACTGATGATGATTCAATAAAATTACTTATTGAAAATAAGTGTTATCCGGTGCTAGGAAGATGGTTGCAAGGAAAAAAAGATGCTGCAAGTGATAAACTTCGCTGGCAAATTATAGAGAATGAAGAAGTAGATGAAATTGAAAGGTCACGATTATTAGAACGACTGATAGGAAGATGTAATGAATCTGAAATAATTGAGAAGTCAGAGGGTTTAATCAACTCTACAACTAGTCAATTATTGAAAATTACAGCACAGAACCTTTCAACCGCCGGCAACTCAAGGCAACTATGAGAGATGGATATTCGGGCATCAAATTCCTTTTTGACGCAACAGAAGGAGATTCAAGGCACTTACATGTAGGATTAGAAATTGAAGGACCGTTTACTGGTAAAAGCCTAATTCTAAGTTTCCCAAGGTGGGTACCTGGATCTTATTTTCTTCGTGAACCTATACAGTATATGTTCGACTTTGAAGCATACGACGGAAATGAAAAACTACTTGTTAGTAAGCGAAAAGATGTTGATTCTATGAAAATAAGTGTTGAACAAGGTACTAATTTAGTGAAGATAAAATATAAAATTCTCGCAACTGAACTTTCATGTAGGTCATCTCACATAGATAGTACTCACATACATATTATGCCACCATTTACATGGTTCCTTCCTGTTTCTGGAATTAACGATGAAAGAATGGAAAAAACACATATTATCAAAGCACACATACCCTCTGATTGGACACCTGCAACTCAATACCTTGAAGTATCAAATAATGCTAGTAAAGGATTGCTTACTAACAACCATGGGCTGACATACGAGTTTGAAGCACCTAATCGTGATGAACTATTAGATGGCATCATGGAGGCTAATGCTAACGAAATGATGAGTTGGGTAGTAGATGGAAGAACTCATCACTTGAAAATATGGGATAGTGGAGGATATAGTCCCGACCAAAGTATGCTTGAAAGATTAAGAATAGACATGGATAAAATTGTGATGGAACATCATGCTCTTTTCGGAATTCCAGAATGGGATAATTACGTAACTGTACTTCATTTCACTGAAAAATCTCGGGGGGGCTTAGAACATTTAAATTCTCAAACCTCTATGCTACCTAGGCAATGTTTAATGCCAGGTTTTGAAGATGAATATAGAGACTTGGTCAGCCTTTTTAGCCATGAATATCTTCACCAATGGAATGTAAAAAGATTGAGGCCGAGGAATTTCTTAAATTATGATTTACAAAAAGAAACTCATTCTGAACTTCTTTGGTGGTTTGAAGGAGGTACATCATGGCTTGGAGATGTTCTTTGCGTAAGATCTGGAGCATGGAGTGAGGATGACTGGCGCAAGGATTTCCTTCGTAAAATGAAAAGGCATACTTTGAGACACGGAATGGAAAAAGAATCCTTAGCAGAATCTAGCCATGATGCTTGGATTCACCTTTACAGAGGCCATGCATTTTCAAGAGAAACTCAGATTTCATATTATTTAGAAGGAGAATTAGCTATTTTTTGCTTGGATGCAGAATTGAGAAAGCGTTCAAAGGGTAAATCGGGACTATGCCAACTGATGGCAATACTTTGTGAAAAGCATGCTATAGGATACTCAAGCGCTGAGAAACTTGGAGTTACATACAAAGATATTCGTTCTTCTCTAACGAGTATGGAAGGCGGCCTTAGACTTGGTAAGATGTTAGATGAGTTGGTGTTTGAACGTAAATCGCCCGACGTCGACAAGGCATTGGAATATTTCTCACTCAATTTAGTACCTGAAAAGGTTTCGAAAGAAGGAGAAATCGAAAGTGCTTGGATTGGAGTTCAAATAAAAGAGGTAAATAAACAATTAAGAGTTACTTCTCATCAACAAAATTCACCTTTAAGAAAAATTCTAATGCCAGGTGATGAAATTATTGCAATTAATGGCTTTAGAGTAAACAGTAATAATAATTTGAATAAATATTTGAAGGGTTTGGCTAATTGTGAAATCGAAATTACATTCAATCATGAAGGAATCGTTCAAACTTGTAAAGTGACACTACCTAGTCAACCGACAAAGAATGTAAAACTTGATGGAAAAGGAAATACAAAATGGCGAGATTATATTGCAACTAGGCAAACTATCTCAAAGCATCAAGAGAAATGAAGATTGGCGGAATATCATAAGAGAAAATATGCCTACTTGTTTTTGGGGGATATAATTCATCTGACATCGCCATATCTATGACATCTTTTTTGCTAATATCATCCAATTCTGAATTAGGCCATGTTTCTACAATTATACTTTCATCCAAAAAATAATCTACACAAATAGCAGGGACACTATTCAACTTTAGTAAACAAGCAACTGAGTGGCGATGATGCCCATCGAGTAAAGAGCCAGTTTTTTTATCAACAACAAGTGGTTTGGTAAATCCACCCCATTTTTTGGTCATCTCTAGTAACTTATCTCTAGCCCTAACTCTAACCTCTTCATGAGCCTTGAGCCATTCTACTGGAACCAAAGTCACTGATTCATCCCCCCACATGGTCAATTGGAAGATGGTTTCAAGGATAATGGTTTGGTGCAATTGACTATAGCCGGTCTAGGGGTGATAATTTGAGCAAGCTTATACAAGGTCGAAAAGCAGATTTAGATGGCATTGAATGCTCAACTAAAACAACCCATTTTTTGGATGAGTTACCTTTAGATCTTGTTGATATTCTAAATCTTATTTGTGAAAATGGTGGAGGAGTATGGATTGTCGGTGGGGCGGTTAGAGACTGGATGATAGGGCATAAACCAAGCGATATTGACATCGCTGTTGACCTTACGCCTGAAGAAATGTTAGAAATTTTCAATGATGCAATCCTCACTGGGGAAGAATTTGGCACTGTTTCTCTTCGAGGTAAGAATTGTTTGTATCAAGCAACTACTCTTAGAACCGATGGCGAGTATATCGATGGGAGAAGACCAGAAAATGTTACATGGGGCAAGTCGCTAAAGGAAGACCTTGAACGCAGAGATTTTACAATTAATGCGATGGCTATAGATGTTGCAAGAAAACTTCTCTATGACCCTCATAATGGTAGAACCGATATATCCAGGGGACTGGTTAGAGCCGTGGGTAATGCTCATCAAAGATTATCTGAAGATGGATTAAGAATTATGAGGGCTTATCGGTTTGCTGACCGTAGAGAAAGTGGCGTTTGGGAAATTGAGCATAGCCTAAAACAATCTATTTCTCAACAAAAACATATGCTTGAACCGATTTCTAGGGAAAGGATTTGGATCGAATGGAAAAAGATTCTCGGTGGACCAAATTCAGGTCTAATCATTGAAAAGATGGCTTTAGAAGGGATTTTGGACCGTATTTTACTCGGAGAGTGGAGTAATAAATTCTTAATTTTAGATGCTATGAAAGACAATTTAGAAAGATTTGATGAATTGGAGAAGTTCGCACTTCTGCTTTGTATTTGCAGTGAAAAAGAAGTCCAAACTATCTGCTCTAATCTAAAACTCTCAAGGAGGGAAAGAGAAAGAATTCAGACTATCCATAAGAGGTTTGGTTACATTCCAAATCAATCTAAACAATCTATGAGGAAATACAGGTTCATTCTTGGAGAATTTGCTGAAAAGAATCTTGTTTTAGGAAAAATAATTTTAGAAAATAACATTAAAATCAGTAATGAAAAAACTGATTTTTTCTCAATCAAAGATTTGGAAGATAGATTAGAATTGCTAACAACATTAGACAAACAAAAGACTGATGGAGAACCAATTGCAGATGGTAATTGGATAATGAATCAAACAGGATTACCAAAAGGAATTAGATTGGGTCGGCTTAAATCATGGCTACATACCATACAAATCGAGAGAGACATTACCAATATTTCTCAACTCGAACGAATTCTTTCTACCCTATCTTGGGAAAATAGTGATTTCAATCAATGGCCACAATTAAAATTCCCTCCATGATGGCGATGAAATTAACAATTAGAATACACAGCCCCATCCAATAGGGTGTTATCTTGAGTATTGAACAATTGGAAAATAAAATTTTATCTGGCGGCGGATTAAATTCTTTAACTGATAATGAACTTTATCAAGTCGCGAAACATTTTGTCGGAGATGCACCACCATCTCACATACCTAGAGAGACCGTAATTGGCATATTATCTGAGCAGGAATCAGTAAAGAATTGGCAAAATGATGTCAAATCTAAAGCTGCTCAAA
>NZXL01000014.1 GCA_002697705.1 Methanobacteriota archaeon
CCAGATGATGCAATTTTCATCTTCATTTAAATCAACCAAACAGGCTTTCCTGCCATGATGTTATGGTGCCAGTGAAAGCGGAAGCAGCCACAGTCAATGGACTTGCTAGGTATAGTTTACCGGGCCCAGAACGTCCTTGAAAATTCCTGTTAATCGCGGAAACAGTAACTTGGTCTGGTGATATAGAAACACCAGGTCCAGCACCGATACAAGCGCCACATCCAGGGTCGATTAATTTGACACCGACTCTCTCAAATAACTCGTGCCAACCCTCTCTTTCTGCTAATTCTTTGACCACACCTGAGCCATATTGGATAAAGAATTCAACGTCATCGTGTACTTTAAGCCCGGCATTTTCAGCCGCTTGACATACTTCAGCATAGTAAACAATGTCGTCTTCTTTACCAGCAGTACATGAGCCACCATAAGCGATATCGACTTTCACTTCACCGATTTCAGAAATATATGCCCCATTTGTAGGGTCGCTTGGAATCCCTTTGTCAGGATTTCCGGGGTGTGCAACCATCGGTTTGATTTGATCTAAGTCGATAAGGTGAGTGCCGCCATCGTATACTGCGCCATCATCCGGAGATACACTCATTGTTTTCTGCTGCTCAATGTTTAGGTTCGGCTGTGATTTCTTCATCCAATCATATAAAGATTCATCAGCTTCACAAATCCCAGTTCTTCCCGAGCATTCTGTAGCCATATTACAGAGGGTAGCCCTTTCATCAATCGATAGGGTGGATAGTCCTGCACCTCCAAATTCCATACTCCTATTCAAAGTCAATTCTTTTCTTGCATGGTCTGCAAGAATAAACAGAATTACATCTTTTGCCGTACATCCATGAGCTAAAGTTCCGGTCAATTCGAATCTGATCGATTCAGGGACTTTTACGAAAGTAAAACCAGCACTGATTAGATTTGCATATTCTGTTGCACCAACCCCCCAAGTTAGCGCATTTGATGCTCCACCCATACAAGTGTGAGAATCAGTCGCTTGAATGAAGTCTCCAATTTCAATAAATTCCTCTCTGGCTACCTGATGACAAATACCCGGTGAGACGCCATCGACAGCAGAATAATCTCGCACCCCTGTGTGCTTTTGGAAACTGTTTTGCAGGTCTCTAAGGGTCTGAACCTTATCCATAAATGGGACAAATTTAGGGTTGTGATGAGCATATAGTAAGTGGTCTTCAAACACAGCATACTTCGCAGGGTTAGGCAAAGTATAGCCGTCACCATATTCTTGACTTAAGAAAGTATGAACTTGGGCAGTAGTAAACTCATGAGAATATCCACCTTGAACTTGTGCAATAACAGGGTCATTTGGTTTTACACATTGGCTTTTGTCTTGTCCAACTAAGTTTCGAGCAATAATTTTCTCAGCCATGTTCATCGGTCGAGTAGGAGTTTCTATTGGTGGCAGAGTGAACTCCTCATTCTTTAAGGCCTTAGCAAAAGGAAATAGTCCACCTTTTTCAATGACTAATTTCGTAACATTATCATACCTGTTAGTAAATTCTTCTAGTGGAATTTCTTCTCCACTTTGCAATCTTTCAAGCATAGAATAATCTCCCATTAATTGTCCAAGGTTGATATTATTTCTTTCATGAATTGGAGCAAAGGAAGATGCAATGACGATATTTATTCCAGCCCAACGCTCACATTGTGCTGCCGTTTCTCGACTTGAGCCAGTACCTTTTCTTTGACCAGATACAATAACTTCGAAATTTCCTTCAATCAAAGCATTCTCTCTAAATACGCGTAGCCCGTTATGTTTTAGGCCAGCATAAGCATTTTTTGCAATCTCAGAAGGGTCGTGATCAAAACATACCCAGGCAGGAGTCATAACATCTGTGTTGATATCATCGAGCAAATCATTTGGATTGATATCTTTCATTTTGAGATTCAATCCATCATATAACTGCTGTTTGATTAGGCCTAAATCCTTGGTAAGAAATAGTACGCGCTTATCATTTGCCAGCGCAATTTTTTGGGGAGGCCAATTTTCACGCATAGCAACCATTCTTTGGCAAAATGCAAACATGTATAACCGTTCTTCCTTGATTTATAAATGAATAATTTAAAATCATCTTTTAGATTTGAATCAGTATGGTTATTTCAATTTATTTAGAACATTTTGCAAAATACACATTTACGCAACCTTCATATAAGTTCGTCTAAGGGGTTAAGAGTGTTGCCCTTAATATAGGGTAATTTAAATGAGAGAGGGAATAAAATGGATGAACAACAACAAGTAGAAGATATTGTAAAATGCAGTGACTGTGGAAGTAGAAGTTTGACACGTGACGAAACACGTGGTGAAGTCGTTTGTGACGACTGCGGATTGGTATTAGAAGACAATGTAATTGACCAAGGAGCAGAATGGAGAGTTTTCTCTCCAGAGCAAGGAGATCAAAGAGCACGTACTGGTGCGCCGATGACAGTAATGCTTCACGACAAAGGTTTGTCTACAGATATCGACTGGCAAAACAAGGACTACTCTGGAAAAACAATCAACTCAAGATATAGATCACAATTCTACCGAATGAGAAAGTGGCAAAAGCGAAGCCGTGTTTCTAATGCTACAGAGAGAAATTTAGCGATGGCTCTAGCAGAGTTAGATAGAATGGCAAGTCGTTTAGAATTGCCAAAATCAGTCAGGGAAGCAGCAGCTGTAAATTACAAAAAAGCAGTTGACAAGCGACTTATTCGTGGACGTTCCATCGAAGGGGTTGCAGCAGCATCACTTTACGCAGCATGCCGTCAATGTGGAGTTCCAAGAACCCTTGATGAAATCGGACAAGCATCTCGTACCGGTAGAAAAGAAATCGGCCGAACATACAGATTCATGGTAAGAGAATTAAAGATGAAGATTATGCCAACAGGCCCAGAAGATTACATCTCAAGATTCTGTTCAGGTTTGGGTCTAGATGCTGAGGTTGAGGCTAAGGCATATGAATTGATCAAGGCAGCACAAGAAAAAGAATTGACAAGTGGAAGAGGGCCAACAGGAATTGCGGCATCTATTATCTATATTGCATCAGTTTTGTGTGGTAAGAGAAGAACTCAAAGAGAAGTTGCAGAAGTTGCTGGAGTTACCGAAGTAACAATCAGAAACCGATACAAAGAATTGATTCAAAATCTGAATATTGAATTAGATATTTGAGTTTTAATCAAATATATTCGTTGGTGTTCAATTTATGGGCAAGAGCAGGGCAAGGCTATCGCAGATAACATTCGAGAGTGTTGCAACATTACTAGTTGAAGCCTTGGAAAGGGGCACTCAATCGTGGCCATTACCCAATCCTCCGATTATCGATAGCGATTTCCCACCGATACACCCCATTTCTCCACAAGATATTATCGAACAAGGACTTGGATTACTACACTCTGATAAGGGAATGTTTGAATCAAAATTAAATTCTGTAGTTGACTTGATTGTCCCACATAGGATGAATCTTACCGATGACCCATTTGAGGTACATCAAAAGTGGTTAGGAAAAAGAGTCGGTATTGTATCTGAGAGAATGGTATTCTTAATCGCTACAGAATGGCTTGCCCAATCTCTTGACCCAATCGCCCCTAATAGCGACAGATGGTGGGTTAGTTTGTGTTTGATCAATGGAATGTCGACAGTTCCTAGGGGTCAACCAGTACACCAAGGTTATCATTTGCTCGAATCGATTGCTCTTGCTGAGAGGCCAGGAACCTGGCATACTCAACCAGAGGCAGGGCCTCAAAATGTTGATTGGAATCCTCATGCTAAAGTCCCTAGAATTACCAGTGTTGTAGCTCATCAAGAAGGAATTAAATCGGCCATNTGGCTTTTGGAAAGACTTGAGCAAGGCAATGANGACCGTCGAGAATTATTGGTTGAATGGACNAGACTATTATTGGAAAGNCCGGCTTTGATAGAATCGCTAAAACTTTCTGANATATTGATGCGAAGAGCCCTAGATACTTCTGTGNAAGTAGCTGTTAAGATTACTTTATGTTTGGCTAAATTAACCGATTATAATAGAGATCTCGGATTGGCATTGAGTCAGAGGCTTGCCGAGCGAGAAGAAGTGGAAGTTAGACGTGCAATGGCAGATGTTTTGACAAGACTTTTCCGCCGATTATCTACAGATGCTTTACCTTTCTTTGAAAAAATGCTGGGCGATGATGACCCAGTTGTTCTTGCCGCTGTGAGTTCAACTGTTGGAGATTTGAAATTCTTCGATACTGACCTTTGGGCGGATAAAATGCTAGAACTAAGTAAACACCAATTNCCCTTAGTTAGAAGAAATCTAGTCCAAGGNCTTAGAGATTATATNGAAATGTTCCCCGAAGATGACAGAAATATCTTGCCNAATTTATGGCAAGATGGTGATGAAGTGGTAAGGACTCGAATGAGAGAATTACTAATCCGCATGGAAGAAGTATCTTCTGAACATTTCTCTAGTAGAATCATNGCTTTACAAGAAAAACAATGCTCATTGGAACCCTTGTGGGAACAACTTAGGTTGAGACGCCCTGAAAGAGCAGAAATTTGGCTTGAATGGTTATCAAATGGTGGAGACTTACCAGAAATAGTTGTACCAGAGAGGCATAAGAGTACAATGCAAGAACCAGGAGAACTTCCAGAACTTGGTGAAGCACTTGAGACATTAGACCAAGAATTAGGATTCTTGGATTGATTATTCTTGCTCGTAAGCCTCACTTTGAGACAAGGGCCCATTGACAACTAGCCATACATAAGATGCGTTCAATATAGAAAGTGAACCGACCAACATTACGATCATCCCTGTGGTTTTAGGAAAATATTTGTCAATCTCAAAATGATTGATTGAAATTACAAATACATAACACACAATTCCAAAAATCATCACGTAAAGCCAACTCTTCTCTGGTCTTTTCCAAATTTTGATTGTTGGAATTAGGCCCTTTTTAGCAAATGTAAATCGAAACCAAGACACATACAGGCATCCAATTCCAATTAATCCAATCACTCCTCTGGTGAAAGAACGAGAATCCCAAGGGCCTTCGGGAGCTAGATCAAAGAAGGTTTGAATTATACATATGAGCCCGACCAAAGCTAGATTCAACCACTTGATATCCTCGCCCATGGTAAGGCATGATGGGTTATGCTTGAAAGCATGTGCATGTTAGCACGATTTATGGCGGCAGTTGAAGATGCTTTGATTGTAGCCGGTGGACTTGGAACCAGGATGTATCCAGTAAGTGCATTCCTGTCCAAAGAGTCACTACCATTAATCGACATCCCTGTATTGATTCATTTAGCTCATGAGGCTAAAGTGGCTGGAGTCAAAAGAATCCATATTATTTCATCACCCAACAAAGATCTATCTCCGCTGTTAAAAGACATTACAGAACTACATTCAAATAGACCAGAACTCGATGCAAAACTATTTTCATCATTTAGCGATATTGAAATTAAAGTACATATTCAACATCAACAATTGGGGCTAGGAGATGCCATATCTTGTGCATTAAATGATATCAGTGGCCCATTTTTAGTTCTATTAGGAGATAATGTTATTCTAGATAATCATTCAACATCAAAGGATTTTGTCCCATCTAATGCAAGTAAATTATTAGTCCAATGCTATGAAGAAAACAATCTTCCTTGTGGCGCTATATTGCCGGTTAAGCAAGAAGATGTTTGTAATTATGGAGTGGTTGAATTAGAAGGTGACCGAGTCAAAAAGGTGGTAGAGAAACCTAATGTAAAGGATGCCCCATCAAATTTAGTATTGTGTGGAAGATATCTTTTCACTTCAGATGCAAGAGACCTATTGGAAAATGTTTACACCGCTGAGAAATATGGTGAATTGCAATCGATTGAATTACAAAACCATTGGATGCATGGAAAGGGTTTCATTGGCGTAAAATTAGAAGGATTTAGTTGGTATGATTCAGGAAACCCATATTCTTGGTTACAAGCCCAAGTAGACCATGCTCTTCAAAGACCAGATTATGCAGAAGATTTCCGAAACTGGTTAGAATCTAGATTGAGATAGTTATCTTTGACCAGGTTTCCAAAAGGAGAGCGGAATTGGAGCGATTCCTTGAGCACAGCGTAAAGCCAAATGGTCTGCTCTTTCGTTCCACCTATGGCCTCTATGGGCTTTCACATGTTCCCATTCTAATTCACAAATCGAGATGACTTCTCTCCAAAGTGTTTGTAGTGTTTCAACCAATTTAGTATTCGCCTTGGCCTTCCATTTCCCTGTAGCAAGATTTCCAGCATACAAGGAATCAGTTCTAATTACTGCAGGAGTGTCATCACCATTGACAAGTAACCACCTCAATGCTTCAGCAAATCCCGATAATTCAGCAGTATTATTCGAGCCTATTTCTGCACCTAAGTAATTATCACTTTCAGAACTGGTTACAACTACGCCAGAAATTTCTTCGATAATTTCTCCTGTGCCTTTACCAAGGCCATTATCGCCTTTGACAATTACAAGGCCCCAAGCAGCAGGTGTATCTTTGCTAACATTTTGATTTTCCAAACAGGAACCATCGACATAAAGACTGAACATTTCTGCACGGTTCAATATTCTCACTCGCCAATTTCAGCCCTATATCCACTAGCATCCATCAAGGAAGAGACCTCACTAGCATCATCAAGCTTCATCTTAACTATCCAGCCATCTCCATAAGGGCTTGAATTCATCAATTCAGGGGCATCATCTAGGTTATCATTAACAGCAGTAATTTCACCTGCTAAAGGAGCAAAAATAGGTGAGGCAGATTTCACTGATTCAACAATTGCGAACTCATCCATTTCACCCATTACTTGACCAACTTCTGGTAATTCGATATATACGATATCGGTTAAAGCATGTTGAGCATGGTCAGTAATTCCAATAATTACCTCATCTCCGTCAACTTTAATCCATTCATGCTCTTTAGTATAATACAAGTCTTCTGGAATTTCACTCATAACCATATCTCCTAAATATTGCCAATGTTAGGTGATTGATGAATGTTCGTAATNATANNAAAAANTTATTCTTGCTCANAATTGATTTCTTTTTCTAAAACTTTAGATTCTAATTCAGCCCAGGCATTGCCAACTGCTGAATCATTTTCGATTTCTTGCATCTCCTTTTGGATTCTATCAGCCATTTGATTTTCATCTTCATCGGGAAAATAATTTTTTAGATAATTGTGATTTTGTTTTAACAATCTCCCGGAGGCCAAACAAATCAAAGAAATTAGCAAAAATATGTGACCAAATCCAAGTTCAACAATGTCCATCCTACCTTGTATCAAACCAAAGCCACATGCTAAAATTAGCCCGAAACCAGTTCCGTAAAGCAGACGAGATGCGGCTTTGGCTGGTTCGTCCATAATAGGTCCACCCTAAACTAGTGCATCAAACCAACGCAAATCAATATGTCTCTCTCATCAATTTGTGAATTTTATATGGCAAAAGCGCTCGATTTACAGGAGTGACTTCTAAAATTCGTCCATCGTCTCTTCTTCTAATGTCTTGCAGTAAAGGATGTCTACTTTTTTTGTGAAGAGTTAACAATGTCGGTTTATCCACTTGTAATGCACTTCTTACACAGTTGACAAAATCCTCACTTTCTACCGAGAATTTACCGATTTCATCGATAACAAGTACTTCACATTCTTCTTTAGCATAATTAATTGCTGGTATTGCAACTTCTTCTAGAGCCTTGAGATCCAATCCATATCCAAGGACTCTCAATCGGGAATCAAAGGTTTTGTGAGCAATAACGCCTTCTTCATCGGTAATAATATTGATTACTTTGTAACCCAATCTTTCACCATTTTCTAAAATCGGCTCAGTTCTCATACCACCGACAATTGGCTTTCCAGAAGGATTTCCTCGAATATTGATTTCCCGAGTACGTTCGTCAACTAGCATCTCGAGAACTTTTTCCATAACGGCAGATTTACCACTTCTAGGCAAACCTGTAATTCCTATCTTTGGATGAATTCCCATATTAATCAACCTTGACTACGCAGTACCCAGTGGCTTATCAGTAATAAACAATCTTGTTGTCAAATAACATAACATGATTTTCTTAAAAGTTATGATATTAGGCAGAAAACTTCCGGAAAACAACATTAACAGCCGTGAAAGAGTATTTTGACATTAAATCGAAAGTATTGATTCACTATCATTATATGATTTCCAAATACTTTCAACCCATTCAAATAGTTTTGACATAGTGACTTTATCGACCCCAGCATTTTTCGCTATTGATGATAGCATACGCAATTCTTTCTTATTATATTCACCATCAACAGCAGATAGTAAAGCACCATCCCTCAATGCGAGTTTCAAACCTGTCTCAGATAGAAAACCGATCGTTTTTTCAAAGTTAGGAGGATTATTCAACATATTTCTAATATCAACGCGCATTTCTGGATGTAGCATAGAAGAACCCATTATGGATTCTAGCAACATCAATTCCTCTTGTACCAATTCTCCATCTATCGATGCGATAATAACCATTAATTCAGCATGGGCTTTTCGCTCTTCTAAACTCAAATCATTGAGCGAATTGGGGAACAAAGGCTTCACTCCGAGAGGTCATTTAGTAAATCATACCCGCTCTGCATCCATGAATAACCTTCTACGGTCCAACTTAACAATCTATCAAGAGATCCCTTTGAAAGTCCAAGGTGAGTAATTATTTCTTCCAAAACTTCTCTTTCATCATCATCTACTTCACCATCAGCAGCAGCCATCAAAACAGCATCACGTAGGGCTAATCTACCGGCTTCATCACTAAGGCCAGCCAAACACTCATCTAGTGGAGGTGGTGATTTTAGTGCTTCTCTAATCATTGCGCGTTGATTTGGAGATAGAAGGGCAGTTCCCAAACGTTGCTCAAACATTGCCATTTCATCAACCGTTAATTCATTGTCAACTCTAGCCATAAAAGCGAGTAGTCGAGCATAAGAAAAGCGTTCCTCACGAGATAACTTGTGGATGGTATCGGGCAACATGAATCGAGCGTGTAGTTCATCACCCATGAACTTCACGCTAATTTTGATAGATTAAACCCCATATTTGAGTATAATTTAGAATACCCGAGTTTATTCTTCTTCATCGGTATAGCCAAAGACGAACCATCTCATTGCAGCCCATGTAAAAATACCCCAAATACACATGTTGATTAGGAAAATCAATCTTATTGGTAATTCAGAAATAATCAACAAAGAGTCATAACTCAGAGTTGAGGCAACTAATCCAAAGGAATAAACAGAAATCGCTCTAAGTAAGGTTTGCTTAATATCTCTTCTTCCATCAAAAGTGAACCACCTATGAACAAAGTGAGCAATAGTGCTAGAAAGAATCCAAGAAAGAGTCCAAACAAATGTTTCACCAACATAATCGATGACTGGTGTTACGCGAAAAATCTCCCAAGATACCCAGAAAACAAGAGTATTGAAGCCACCAGCAGTAGCAAATCTTTGAATTGTGCCCCTAGGAAACGCATCTTCGATTTTCACTTTTTTCAAGTATAAACCTCCTTATGTGTCAATCATCTAATGTGATTACATCGCTTGGTTTACCAGTGAGAATATTTCTTAGTGTTGAATTATCCTTTTGAATTGCATCAAGAAGTTCATATTTACAACCTAATTGTTCTGCTAAAACTGCTAAAGCCATGGAGTCTTTAGGCAAGCATTTACCACCAAAACCGCGATTGAGCCCAAAGATTGGGTCAAGGTGAGAATCGCCTATTGGTTGGGCTTGCGGCGCAGTAATCATTTCTCTAATCTTATACCAATCTTCACCAAGTTGTTGACAAATATCGTACATTTGATTGGCAAAAATAACTTTTGTTGCATAAAATGTATTTTTGGTATATTTGACTAATTCAGCCTCGGTAGGAGTTACCTGAAAGAGATTCTCAGTTCTAATTACGCCCGCTTCTTTGTGTTGTTGAAATACTCTATCAGCGACATCTTTGTGATGCGTTCCACAAACCAATAAGTCCTGGTTTGCAAAATCTTCTAAGCGCCTTCTTTCTACTAGGAATTCAGGAGAATACGCGATTTTTAAGTTCGAATATTTTTCATGATATTTTTGGGTAGTCCCTGGTACAACGGTACTTTTGATCACGGCAGTAAAACCATCAGGTAGGGAATCTAATATCTCTTCTACAATCCTTGTATCACATGCTCCAGTATCTGGATGTGGAGGTGTTGGAACTGCTATGTATGCAAAATCTACATTGTCGGTAACTATTGAGAGATCTGTACCTCTTGATGGGTCGTGAACAAATAACTCATGGTGGTCTGCAAAGCAATGTTCGATAGCTCCACCAACCATCCCAGCACCGATAATTCCCACCTTCATATTTTGAGGCAAGAAGACATTAGGTATGGTGATTTCTATTATTCAATGAATGGGTTAGGGTTTAATTTACCCTCTTTAGCCATATTTCCGGCTTGAAGCAGTGATTCAGGCGTCCCACAATCTACCCAAGTTTCTTCTCCAATGTTTAGTAATTTAACCGAACCCTCTTTAACGTACATTCTATTAATGTCTGTAATAGACATGACTTCTTCATTATTACTCACACAGATATCAAGGAATTCCCAAAACCTCTCATCAAAGATATAAATCCCGCCGATTGCTAAATTTGAAGGCGGATTATCAGGTTTTTCGACAATATCAATTATAGTTCCTTTATCATCTAATTTAGCGACGCCAAATGCTTGAGGTTGGTTCTCTTTTCGAGCCAATAGAATGCAGCCAGGGTTTGAATCAGCGTTTCTAAAATCATCGACATATTCCCTTAATTCTAGAGTTGTTATATTATCTGAAAAATAAATCATTAGTCGACAGTCTTCATTATGAGGCCTTGCAATCGACAGCGCTTTAGCAACACCTTCAGGCTTTTCTTCTAAGACATAATGAATTCTCTCACCAGGCAATCCAGAGCCGATATGCTTAGCAATTTGTCCAATAAATTGATTTGAAATGATTGTAATATCTTTAATTCCGGCCCTTCGTATCGTTCCTAAAGCATAATCTATAACAGGTCGGTTAAACAATGGAAGTAGTGTTTTTTGAGTATAATGTGTGAAAGGATAGAGGCGACTACCATGGCCGCCTGCAACAAGAATCGCTTTGACTTCCATGATACAACCCAACCTTAACCTCTATTTCTCCCTTCCTTCATTTAATCATCATCCGGATATAATTCCTTTACCGCTCCGTCCTTAGCATTACGTTCGAACCAGTCAGTTTTTACCAAGTCTCCTAGTTTTTCAACTCCCGCTTCGATTAAATCTTTATCTTTTGATTCCGATTCATTCCATCGTTTCTCAGATATTTCTGCGTATTTTTGGTCGGCTTCGCGAATCAATGATTCTCCGGCAGTTATCTCTTGAGATAAGTCATCATAATCATTATTTTTCATAGCATCAATTCTCTGGTTATCCTTGTCTAATGATTGAGATAAAACTCCTCCAGTGGGGCCTTTTTCATCAAAACCCCTTGAGCGGCGGTGTTTTTTATTGGTAAAGGCGGTTTCTATTTTTTCAAATTCCCCTTTCTTGTATAGTGCAATTGTATTTTTAAATTCAGAATAATCGCGCTCTAAGTCAATTTCAAATCGTTCCGCAAAATCTTGAATCGAGTTATTTTTTTTATTTTTTATTATTACAAAGTTTAAGCCAAAAAGAACGATTGAAAGCATAATAGTAAAAATTCTGAAATTTAATTCTTCTAAAACATAAATTAGAATTGAACTGCTTGAAATAATGAAGATACTATTTCCAATTAAGGTGAGGTTTAACCGGTAAATTCGATTGATAAATCGATCATATTCCGAACTATAATCCATATTCTCAGCCTTTATTGATTATTGAATTTAGAGTTTCTACTAGGTCATCTTTTTCTAAACTATCTTCTTTCCATCTTAGAGATTTAATCGCAGTAATTTCGCTTGCTTTAATCGAATTATTCATTCGGTCAAAAGCAAATTGAATAAGTAATCCCATCAAAAGAAAGGCAGCTAGTCCGAAATGCCATGAAGTGAAATAGCCAACTAAGACCGATATAATTATCCCTTGTACAATGGCAAAAATTCCACGAAAATACATTCGCTTTTTAGATTCCATAGAATCTAATAATCTTTGAGCAGCCTGTTTGCGAGTCATCGTCATAACAAATCCTCAGACTCTGCTAAATCTTTCAAATTAAGATGAAGCAATCATCATCAATTTCCACTATTGAACCATTCATCAATAAATGTTCCAAGGCCTCTTCGATCTCTTCATATGAAACACCTCTGGAGTCCATCTCTGTGACAATTTTTGCCAATGTTGCAACAGGCTCACCTTTTGCGACTTCAGCTTCAATTGTCATTAACAATAATTGACAAGCAACCGCTAATAACGGGTCATCACCTTGACTATCTGGTAGCAATTCCAGGAATGTATTAACCGGATGAGAATCATTGAGTCCAGCCTCCTCATTATCAACAGCCCTTGCTCCAAGTCCAAGCATTGACTTATCATAGTCGAGGTCGAAACAATCGAACAAGTTTCGCTGCTGAGAGTCAATTAATTCTGCAGCATTTGGATTGAGTCTTTTTGCTATATCCTCTAATCTCTTCAATCGCTGTTCAGAACTCTTCTTTTCACGTGCAATATCTAAAGAAATCAATTCCATTGCCATCTTTGCTTGTTCCTTCAACCAACTTTCTAAAGTCCATAGAGGATCAAGACCACTCATGACTCCACAAAGCCGTTGAATCTCTTCGGGCATTGAATCGATGTGAAGCGGCTCATCTCTCATACACATGTTTGATTGGTGACAGCCTATGAAGACTCGCTTAGAATTGAATCGGTTAAACGGTTATGCTAAGTTAAAAAATGATTTTTAGAAATTAGCTTTGAGACCGATTTTTCCACTCTTGTTCAAATTGAGCCCACATTTCTTGTTCAAGTTGTGCACGTATTTGGGCCTCCATTTGAGGTTGTAATTCTATGATCAATTGCTCTTGAATTTCATACGCCATAGTTTGCCTAACATGAGCCTCAGTGGCTCTAATTAGTTCCTCACGTTCGCGCTCGAGTAATTCAGGGGGCGCTCCACTATTCTCGCTCTTATTTCGGTTTATTTCCGCCTGAACTACTCGTTCAATTTCACTCATCAATCTCTTTACTACGGCTAATTCCCATTCTTCTCTAGCCGAGGGAGTTTTCATTCTAGATGCCTCATTTCTCAAGGTTTGAACAATTCTTGCCCTCACTGGATTACCAATTTCGAAGTCATGTGCACCCGAAACAAATCCAACTAGAGCATCTAGCCATTCTTCTTCCTCTAGTTCATGGCCACACCCAGGACAAGAAATCTCGGAAGAATCGACTACAAGTGGATTTTCTTCTTCCCTAATTTCTTTCTTACCGATTCTACGTTGTGGAGTTGGCGACTCTTCTAAATCAAATGAAATACTAGTTCCAAAAGTTCCCTTTTTCGGGTTTATTTCGGGTTCACGGGCCATCTTCTTCATCAATTAGTTATATTGCATAAATAAAAGTTTTACGCCTTCAAAATTTTACATTTTGACTTTAATCAATAATTGAGGATAAATCAATTAGAGATTCATTGATGTGTTTTAGCGCAAGCCGTAAATTAATATCATTGTCAAAAGGGAAATCTAGTTTTTCTTCTTGGGCCTCAAAATTATCGACGAGATTTTTCGCTACACGCGACACCTCATCAACAATCGTTATACTACCTGTCTTGGCAGATCTTGAAAGAGGATTTAAGTCGACGACAATAACAGTTTTCCCCATAGCGACAAGCGCTTCACACCTATCACCATCTTCCAAAGGAACGAGTATCACATCACTGGAAAAAATCCCACTATGGCAACATTTTGCCCTAGGTCCTTCAAGACCGGGAATACGAGCATCGGGCGAAGCACCAAGAATCTCAACACTTAATCCATTTTTATGTTTAATTTCTTCGAGATGATTCAGCAATACTTGCATTCTTTTTGGAGTTCGATAAAAGATATTCACTTCAATAGGGCAATTTAGCATAGATGCGAGTTTCAATAGATCTTCTCCGGCAAGAGCAGTTGTATTTCCATTGACACTAATCACTGGGTTTTTAGCATGTTTCAAATGATATAGAGCATGTTTAGTCGCTCTCATTGCGCAGTCTATCGTTTGTTCTCCAATTAGGTAATCGTAAGCCTCGCCTCTCCCATGTGCGATTAGGGCACTTCCAGCTAGCATTCCTTTTTCTGCAGCCTCCTCCAAAATATGTCTCTTGAAGAGTGAATCATATCTAGGGTGGCTTGGGTCAGCGGCGAATTCTTTCATTTTATTCACCTGGCTAATTTAGTAGCATAGAAAGGTCTAGGGGGGTAACTCCACGATTCAAAGCGCTGGTAGAAAGAACATCCAATCCACATTCATACCAATCAGTTAGATTTTCAAAGATAATTCCTCCACTTGCTTCAAGAATTATATTTTCCCTCAACCCCATATCGACAAGTTGGGATGCAACATCATTACTTCTTTCTGGACCAAAATTATCCAACATTATTACCAATTTAGGTTTCTCTTCAATTTCTCTTTGATTCCAAATTGCAGCAGCAGTAATCGCTTCTTTCTCTTCTCGAACTTCTATTTCAAGGAATGCTCCAATTCCCGAAAGTTCGACATTTTGAAGGTAACTTGCAATTCTTGAACTATGATCGTCCAGTTCTGGCATCATTGTCGCAAGGTCATTTTCCTTGATCATAACCGCATCATACTTATTCAATCGATGAGTAAATCCCCCTCCCATATGGACTGCCCATTTATCCAGCAAACCCCAAATGGTTTTTCTTGTACAGGCGATTTGACCTTTAGCTAAAGAAGTCCAACGTTTTGTTTCTGTTGCGATTCCTGAAAGTTGGCCTAAAATATTGAGTATGCTTCTTTCAATTCCAAGTAAGGATTCTCTCTCGCCATTTAATTCAGCAATTTCTTCACCGGAAGATACTTTTTTACCATCGGTTGCAAACCATGAAATTTGAATTGATGGTGCCCAAATTTGAATCAAATGGTCAATCATCGATGTGCCAACTATCAAGCCATCGCCTTTGGCGATAATCTTAGCAGTTGCCTTGTCATTGCCGCCCATAAATGGCATTTCAACACCATCATCGACCAGTATGGTACTAACCCATCTGTCCATGCTAGATAGCAACATTCGACTCGGGCCATCTTCAGCGGTCCACAATAAATGACCGCGGTCATGAGGCAATTGGTTACTAGCCGCCATGACATATGCTAGAGGTTCTTCACTTTCAAATCCTCTATCCTAGTAAAACTGTTATTTTGCGCTTATATCTTTATTTTCCATCATAGTATTCATGCATGTAATTGTTTTGCCTATGTATGGGAAGGATATGTCAGATACACTGATTGGCGGCCATATCACTTTACTTTTCACTGTAGAAAAGGATGGTAGATTACTCAGAAATCAAGGAAGTAGAGGTGCTGGTTTCAATGTGGAGCATGGTGTGAGAGCATCGGTTTTAGAAATTAAAAAAACCGGTGCAGATGAGCAGATAGGTCTTTCAGCAGGCTCTTCATTAGATGAAAAAGTCGATGTGAAATATGGAGAAATAGAGGTTACTGTATTTGATATGGACGGCAAAGAAATGACGGAATCGTCTTCTATCTATTTCGATTTAGTAGATGAATTACGTCATGCTAAATTACTTGAAAAAGCCGAATCATATTCGATTGAAGTGAATCTAGATCTGCCTACTAGCCAAGGCTTTGGAATGTCGGCAGCAGGCCTTGTTGCAGTCGCTTATGCCTTTAGAGAATTAACAGGAAGGGGTCTCGCGGGACAATATTTGCGTTTATGTCATCGAATCGAGAGGTTACATGGCTCTGGATTGGGCGACGTTCTAGGAATTTCTGCAGGAGGTGTAGAGATTAGACTTCAAGCTGGCGCACCAGGAGCATCAGGTAGGGCGTTAGGATTTGGATGTCCACAAAACATTTTATTGGCTTGGCAGCCATCAGAAAAACGCCATACTTCAAAATATATCGATGATGAAAAATGGCAAAACAAGATTACTTTAGCAGGCCAAAAAGCCGTGAATAATTTGAAGAGCGATTCATGGGGCCATTCACAATGGAGTGAAATTCTAAAACAATCGAGAATTTTTGCTGAACAATCCGATTTAATAGATGAGCCAGAAAGAAAACATTTACTTGGTATAGTTAGAGAAATTGTTAGAGAATTGGATTTACAAGCGAAAGTCAGTATCAGACTTTGTATGCTAGGGGTCTCATTAGCCATATTACCTCGAGAGTTATCAAGGCCCTTAACTAAAGAAGAATTAGACCAAATCTCAAAAGAATTAGATAAACTTGACATTGGCTATAAATCGACTAAAATATCAGGATGAGTCGCTATTAAGCCTTGAGAGGTCAAGTGTGTCAGCGTCCAATAATGTACAACCAGGGATGAATAGGTTCTCACTAAATCCGTGACGGTAAACAATTGCACCACTACCCCATTCTTCGATATAACGATTCATTTGTTTGACCATCTTTTTTCTTTGAAAGTCAACATCTGCGCCATAAAAGTGCTTTGCGTCGATCCAAGCGATCGGTTTACCATTAATCTCAACCAAATCCAGAAATAGTATATCGGGCGTCCTTACAGGCCTTCCTAGCTCTTTCTTCTGTTCTGTAACCATTTCTGGCTGCCTTCGGATTCTAACACCTTTAGATTCGAACCAATCAGAAAGAATATCTTCGAATAAATCAGCACGAATATGAGTTTCAGTTTGGTCGACATTTGAAACACGGTCAGCTGCCTCAGCCATTTCGAATTCTTCACGCTCTCTTTTGGAAAGTTTACTTGGAGTACGTAATGATTCCTTGATTCTAGATTTAGACCATTTCTTTTCGGCAAGAATTACTCTAAAGATATTCATTGGTGGGAAATCAAACCTTTTTGATAAATCTACAACATTTACTCCTTCATTATACAGTCGGAGTAATACCTTCGAACGAGATTTTAATCTACCATGCCCATAGACTGTTTTTTGTTGAAGAAGCGCAGATCGCAATGATAAAACTTGATCTAGAGTCATGTCTCTTTCTTTGACAATTTCAGCAATTTCATCTACTCTGGCATCATCAAGCCAACCGAATTCACCTTTACGAATTACTACTTTAGCCATATCAGCTTCTTCTTTTAGAGGGACGGGAGAAGTTGGCCATGAGAATGAAAACTCACGAGGTATAATTTCTTCTTCTGGAAAACCCATTAAAGGAGGAGTAATTGTAAATCGCTGCAATGCCTTTTCTTCCATATCCTGGACTTCTTTTTTATGTCTTTCAATGCGGTTTTGTTTAGGAGTGGTTCCGTATGGCCTATTCTTGGAGTTATTCCTAGGGCGACTTTTGGAATGTTTATTCCGTTTTGCCTTGCCCTGTGGCGGAGATTTTCCCTCATCCTTTTTTTCTGCCACAATACGAGGTTATCGACGACCCTCCATGAATACTACCATTGATTACTCTTCTTCGTATAACTTTTGAGCAATTGGCTCCATTTCTATAATTCCATTTTTTGATAAGTCGGTTAACCATTGTTTAGCAATCTGTTTTGCACTATTTCCAACTTTACCTTTGAATAGTTTTGACCACTTACTGGTTTGCCACCAAGCAGCGATTTCTATACCTCCTTCATCTTGACATAGGATGGTGATTTCTAAGGTTAAGGAAGTTAAAGCAGTGCCACTTTTTTTACCATTAGAAGTTTGACCAAGCCAATTGAAACGAATCTCTGTAAATTCGGGGTTTTGTCCTTTACGGATTTTTTCAACTTCCCACATTTCCTCGATCAATTGTTGTCTTTCCACCCGGTGTAAATCGAATCGATGACCTTCATTTAACTCGCCTCGAGCTTCAGATAAAATACGCTGAGCGGTGGTATTCCATTGCGGCCAATTATCCAAATTGATTAGATTAATAGCTACATTACGAGATTCATTTATGGTTAGAATTTTCCGCCAAACGCCATTAGGAGTTTGCATAGATTACACGCCCATTCATGCATAAATAATCGTAGGGCTGAGAGGCATTGCTGAATTTATTCGCCCTGATTGGTCCGTACTTTCTTCACTCGAGACGACAATTACATCATCCAATTTAAGTTCTGATTTTAGGAAATCCTTTCTCTTTGAAAGTAGTTCTAATTCATCCATAGACCCCGATATCAGCATTTTTGATTTATCGTCCCACTTGAAAATCTGAGGTAGCATTTTCTTGCCCCAAAATCCAAAAATTTCACCAGAGTTTTCTAGTTCTGCTAATTCGGATTGTTTCAATACACCCATGAAGGATTTTACATTTCCACCATCATTAACAAATTCTATTGCCATATTGGCAAGTGTTCTTTTCCATGCAGGAGATATTGTTAGTGTAAGTGTTTTTGCAGCCCCATCTAAGTGGCGCTCAGCAATTGATTTCACCTTTCTAGCA
>NZXL01000067.1 GCA_002697705.1 Methanobacteriota archaeon
CTTAAAATTAAGATTATAATTACCGAAGAAATCAAAATTCGACTTGAAGAAACATTAGCAGACATGACATTGCCTCAAGCAATGCATGTAAGTTCAGATGATGAACTCTTCCCTCTTGCGTAATAGTAAAATTACATGTAATCAAAGGTTGGAGTCTAATGATAATAACTCACTTTCTCCAGCATCGATAACAGTAATTGTCGATACTGAAAATGGTTTACCACTAGCAATTCCAAGTTCACGGTTAACCATTCCTGAGCGGAACATGGCAACTTCTGGATGCTTTGCATGTAGTTCATCTGTATAATCAACAGGGCAATTAGCTGCTAATATAATTAATTTAGCGTCACCGTTAGCACAAGCATCACTTGCTTGTCTTTGTCCAAATAGTAATTTTCCAGTTGTTATTGCATTCTTTAATTGTCGGCTTAAGTCCATATTTTTTCCTCCATTCTCCACATTGTTTCTCATGGTTGGATAATCATTCCTCTGGTATGTAGAATAGTTCTACACTTCCTGTACCTAGAGAGATAGGTTGACCGACGATGATGTTTTCAGCAACACCAGTCAAATGATCTCTCTCTCCAATAATTCCTGCCTTTAGCAGGTGATTAACTGTAACTTCGAAAGCAGCACGAGCAAGAATACTGTGCTTAGTACCTGATACACCGTGACGACCAATTGCTCTAACTTCACCTTCTGAAGTCATAACATCTGCAACCAGTAGTAAGTGTCTAGTATCAACTTCCAGACGAGCACCATCTAGAGTAGCTTGTAATTCATTGACAATTGCTTGTCTAGCAGCCTCAATTCCCAAGTGGTCGTAAATCTCGATAATGTTGTTAGTATAGGTTCTTGAACGGTCGATTGTTTCAATTTCACTGACTCTCGAAAGATTCGAACCAATAGTTGAAAGATAATATTCGCCGGTTTTATCATCAAGTTGAACATTTGCTCTTTCGATATTTGGAATACCCTTCAGTCTCATGTCACGAATCTTTTCTTCTAGTTGAAGAAGCATAGTATAAGATGGCGGATTCTCAGCAAGTTCAGCTAAATCATCCTCGGAGTGAACACCTGGTATCAAAGTCAATTTCGAAGGATTCTTTGGCTTATCCCCTTGAACTAGAAGCCTTGTAGCACGCTCAAGTTTATCCTTTACTTCAGCAGCACTCATATTCTTTTGTTTCAAATTACCCTTATTCAACTTTAGAACAAGTCTTCTTTGAGCAACGTCTGTTTCAAGAGATGCAATATTTACTGTTGTGGTAACTTCGATTGCAGCAGCCAACTTTTGTGCTTCTTCTGCAGAGGTTTTCTTTTCCTCTTGCAGACGAATAGTCATTGTTGGGGTATTAGGCACTTTTCTAGCATCGACAATTTCGATAATTCTAGGAAGACCTTGCGTAACGTTAACTGTAGCAACACCCGCATANTGGAAAGTACGCATTGTCATCTGAGTTCCTGGTTCACCAATGGATTGTGCTGTTATAATTCCAGCTGCTTCATATGGGTCGATACTCGCTCTGTCAAGAGCAANAATTGCGCCAGCAATCACTTTCTTTGCTTGAGGNTTAGTCAATTTCTTGATNNCTCTNGCATGAATTGCTTCNGTNAGGTCNTGGAAGATTCTATCAGTGAATCTTAGAGAACCNGAATCCTCTACAGCAGCAACAAGACTCTTGAANACTGCNTCNCCAGATAGTTCGTCNTCCAATGAAAGAAGTTTAGCNTCCTTATTGTAAGAATCNATATCAGCNGTTGACTTTACACGNGCNCTAGATCTNACTTTACGACCTAGAGTAACNGCAGTAACNGGTCCAATTGCTTCACTGTTCTCTAACTTGTTCTTTTGATTAGCACCATCGATAATTGTCTTAATCGATGCAGNAGTTTCAGAATCGGTTTCACAAATTTGGCCAATTTCGCCAACTGGTAGNATTTTTACATCATCCCACTTTCTATCATCGGCTAGGATGTGAGCGAAATTCTCAGCGATTCCCAAATCCATGAGCTTCTTCTTTGTTGCACTCTTTACTACCATCANACATCACTTCCTGTATCTTCNCTTACATCNTCATCCCATGCNCCNAGATCTTCTTCTTTCTCTTCACGCTCAAATGATTCTCGCTTGACAACTGTCGCACCTTCTGTTCCAAGTGCTTCATCAACGATAACATCGATGTTGAAAGGTGAACCGTGTACACCACGAGATGGGTCAATACCGTCTTCACCATAACTAAATTGAATAATTCTGTTAGCAGTGTTTCTTACAGACAACATTTGATCATCGTAAACCTTCAAGTCATCCATAGCATTGATCAGTCTTCTTTGCATATATCCTGACTTTGCAGTACGAACCGCTGTATCNACCAGAGATTCTCTTCCGGAAACTGAAAGCATAAAGAACTCTGTTGGTTCAAGACCACGCTTGAAAGAGTTAGAAATAAATCCTCTATCTAGAGCACCTCTTCCACCTCTCTTGAAGTGAGCAAGTACTCTGTCATTATATCCACGCTCTAGTCTCTTACCACGAACCTTTGCTTGACCGATAGAACCAGCCATCATNGTNAGGTTGTCCATCGAACCACGGGCTCCAGAAATCGCCATGTTAACAGCNGCATTTGTCGAACCAGATTGATTCAACTCATCCTTAGCAATGTCACCAGCCTTTTGCTTACCTTCATCAAGCATAACCATGATGTTTTCTTCCAAAGTTTCTCTTGGAGTNCTTCCNGGTCTTGCTTCNTATCCTTTNCCATCCTTACCNAATGCTGCNAGTTCATCTTCTACAAGAGAACGTGCNTCTGCATTTGCTTTTTCAATANCAGNNAGAGATTGTGGGGAAAGNTCCTCATCATCAATTCCTGTTGTAAAACCTAANGCNGTACATGCNGCAATAGATAATTGTGTGAAGTCATCAAGGAATTTTGCTCCTTTTTCAGGACCATTNGTTTGAACAATAGCATCCAANAGACGNCCNTCTTCAGCACCGATTGCTCTCTTGTCCAATGTTCCNTCNACNTTACCATTNTTGACAATAACATCATCNTTGGAACGGCTTCTAAATCTCAAGTGGATNTTATCNGGTATGATTAGAGAAATNATNTCNTGNCCTCTNAAGCANTCNTTACCATTTGAATCTTTNACNANCTCNGGTANTTCACCAGTCCAACCNATGTTACCCAACATTTCCAGTCCATGATGACGAGCGATCAAAGTTCCTGGCCTTGAGAGTAGGTATGCTCCTGAAATGTGGTCGTGAATACCACCNATAACAGCNCCACCATATCTTGGGGTCAAAATATGTTCTTGAACTCTCATCAAAATCTTCGCTTCNGCTCTAGCTTCTTCNGATTGAATNACGTGAAGATTCATTTCATCACCATCAAAATCAGCGTTATATGGAGTACATACAGCAAGGTTGAATCTGAAAGTTTTACCTTCCATAACTCTAACTTCGTGAACCATCATAGACATTCTGTGAAGAGAAGGTTGTCTGTTGAAAATTGCAACATCNCCATCTATCAAGTGTCTTTCAACAACCATACCTGGCTTTGGATTTCCATCTCNATCNAGAGTTGAAAGTCTATCCTCNGTATTTGTTCTGTCTCCCCATTCATCTGCAGGGCTACCACAGTGAGGNCAAACTACTTCCAAAGATTCCGGGAAAGGNTCAGGNTNTNGCTTATCTTGTTGTTCTANATCCCACATCCATCTNTTGTGAAGAATNGCTCTTGGGTCATCNTTTTCTAAGGAATGGCCATCTANATCTTCNCCTTTTAGGTTAGCAATAGTTGAAGCATCATCAACAACATAATTTTCAACTTCCATGTTNGTAATCATAGAANGACTNATCTCTTTNCTNATAACTAAACCAGGNAGGAAATTAGGCGCCGGTAGNACTTCATGAAGGTCAGGACGCATAGTNGTCTCTTCCGAACATTCAGGGTTNTGGCATCTAAATCCAGCATTGATAAGNCGNCTTCTTGAATTAATTCTAACTCTTCTCTTNTCGCCACGAATNATNTAGTTNACACCAGGGTGAACATCAGGNCCACGAAGAATCATTTGACGCATTTGTTCACGGTTTCTTAGTGTTACACGAATAGGAACTGTCAACTCACGAGCNATCTTCTTTGGTACNCCNACTTCATTGACTCCAAGATATGGGTCNGGNGAAATTACAGAACGAGCACAGAAGTTAACACGCTTACCAGATAGGTTACTTCTAAATCGACCTTCCTTACCTTTCAATCTCTGAGTNAGAGTCTTCAAGGTTCTTCCTGAACGATGTCGAGCAGGAGGAATTCCAGANGTTTGGTTGTCAAAGTAAGTAGTAACGTGATATTGAAGAAGTTCCCAAAGGTCTTCNACAATAAGTTGNGGNGCNCCAGAGTCTCTGTTNTCTCTTAGTCTTTGNTTNATTCTCAAAACGTCGACCAGTTTGTGNGTCAAATCGTCTTCCGAACGGTCTCCGCTNTCNAGAGTAATCGANGGNCTAACAGTGATTGGAGGNACNGGTAGAACTTGTAGAACTGTCCATTCAGGTCTGTTCTGCTTATCCATACCGATGAAGATTANNTGTTCAGCAGGNATACTGCTTAGCCATTCTCTNACATCTCTAGGATTTAGTTTTCTTTCAGTTTCCTTTCCNGTACCTTGTGTTTCCAACTTCTCTTTGAAAGTAGTTGGCTTGTCAAGAGTNATCTTACCTTGAGCNGCTCCACAATGCATACAGACCTTTCTCTTTGTTCCNGAGGTTACCTTTTCNATTTCCTTNATCATCTTAGANAATTCAGTAGAACCNACACCNTGCTTTAGCATGATATCTCTAACTCTACGNTTGTAGTAATCTTGTTCACTNAGTTCNGGGTTGTTAGGGTGTGTTTCTGGNTCNTCGTGCAGNAGAATTTTGCTACATGTNTTACANGTAGCTTTCAATGCAGTTTTAATCAGATTTACAAANCCNATNTGAATTACNGGAAGTTCCATTTGNATGTGTCCAAAGTGACCNGGTGATTCNTCATACTTACANTTGTCAGTAGGACAAACAAGTCCNGGTTCAATAACACCCATGTGCATATCCATTAGACCTTGACTGTAAGCACGTCCATCATCTTTGTAAGTGTCTGCAGTCTTTACTTCTACAGCTGACATCTTTCTAATCTCAGTTGGGTCCATTAACCCAAAACGAATACTGGATATTCGCTTAGGAATCATAGTTGTATTTCGGCTCATCTTCGGTCCTCCATTTCTAATCTCATTGCAACACCTAAACTCTTCATTTCATCNAGAAGTAGTTTGAAGGCNTAAGAAGTTTGTACCTTGTAAACTTCAGCCCCATCACCATGTATNGGGCTGACATAAGTTCTACGTTTNGGATCATACCATGCAAGGTGACCNGATTGAGCACAAACATACATGTCTATTCCATCNGATTCATCCANNAGTCTATCTTTNATGACCATNGATGCACCGTGAGCAATTAGACAGTCACGTTCCATCTCACCAAATCTTAGACCTCCTTGTCGGGCACGACCTTCTGTTGGTTGACGTGTTAGAATTTGTACACGGCCACGAGAACGAGCGTGAATCTTTGAACTGACAAGGTGNTGTAGTCTNTGGTAGTANATACATCCAACGAAAATATCAGCAGGATATGCTTCNCCAGTTTCACCNTTAATCATCATTTCACGNCCGGAGTGTGCAAGACCNTTACGAATTAGTCCGTCACGAAGACTTACCTCTTTTTCTCCTCTGAATGCTGTTCCATCGATTCTTCTACCTTCTAGAGAACCAACTTTACCACCAATCATTTCCAAAACGTGAGCAACTGTCATACGTGAAGGAATAGCGTGAGGGTTAATAATCAAATCAGGAACTACACCATCTGGTGTGAAAGGCATATCTTCTGGTTCGACTAATCTTCCAATAACACCNTTTTGTCCGTGTCTTGAAGCGAATTTATCTCCAACTTCNGGAACCTTGTGGCTTCTAACCATAACTCTAACCAAACGNCCGGAATCTAGTGACTCTGTAACATATACATTGTCAACCCANCCCTTCTCACCATGTCTTACAAGCATTGATGATTCTCTTCTTTCTTGAGCCATTAGGAAAGCNCTTCCNGATGTTTCTTCCAAGAATCTTGGAGGNCTTGTCTTACCGACAAGAACATCTCCACCTTCTANATATGTTTCAGGCAAAGGCAATCCATCAGCTTCAAGATGGAAATATGCTTCATCNGGCTTCAATCCCTTNACTTCTTGNAGGGANGAACCNGGCTTTTCGATTTCTTCAACTTGACCNCCNGGGAATCTTCTTCTTTCGGCGTTGTAAGTTCTGTTGAAAGTNGAACGAGCAAGTCCTAGATCGATTGAACCTCTGTTCATAATTACAGCGTCTTGCATGTTNTATCCGTGAAGAGACATAATTGCAACGATGAAGTTTTGACCNCCNGGTCTTTCATCGAAGTTTGTTGTCTCCATNGCACGTGTTTTNGTNATNGAGCGTTGNGGATAGTGCAAAATGTGTGCACGTGTATCAGGACGNAGTCTGTAGTTTGAACTTGGTAGACCAAGAGATTGCTTGACCATTGCAGTTCCACCNGTAACACGAGGAGTAGAGTTNTGTTCTGGNTANGGAATCAATGAAGCACATACACCTAGTACAAGTTGTGGGTCAATTTCACAGTGTGTNTGTTCATCNGAGTACAATAGAGGAAGTGANAACTTTGCAATTTCCCAATCATTATTCGGCATTCTAACCTTTGCTTTGATCTTAGCAGAAGTTGCNCCAGGNTCACCAAGGTTTTCCCATTCGATGTTTTCATTGGAAATTGGCCTTCCNGCAAACTTTCCACTGCCTTGAACTACTTCAGGTAGAACGAAAGGCTTTGNAGCGATGTACANNTCTTCTTCTTCTTCAGCGTCAACCCATTCNACAACACCNGTATCAACCAAGTGCTTGAATGTCATTTCACCNGAAGTNAATGCTTCNAGGTGAGAACTTGTCAAACGTGGAGCCCCATCATANAGAATTAGTAGAGGNCTTAGGATNCGNCCTTTNTCNGTATTGATGAAAATATCACGNTTCTCTNNATCGTATCTNATGGATACTTCNGCNGGGATAGTTCCACGACGACGAGCNGACTTGAANTGTCGAACTAGGTTTGCACCTCTCTTGTGAATTCCATAGATGTCACCATTTACGTGAANTCTGTCTCCATCNGTCCAGTCATCNGGNTGNTAGACNTCTAACTCATCTAATTGNTTTCTGACATCTTGTTCNCTGATNTGTTCTGAAACGTCGATCATTTGTGCTGCATTCTTTACNAGACCACAGTTNTGACCTTCAGGNGTTTCGTTAGGGCAGAGTCTACCCCAGTGTGTTGGGTGCAAATCTCTTGCTTCGAAGTGAGGTTGGCTTCTAACCAANGGNGATGTAACTCTTCNCATNTGAGAAAGAGCNGCTAAGTATGTTGTTCTATCCAATAGTTGNCTTACACCNGAACGGCCACCAACCCAGTTTCCTGTAGCTAGNGCGTGCATNATCTTTGAAGTTAATACATCAGGTCTTAGACANGAAGTNATTCTTAGTTCACGCTTTCTGTTGTGGTGTCTTTCNAGTTGGTACTTCAAATCTCTAGCAAGTTGNCCAGAGGANACACGGAAAAGGTCTTCNATAAGGTCTCCAGCAAGTCTAACTCTCTTGTTAGCATAGTGGTCTTTNTCGTTTGGNTCTTTGGAGTGCATAGCCATTTCAAGAACTTGNCGAACAATACGGCCAAGGAAAATAGCCTTCTTCTTTCTATCAGTNGATTGGTCNCCCAAGTGAGGAAGCAATTCTCTNTCCAANAGTTGGTTTACTCTTGCTTCNCGGTATTCTCTCTGTTGACCAGCAGCGAATTTCTTTTGNAACCACTCNTGTGNTTCANNGACATTTTGTACNGNGTACTCTTCATTGTCGTTTACTTCGTTGATATTTGCAACGATATACTTGAAAGTTTCAGTAGGTCCTGCAATNGANGTGAAAATTTCTTGGTCNTTATCTGTTCCAAGAGCTCTCATCAATAGAACAACAGGGATAGGNGTAGTTCCTGCTGTACTGATTTTAACCATCANCATTCCATCTCTTCTCTTTTCNACNGTTAGAGGCTTTCTCATACCGTCTTTCTGNGANAAAATCTTTGCAACTTCNGTNCGCTTTGCGTANCNNTTGTTNATTTCAACNGTTACACGGTTNGGCGCTAGGTCTTCNGTAGAGATTAGTACTCTTTCTGTACCGTTAATGATGAAGTAGCCTCCAGGGTCTAGAGGGTCTTCTCCTTTCNTTCTTAGTAGGNNATTCCACATCTCTGANTCTTCAGCAGAAGTNGTAGGNTAAAGATGGCGATCTCCTGCNATGTGNCCNGGATGTAGNTTACATCTCTTGGAACGAACCATAATNGGAAGGCTTCCNACTTGAACTGCTTCTTCCTTAGGAGAAGGTACGCCGTTTCTNTCTATTTGNAANTCAATTGTTACTGGGGACATGTAAGTNAGTTTCCTCAACCTACATTCCATAGGACTTGAAGGATGCTCNGAACCATTTGCTTCTCTTATTGTAGGTTCTCCAAGTTGAATATTTTTTAGTCTAATTACTATATCTTGGTCNACTACGTCNAGTTTGATGAAACCGCCCTTGTCATCNGAAATTTCTTCATCTGTACCAACACGGATGTTTCTNATNATTTTCTCCATACGAGAAATTGCATTGTCTCCNGCNGGAATACAGTCGTCNTATGATGCTATTTGGTGATTAACTAAACTTCTNTCTCTAAAAAATGATTGAATTATTTCTTGCATATTAATTACCTCCTCAGTTACCCTCTACTATCANTCTGTAAGCAATTGTCTTACCTGCAGATGGTGAATTTCTTATTACNTTGACNACTCTNTCTGCAATCCATCCAGCGGCCAAAGGCTTGTGTTCNGGGTCTGCTGCAAGTTTAGCATTNTCAATTGTCTCTGCTTGTTCTTTTAGAACTTGAACTACAGGATCNGTGATTAGTATCTTTGGAAGCCATTCTTTTGCAAGNCTNGGCTCNCCAGTGTCTTCNTCCATCTGAACCATTTCCCAAGGAGCTAATTCTGCTTNTTCNATNTCGAATTGTTCCTNCTCGGANATATTTGCATCACCAACTAGTTCTTGATGAGGGACAAGAACGTGGTTAAGTGCATTNAAACGAATATTNATTTCAGGTCTATCGAAGTCATCTATNGCTCTAGAACGAATAGTNATTTTCTTACTCTTCTTTTGGGCTCTTCTTCGAGAACCTTGTTCGGCAATTACTGCCATAACATTTGTGAANGATTCTGAATCCTTNGAAATTCCNAGTGTTGATGCTATTTCATCATGAGAAAGAGATTTGATATCGGTCATGTTTCTGTCCGTCGCCAATTTATGNGCGAATTCTTCAGATACTCCGAGTTCCATTAACCGTTTTTTTGTTGCACTTTTNACTACCATTTTTGACCCCTCAAATACCCTCAACTCGTTAGACCGGAAGCGTGTCAAGCGGGCCTGACGGGGTTCGAACCCGCGACCGTCCGGTTAAAAGCCGGATGCTCTACCTGACTGAGCTACAGGCCCAACGTAGCAACTTGGGCTTTNCTGCCGACTTGCCAACTGTTCATATAAGTTGCGCTTGGAAGCGCCCAGTCCCGCTATGGCGAGACGCGTCAAAACCGAAAGGGAAAACGCTCAAAATNACCCAAATTCGGANTTGCGTNNATAGTGCTCGCNANGATAATGAATAAATCCTTCGGAACAATCCGNAACATGTTCACAATGTCCGAGACNCCGATATTTGGAATTGAAAANATCGAAAATGAGATTCGAATGTTAAACAGAGATTCTATTTTNCATGAATGGAAATCTCCNACNGGNGAANTTTTTCAAATAAATGTCCCACCAACAGTATATCCNCCNAGAGAAGATACTGATTTGATGGCTAANGCNATTNTCAATCTTGGACCTGGNAAAGGCCGNAAATGCCTNGANATCGGATGTGGCTCTGGNGTGTTATCNGTACTTGCATCAAGGCAAGGATGGAANGTGACTGCNTGTGANATTAATCCATTCGCTGTNGCATGTACCAAAGGANTNGCNGAAGAAAATNTNTCNGANNTNATTGTCAATGAAGGNGGACCTAGCCCNAAGGTTGANGGAGATNTNTCTCAATGGACAAATGGAAATAAATTNGACCTNGTTTTTTGGAANTTNCCATACCTCAAACCNNANCAAANTATGACTGAAACACTNGGNCCACTNGAAGAAGCNNCATTACTNGATACNGACGTNGATGGACTNTTTGAAAGNGCATTNAACTTNATTCNANATAANATTATGACCGANTCAGGAATTGCATTATTTGTAGTCTCAAGTCAAAACTCAAAATTAAAACCTAAGAATAGATGTTATTCTCATGGATTTGCTACTAGAGTAATTTCAAAGTTATCATTTGATGATGGGGAAGAACTCCGTATAATCGCAGTATGGAAACCGTTCAATAACGCTAAGAAAATATTTGTTGACCAATTATCATCGACCAATACCGCAATGCTAGATTCAAAGCATCCGATTGGGAGTTCAATATGCACTCCAAAACAAACTTCAGGCCATGGACGAAGAGGTAGAACTTGGATAGATACCACAAAATCATTTGCTGGTTCTTGGAAATTATTTGATTCCTCAACACAGATGGACCCAGGATTTATCCAAATACTGGCTGGAATCTGTGTCAAAGATGCAATTTCATCTTTACTAGATGAACATGATTTTGAAAAAATTCTACTCAAATGGCCTAATGACTTACTGGTCTATGACTCAAAGAAATGGAAGAAAGTTTGTGGAATCTTAGTAGAATCAAGAACTTCTGGCGACAATACTTCAGTAGTATTAGGAATTGGAATTAATTTGTCTGGTTCGGAAAATAGTAATCATGATTTTGAAATGGGATTTCTGGATTCTTTTTCTAAACAAATTACTTTTGATGATTTAACCTCTGCAATCGATGCCTCTTTGGCGTCAAATTTTGAAAATAAACATGCGATTTCTGATCGAAACAAAGACGATTTATTAATTCGAATCAATGATGAAGTGAAAAATACTTTTACGGAGTTAAAGAATCCTTTCTATAGAAATATAGAAGTTGGTTTTAAGTGCATTTTAAGCAACGGAAAAATGGAAATTTTTGGCCCAGATAGTGAACTTTTTACAATCGATGATGGGGAATCATTAGAATGGAGAAATTTCAGTTGAGTTCAGCATCGATTGGCTCAACAGATTTTTCTTCTTTCCTCTTATAGATTCCAAATGAAAGAATTAGTGCCCCTAATGGGTAAACCATGAAATCTAGCATTAGCGATCTTTGAACGTCAATTAGGACTTCTCCTTCAACAACACCATCCGATGCTCCAACTTCGACAATAACAAGATGTTTTCCCCCCTCTTTTGCTGTGAATTCAAATTCATAATCGTCAATATCGCCAACAGGGGTTAACAGATATTCCTCAAGACCAACATAAACTGTAACATAAACAAAATTAGCAGTTTCGATATCTAAATCTATCAATAATTTATCATTCTTCATCAGAATCGCACTTTTCTCTAGTACAGCTGTTTCTCCGTCTTCGCTTGCTAGTATCTCAGAATCGACCCATGCATGCATGACAAAACCGGCTACTAGAATTGAAATCCCCACAAGTATGAAGACATCGCTGACCTTCATTGCTTCAGCGGTACCTCCACCTGCCATGTATAGGCGTGGGTAATTTAACAAATGAATGTGTTCCTATCTTTTACGCTTAGGCTTTTCAAGGTTCAATCTATCTCTAACCAATCTAATCTTGCCACTCATAGTCAAACTTTCCATTCCATAATTAGAGATATTAGTTTCTTGGCTCAGTAGTTCTCTAAATTTTTGACTACTTTCCAATGGAACTTCCACAATACCTAATCCAAAAGGCGAACTTATTAATTTGGGAATTAACTCTAGTTGAGATTCATCAGACTTTTTATCGCTACCTGAGTGGACAAAGTCCATCAAACGTAACTTTTTAGGAAATTCAAATTCCAAACTTATCTTAGTAAGGATTTTTTCAATCTCCTTACGTGCGGTATGGTTTGCATCAATGGCAATACCAAACCATCGCCTCTTACCCCTTAGAGCCTTGGAAAGACGCTTGGCCATAATATCCGCACAAAGTACTCCTTCAATACATTTCTTTGAATAACATCAAAACATAACCGCATCTGGGGTGTTTGAACGTGGTAATATGGAGGAGGAGAGTTTGCATGAAAGTGAATCCAATCCAGAATTGGAATCTCTGAAGAATGTTGAAACCTCTCTTTGGAAACTATTGAAAACCTTGCTTTCACCAAAAACTATGCCGCATATAGTTATGATTTCAATACTGGCGATAATACTCCATATTCTTGCAAGTAGTGATTCACTTACTAACATTACAGCGGTCATTTTCATAAGTTTGAGCATGGGGTATTCCATAACTGCAATAGGCTCTAAAAATGAAAGAATAAGGAATTGGACTATTGCTCAACCGGAAAACGCTAATGAAGGTGATAGCAAGGCTATGAAATTCATTAAAAAATTCAAGATCTGTGTCTTCCCTCTTAGCGTATCTTTAATTTCTACTATTTTGATAATCACCTTATTTGGAGAAAATGGATTGATTCCGCAAGTATATGATTTAATTCCTGTGTTTTTAGGTTCTTTATTCGTACTTTGGGCAATTATTCAAGGAATTTCTTTCGGCACCTGGGCATCTTCATTATCAGCCAATAAGACCAAGAAAAAAGGTGCAATTTCAAACCTAAAGGTTTCTACTACTTTTAATGGACTTGTTTTGATGGGTTTTTCGATATTAGCAGTTGGAATTTTTCAATTCTTCAAAGACCCATCTTCCGCACCACTCGAAATAATATTTGGCAACTGGGCTTACTTATTTTTGATAGCCATACTATACATTTCAACCAGTGCGTGGACATGGAAATTAAGAACGCTTGGAGAAAAAAATCAAAGTCTTAACTCGTTTTCTAATAGATGGACTTTGATCTGTCATATCTTTTTATCATGGCACATTTTAACAATCTGGAGGCAGAACTTCATGTCTCCAAATTCAATTGAGATATTTATTGAAGAATTAATTCTAATGATATTTACTGTTTTTATGGCAATATGGTCGCTAACATCTAAAGGATACGCTACAAAATTCAGATTATTAGATGAACAAAATTCCTTACCTTGGGGTCTTGCCTTCGGCTATGCATATGCAGGAAGCGTCGCCATGTTGACCAATGTCTTCGATGAGATTACAACTGTTATGACAATCGGACACACCGTAGTGGTTATCACCGTGATATATGTTTACAGAAAGGTTCTCATCAATGTGTTCTCCAAACATGATGACGGTGTTCTTATGAGGAGGCTAGCGGCCAATATTGAAGTAAAAACTGAAGAAACCGAGGATGATGAATCGGACATAGAAGAAACCGTTACCGAGATTGAAATAGATGTTGATGACTCTGAAGATGAGGATTGGCAAGAGGACTCAGATGTGGACTGGGAAAAAGAAGGTGATGACAAAACAATCAGTAGTGATGTCGAATGGGAAGAGACCATTGAATTGGATTAGTCTTCAGATTTAATTCCAGACAAAAGAGTAACTACACGCATGGTGTTAGCTAAATCCTCACTAACTCTGGCTCCAAGAATAACTTGCGCATCACGGTCTAATGCTTCTGTGAATAACTGTGCTACAGAGTCAACTTGATTCAATGTCATCCCCAAACCCCCTTCTATTTGAATGAGACAACCCTTTGCCCCTCCAACATCTAAAGCGGCTAAAGGTGCCATCATTGCTGAATGTAAAATCCCCTTAGGGTCATTAGGGTCTCCAACTCCAACAAGCAAGGTAGCATTACCCTCTTGTTCGACAATTGCACGTAAATCCATTAAGTCCAAATTTATCAAACCCATTCGAAGTAAAGTTCTAACTAGACCATCTACCAAATCTTCAACCCATTCAGCACCCATCTGCCAAGAGCGCCCCTTTTCTCTAGCCTGTCTTACCAATCTTTCAAGTGAAAGCCTTACTGTGACGTGGGCAACTTTTTGAAGGCGTTCGATTCCTTCATCTGCGATCTTTCTTCGTGTTTCTTGGATGTCAAAAGGCAATGCTGCTACTGCGATGACTATAGCGCCAGACTGGCGTGCTTGGCGCGCAAATTCATGGGCTGCGCCTGTACCTGTCCCACCGCCCATTCCAGTCAACAATAGAACCAATTCCACAGGCTCCAAGATTTTGCGAACGATAGTAGAAGAACTCCTCATCCTTTGTTCTGCAAGCGGAGGAAGTGCTGCACATCCAAGTTTGTCAACAGCAGTACCCAAGCGCAAGATGCGAGCGTCGGGACAATCCTCAAAACTTGAATCATCAGCATCGATAAGGAGAACATCAGCGCCACCATCGGAGCGTTTCCAAGCACCTTTAGCCCAAGAACAACCCAAACTACCAACGCCGGCAATCAGGATTTGAGATGACTCCATCAGATGTAGGGCTTTGACGAACATCAATGAACTTTAGCGTTGATTTCATTCAACATAGCGCAGATATCTTCTTCTGGCGTCTCTTGCCCAAGCATTATCAGGCTCCAACTCTAAAACTCGATTATAGTACTCTATTGCTGTTTCAAATTCAGAAAGGTGTCTTCCATAAAGATGGCCTAGATTGGAAAGTACTGGTATGCATTCTTCGTCTTCGCTTAGCATTTCAAGCAATAATTTCTCTGCAGCACCAAGATTATTTCTTAGCATCATATCTTCTGCTTTATCTAAATTTTCGAGTTGTTCTAGGGTTAAATCATAGGTATTCTCAAACGGCGTATCCATGAGACTCAAACAGCCCATAATGACTTCACATTTCAATCCATCCAAGATATAGTTTAAAGTTCATTTAGAAGCCAAAAACGCACCCTTATAAATATTATTTTTGACAAATAAAAAACGCTACACTGCGAAAGAATTTTGTTATTTGTTTCGACAATGTTTAAAGGGTTCATACGAGTGGAAAGATTACTTGGGTGTGTCAATGTTGCGCAAGCCTTTTTCAATACGTGTCGTATTGATACTGACTCTATCGATATTTTTGCTTGCCCCAAGCATAGTTTCTTCGTCCCACTTAGGCATTGGAGGAGAGCAAATAAACTCTCAAGATGGAAGTACAATTAATGATGTCGCCAAAGAAGGATGTCTTTGCCATAATGCTGTTGCAGACAATACTGTTCAGATAATTCTTGATGATGTCCCGTATTCATGGATCGCTGGAGAATCTTATGAAATGACTCTTCAAATCATAGGCGGGCCACCCGCAGCATCTCCTTACACTGCTGGATTTTCGATGAGAGTTAGTGCTGGCGAATTATCAGGAGATACATCTCAAAATTGGGAAAATGACGTCATGACTTTGACTCACACCGGAGACAGCGCAGGAGTTTCTGACCGTGCATGGGTATTGACATGGGTCGCACCAGCAACAGACAGCGGTGCTGTTAATTTCTGGATTACCGGCAACTCGGTTAACGGCGACCAAGGCCCAGGAGATGACGATAAGTGGAATCAACTTCTATTCTCAATGCAAGAAGGCAATGATGCCACAACTGCGCTTGGAAAAAGAACCCTATTTGCTGGTGATGGTAATGTAAGCCCACCTGAGCCTGAAGAAACTGGAGTAGATCTAAAACACATGGGTGCAGAATTTAGAGCACACGTTCTGGGCCTACTCGGTTTTGGAGCGGTTCTTGCTGTAATTTTATTCGCTGGATTGATGCTAAGATATAGTTTCTCAACATCATACAAAGGAAGAAGTAATCAACTTAGATTAAGATATAAAATCAGAAGAAGAGGTGATCAGTGATGGATGATATGATTACCAATTTACTTCGAGATGTTGCCAAAGGAAAGGTCAGCGTAGAAGATGCTAGATTGGCATTGGAAGACGCTACATTAACCGAGGAACAACTAGAATCTGCAATAGAGAAGGGTGTTTTCAAGGAAGCTGAGATGGGCAGTATTGTAAGTGCTACTCTAGCACCATCCGGTGCATCTTACCTCACGATGTTCTTTTTCGTATGGGGAATCTTTTGGGCGTGCTATTGGTTCTTCTCTCTAATCTATGGGCTAGCAAAAGATTGGGACCAAAGACAATTGGCATTCCATATGGCAATGGGCATTACCACTTTGATTTTCATGGGATTGGTTTACTTGAAGTTCATCTTACCCGACACAATCATTGTCAAGAACGCGATTAACAAATTCATACCAGAGCACCAGAAGGATTGGAAGGAGTACAAGTGGTGAGCATCATGTCCAGAGAATATGACCTAAAAGTAGACCCAGCGACTTTGGCAA
>NZXL01000068.1 GCA_002697705.1 Methanobacteriota archaeon
ACCTTGAATAATGATCTCATCGTGAAGAGTGTCTGAGAAGTCGTCAAGCGCTCCTAGTGCTGTAATTCCTGCAACATCTGTCAACTGGTCGATTAGGTGATTTAGCACACAACTTACTCCATAGGCTTGCCCTGCTCTAAAAGCATGGTCAACGCCGCCTATCTCGGGGTCTTCTGCTTTCATCCTGAGCATTACTTGTTGTGAATAGGCAACCAAGGCGCCATATATTGATTCGATGATTTTAGCTGCTTCAAGATCACCGAGAAGCATTTGTGCTTCACTTAGAGCGACTCTTACTGCCTGTCCATAGGTGCTATGTGCGCCTATAACGTCTGAGGTTTCCTTCTGCATTGCTTGGTCGATGAGGGTTTTCCAGTCTTCCATGGACAAGCCACACAGGACATGCTCCTTGAAGGTTCGGCAGGATTTTGCTAACTAATAGCAATCAAATCTTGAAATCTGTTCCTTCGCCTTCAACGATACCTGCTTGGCGAACTGTTCCGTCAGCAGCAACGAATTCTCCAGCCTTGACTTGGTTGTCATACAGGTTGACGTCTTCGAATCGCTTGACTAATACTCCTTCACCAAGAGCCATTGTCAATGTTCTAACAATCACATCTAAGGTTTGTAGAGCGCGATCTCTGTGACTTGCATCAATGGTGTGATCGGAATATCTTGCTTCCTCAAAGATTGTTAAGAAACCGTCTAATTGTTCGCTTGGAACCATGTTGAATGCGGTTCTAACGGCTGCTTCAAATTCACGAGTTGTTTCGTAAACCTTCTTCATGAAACCGTACTTACGGAAATGTCTGACCAAGTTCTTGTAACAATCAAAGATTGCAGCAATGAATTCATTACTTGCTTCTAATTGTAGCATTGTATCGGTCAAAATTCCTCTTAGGGCTTGGACTTGTCTTCTAGCCTGAGCTCTTTGATAATACAATGCTCCACCAATAACTAGCGCCATGAGTAATATTACCAATGCCATAGTATTTCCAGGGGTAAAGAAACCGCTACTAGATGATAGAGAAACCGGTTCGCTCCATTGAATTTCGTGGGTAATGTTGTCATCAGAAGGAGCAAAGAAAGTGGACCCTGGGTAGTAAGCGATAATACGCCATCTTCCATCACAGTCCTTTCCACCACAACTTCTTCCATCAAATGCCCATTCGAAACCGGCAACTCCTTGTTCGTTAGTCTTGGATTTATTTTCCCCATCGGTCACCCAACTTCCGTTACTAAAGTACTGGCGCAGGAAGATGATTTCTTCGTTTTCAACTGCAAGGTCTAGTCTGTCTCTTAGTAGAGCTACTTCACCAATTACTACGTCTCCTTCAAACAATCCATTGTCACCAATGTAACTCCAAGTTTGTTTTACTTGAAGGTCTACTCTGGATCTAACTAGAATATTGACATCTGTGAATGACCCATTTAATGCACTTGATGCATCTTTATCACAACCACCAGGCACGTTTGCATCTGGTTCGAAAGCGACACGTAATGTTCTGTAACCCTCGGTCTTTCCACCTGTAGTTTCAACACCTTTCAAAGTAGGATTTTGTAGTGGGTCTCCACTGAACCACTCGATAGAACCGTCTACATTGCTGGTTCTGATAGTAGCAATAGGTCTAACATTGGATTCCGGATCTAGGTAGATGTTTAGACACTTTCCTCCAACCCATTGGCCGTTAGTCTGTGTTAAACGAGCATCGATGTGGAATGATTCCTTCAAGAAAAGACGGTAATATTCGGTTCCATTAGGTGCCACGTACTTGTCTTCTGTTGATTTGAATGGTCCAACTTCAGTAATTGCAATAGTCGAGTTAGAAAATACTTCGAATTCTGTTTGCAAGGTCTTGTTAGAGTACCTGTATCTGTCGTTGTTCTCATTATCCCAGGCAGAATAAGTTACTGTGACTCTAGCTTTACCAGCTATAACACCTGATAGTTCACAATCAATTGCGAAATAACCGTTAATATCTGTATAACCTTCTTGGCAACCTTGAACTCCCGAATCACCATTAATCATTTCATATTGAACTCTAACCTTTCTATTGGATAGATTAGTTCCAAGTTCATCTTGTAATTGTCCAGTAACTTCCATGTCTTTTTCTTCGACTTGTCCATTTGCAGGGTTTACTTCACTAGTATACACAATTTGGTCATCGACAATCAAATTTGTTCTACCGATTAAAGAGAAACCGTTAGCATTATTGGTCATCAAAACACGATACTGTTCACTATTTGGAATCGAAGAACAAGGGTCCCATGAACCGCCTAATGTGCGGATGTTGATATTTGGATTTAGCAAGGCGCATCCTTCGTTAGGAAGGGTTTCTTCAAATCTTAAGATTACGTTAACTGGGCCAAAACCATCAGGTAGGAAACCTGCAGGGTCGTTTCTGAGTAAACTTGGATTTAAAGGACTAATATTTGCCTTTAGACATCCAATACTTTCTTCTCTGCTTAGTCCATTCTTGTCGGTATCTCTATCCGCAAATCCATCATCATTGCCATCATAGTAGCACAAATGGGAGTTATCTGGTTGTTGAGATGGTAGTGTTAAGAATCCTGCAGATGGTTCGATTGTTGCTACAACCTGTCTATAGGCGACACCGTTGAAATCTGTACCTTCGAATATAACATCGACCAATCCACCATTAGGGCTACTGGCTCCATTTAGATTAGTTGGAGTTGTTCCACTTGCAGCATCGTCGGTAATAAGAGCAGTGAAGTCCCAATTATCACCCGATTGCCGTATATTATCACTAGTTGTAGTCACGGTAATATTGGTTCGCGAGATAACCCAAATAGATTGGNTCGCTGAACTNCTCTTCAAANTCGATGAANCCGGATATTCAAACTCNAGCGTGAAGTTTCCTAATGCATCAGAACCATTGATCTCGAATGGGATTTCAAAGAATCCTCTGTCATCGGTATAATTGATTCCGGTTCTGCCATCAAAGGACCAAGTATAGTTAACTGGTGCATTGGCAACTGCTTGGTTAGCATTATCCAGTAATTTCGCTTGAACAAGATTTGTCGTATTTCGGTATAATCTTGGAATTGAAGTCATTTCGAATTTCGTTGTTCCAATAACTGAAACATTGATGTATGCTCCAGTTGGTGACAAGGTACTGGTGTTTCCAGTGAAATAGAAGGCTGAATTTGTGAAGTCAACTCTCATTCCATAGTTCTTAGCAGGGAAGTCCGTAGGCACCCATGTGAAGTTGTAATCATAAACAGCATCACAAGTAGAACATGCCTTCCTTGGAGGGGCTGTGAATTGTGTCTCGCCCGAACCAATGAATTGTTTGTTGCCATCAATATCTACTTGAAGAGCGATAGGGTCTGCATCCCAAGGTTCATTTGTTCTATTTGTTACTGAACCAGTCATTCGTAATGTTTCTCCCGTATTCATTTCTGGAACTATCTCACATCTTGTTTCGCTATCCAAATCGAAAGGATCGACTTTACCACATGGCGGGAGATTTGTTTCTCCACCATTTACAATCGTAATCACCCAGTCGTCTCCGCTAGTTGAGATAAATGGTCTTAGTTTAGCCGCTTCACCAGAAAGACTTGCTAGATTTCCATCCCAATTTGTTGGATATGGTTTTGCAGCTGAGACTGTATTGAAGTCCAATCCGGCATTGGTCAATGCTTGAGAATGGAATAAAGTTGCCCAATTACCAAAGAAACCGTTGTTATTATTGATAGTTGAATCCCAATAATAAACTGGGTTTGTACCTGGTACGATCATCGAACCATAGATATTCATTCTATGCATTACCCTCACGTTCTCTGGTTCTGTATCATCACCATGCATGTAAGGGAACGGCCATTCTGAAGCAATCTCCGGCCTTACGCTACCTATCACTTGGTAATCTCCTGCGGGCAGAGTTGTATTAGAATACAGACTTGTGAAATTACCCGTTATCGGTTCACCTGTATTGGCATCGGTAACAATGACGTGTTTTTTATTCAAGTCNTCCCAAATAATCTCCTCATATCCTCCAGGCAACTGGCCGACGCCATTGTCCAGACTTGCATTTCTACGAATTTGTTTCCAAGTTCCATTTATTCCTATATCTTGAACAAAGGTAACCGAAGCAAATCCTCTNTTATCGGTTCTGTATCCATTTCCNTCTAATCCTGTAAAATTAGTTGGGGTTGAAATATTGCCGAAAGGTCCACCTCTTACAGTAAATGTAATTGGAATGTAATTGATGAGTTTCGTGTAGTCTCCTCTTTGTGTATCTGCTGTGTAGTGAGCCCAAAAGTCAATCTTGAATGGTTGCTCACTACTCTTGAAAGCGCCCATAGGTGCTATGTTGGCAGTCAAATTCGCCTCGGCACCAACCAAGTATTCTTGAGAGCGATTACCATTGAAGGCGAATAATTCTGTTACCTCTGCATATACCTTGTAGGTAGTGCTGTCTCCAACCGTCAACATCTCTGGATAGATATATTGGTTATAGCTGAAGTTTCCAAAGTTATTGGTTGGGACATATATCGATTCTATTGCCGTAGTTCCATTGTTAGCCCATTCAATGTTTATCTGAATTGGAACATTTGGTGCTGGCTCATAGGCAAGGGTTACTGGATTGACCCAGTCAACATGCCCGGTGAATCTTTGAGGAGTTTGTGCATCGATCCAAAGTGTACTTGGGGCATCTAGTGTAATGAATGTAGGGGCTTTATCATCCTCATCTAAAACACAATCATTGTCGTGGTCCCAATCACTGGACTGNGCTCCATTATAACATGGGAAGGAGATCTCATTCTCTTCTAGGTGATCAAAGTCAACATCTTCCAATGTATCATTATCATCATCTGTATCAATTGCATCTGGGCCAACTGAATTATCGGATGGGTTGGCCAATGCTTCACCGTCCCCGAAATCGTCGTGGTCCCAAGGATTGGTTGAGTTGCGATCAAACCTAATAGGCCAAACTAGAATCTCGTCTATGTCTTCCATACCATCTTGGTCATCGTCTTTATCGATATCGTCTCTAAGTCCATCATTATCGTGATCAAATGCTGATGTTAGGCCTGTATTATTGATTTCATAATCATTCGTTAGACCATCTGCGTCCCAATCATCATCGTTCCAATCGGTAATGTTGTCATTATCGTGGTCCCATGTTGAGCCTTCTTCTCCAAGGAAACAACCTGGAAGTAATTCTTGACTCCAGTCATCTATTCCGTTGTTATCATCATCCCAGTCTTCACCGTCAGGTACGCCGTCATTGTCGTTATCAACATCGTAGAATCTAGGGTTTTGATATCCTTGTGTCATCTCTCCTCGATCCCAAACAGCTTGGAAGAAGCCATCGTCGTCAGCATCGGCATCATTACCGTCGTCATCGTTATCTTCGCAGTTAGTTCCTGTAAAGAAAGATGAGCCTTGTGGAAGATTAATGGATGCGTCGTCATCTAAGTCATCATTTGTGTCGACTTCGAAATAATCCCAAAGTCCATCGTTATCATCATCGATATCATACCAATCATAAACACCATCAGCGTCATCATCGATATCTATTGTATTGTTAAATCCGTCTCCATCTACGTCTGGATCAACATCATTTTGAATAATATCTGCTCCCAACTCATCAGGGAAATCTTGCTCTGCTCCATTATCAGAATTCCAATTCCAGCCGGGTAATGTGAGTGTAAGGCCCATCCAAACATCGAAAGCGTCTCTATTGTTTTGCATCTGAGTAAAGGTTATTCCTGAATCGACAGTCCCGTCATTTCCATAGTCATAATGCCAACATCCACCTTGAGCACCTGGGGTGCAACTCCAGTTATTGGAAGGCCCGCCTGCTGTAGCGCCTTGGTCAAAGCCTGCATCAGGTCGTGTTGAAAACGGAAGGCCGAGTTGTGCGTTTACTCCGTTAAGTGGCATCTGATATGAGAAAGCATAGACATATCCACATGAATAACCAGTCTTGAAGTTACCTGCAGTCCAGCCGCACGTTGAGAGATTAAACGTCCCCCCTAGTTTGGGATCATCGATATCCAATATTCCGTCATTGCCTTCGTCTTGGTCCCACCAATCTGGTAAACCATCACCATCTTGGTCTATATCTAGGCCATTTATTAGCGAGTCACCGTCAGTATCAATGTCCCATTCATTTCCACCGTTTCTCGAGGACCATCTTGAGAGTAAGAACCAATAGAATTCAGGAACGACTCCTGGTGTTGCAGGTTGTGTACTTCCATCATATCCGTTATAGTTCAACATCATATTTTGGAATGGGTTGTGTTGGAAAACCATCTTCCAATAGTCTGAAGAGTTATCTGAATACCCTTGTCCGTCAGCAGAACCGTCAAGGATTCCTCCGTCGGTAACTGGGTAGTAAGGCGTGTAAAAACCATCATTTTGGTCAAAATCAACTACGCCGCAGTTCCCATCGTCTGGGTCATATAAATCTGAAAGCCCATCATTGTCGTCATCCCAATCGATACTATTCTCAAGGCCGTCGCCATCTATATCTGAATCCAAATCATTTGGCCCATCATCACGATACAATGCGCCATTAATGGCATGTAAGTCTGCATCGTTATCGAAATCACAGTCCCAATCAATATCCAGGATGTCGATAATTCCATCATTGTCATCATCTATATCGTCCCAATTTAGGATCCCGTCGCCGTCCCAATCATTGAATTGGGAAAATGATGCTCTTCTTGTAGTACATCTAGGGTCTGGATTAGTTGGAATAGGGTTTGCTTGTGTTGGGCAATTCCAAGATGCTACATCTGTGGATGTGTCTAGAGGGAAAGAATCATTTTCATTCTGGATTTGATCGTTATCTAGGTCGTATTCAAAGTTTGATTGGTCGCCGCTAACTGCGATATCTCCGAGGTTATCGGGAGATGGGGTTCCTCCCATATCAGGGTCTAACCAATCATATATCGCATTGTAGTTCAAATCAAAGGGCCTCAGCCTATCGTCATCTAAATCGCCGTCATAATCAATTTCACAATCTAAACCTGCAACGCCGTCAGTATCTCCACCTGGAGTTTGATATGAGCCTGTATCGTTAGCTCTAGTGTAATCATTCAAGCCATCGCCATTATTGTCAATAACTACACATACATCTGGAATACCATCATTGTCATCGTCTGGGTCAGACATATCTAGAATTGAATCATTGTCGTCATCGGTATCAGCACTATCTGGTGTTCCGTCGTTATCATTGTCAGGGTCTAGGAAATTCGGGATTCCGTCGCCGTCCAAATCTCCGTCGATGATTTGGGTGAAGGATGGAGTTCCTTGGGCGGTAATTGTTGCCTCTTCAAATAATGGATAGAATCCTGAGGCTGTTGCTGTCGCGGCATTTACTCTATTTGCCTCCCATATCACATAGTCTATGCCACCGGAGTAAGCCAAGTATTCATTCGGTTGCCAAACTCTTGGAGCATCATAGAATTCGGCGTTTGCTTGCATGCTTCCTGTTAGTGATGCATCGTAAGGGTGTTCATCTTCAACATCAGGAACACCGTCGCCATCATCATCGTCGTCAAAGTAATCTCTAACTCCGTCGCCATCAAGGTCGCATGGCCAAGAGAATTGGTCTATACGGCCATCATTATCATCGTCTTCATCATATCTATCTGCTCCAGAGCCGTCACTATCTTCGTCAGTAACACCATCATTGTCGTGGTCCATTGGGTTTTGGTCAGCGAGATATCCCGCTCCAATGGCAGTATTAGTCCATGGATGAATTATTGAAGAATCAAGATATCTGTCTGTACTTACATTTAGCGGGTCAAGGCCTAATGCTTCCAGAGCCGCTATGTCCAAAGGACCTTCCAAAATTCCGTCATTGTCGTCATCCCAATCATCAACATCGGGGACTCCATCATTGTCGTGGTCCAAGGGGTCTGTCCCATAGCACCCATCAAATCTCTCCAATAAATCATAAATTCCATCATTATCATCATCTAAATCATTTAGATCATTTATGCCATCGTTATCGTGGTCTTCCTTGTTTGATTCTTCAAGGAATATCGAATAAGTTTCGGAAAGTGCAGCAATCGCTGAAAGGTCATGGATTATTCCAGAGGATACTCCTGAATCTGTCCACATGATGTCATGAAGGGCTGGATGTGGTTGAGGAGGTAAGTGGTCGTTTATGTTCGCTAACAGACCTTGTCCAGAGGGTTGTTGACCAAGTTCGACACCTTCTTTGTCAAGTAATTCACCTGTAGCAAAGGTGTATTTTGGGGAAGTTTCTTCGCCACCAAAATCTTGAACTAAGGTTAAAGTCGTACTTGATATCATCAAGAATACTAGAATCAGCGATAGCGTTAGTTTTTGGCGACTTCGTATTTTTTCTTCGTTAGTAATTGAAAGCATTTTAGCACCTGTCCGTCAACCAGCGACCGAAATACACTATATCAACGCGAAGGGTCTAATGGGTACTAAGGTATCAACGAAGCCAATAAGTATCAATCCCAGCAAGTAATAAAAAATTAAGAAAAAAAAGGGGTTCCCTGGAGGGCTAACCCTCCAGAGAACCATTAACCAATACCTCAGTATTGGTGAAATGTTAGTTATACTTCAATCAAGCTTCCAATGCATCGAGGATTCCGTCATTGTCGTCATCATCGTCTACATAGTCGTCTAGGCCATCGTTATCGTGGTCGAATTGACCAGTTAAACCATTACCGT
>NZXL01000069.1 GCA_002697705.1 Methanobacteriota archaeon
GGTGCTAAAACAGCAATAATCACAAAGTCTCTACTCGGTAAGGCTCACACAGTAATGGCCGAAGGCGGTTGTGCAGCAGCCTTACAAAATGCAGATCCTAGAGATGGGTGGAAAGTCCATTTTCATGATACTATGAAAGGTAGTAAATGGTTAGCAAACTGGAGAATGGCCGAATTTCATGCAAAAGAAGCCCCAGATAGAGTTAGAGAACTGGAACAATGGGGTGCTGTTTTTGATAGAACTCCCAATAATTTGATCAATCAACGTAATTTTGGTGGCCATACTTTCCCACGACTAGCTCACGTTGGCGACGCAACAGGTCTAGAATTAATCCGTACATTACAAGAAAGAGGAATTCATGAAGGGATCGACATCTTCATGGAATACACNGTTCGNCANCTTCTCAAAGAAGGNGACAGAGTTACAGGTTGTGTGGCTTACACAAGAGTCGATGGAGACTTCCATGCTTTTTCAGCAAANTCAGTAGTTTTAGCAACCGGTGGAATAACAAGAGTTTGGTCTGTTTGTTCAGGTTCATGGGAATACACTGGAGACGGTCATGCATTAGCTCTCTGGGCTGGAGCAGAACTTAGAGATATGGAGTTTGTCCAATTCCACCCTACTGGTATGGTTTGGCCACCTTCGGTTAGAGGAATTTTAGTCACTGAAGGTGTTAGAGGAGAAGGAGGTCGTTTGACTAACTCCGAAGGCGAGCGTTTCATGTTTGACTATGTCCCAGAAATGTTTGCTGGAGACCACGCTGAAACTATTGAAGAATCAGATCAATGGGTCGAAGAAGTTGTTTCAGGAAAACTTGCTACTGTAAGAAGGCCACCAGAACTTTTGACTAGAGATGTAGTTGCCAAGGCTATCAATTCAGAAGTTAAGGCAGGAAGAGGTTCTCCACACGGAGGGGCTTTCCTAGACATTTCTCACAGAGGNGAAGAAGCAATTTTGAAGAAATTACCATCAATGCATCACCAATTCAAGGAACTTGCTGGTGTTGATATCTCCAAGGAGGCAATGGAAGTTGGTCCGACAGCTCATTATGTNATGGGCGGGGTTTTGGTCAATGCCGAATCTCAAGAGACTACTGTGCCCGGATTATTTGCATGTGGCGAAGTCGCTTCAGGATTACATGGAGCAAATAGACTTGGAGGAAACTCACTATCAGATTTGATCGTATTTGGTAAAAGGGCAGGAGAATTTGCTGCAAACAGGTCACAAGACCTAGCACAACCCTCAATAGATGATTCGCAAGTTCAAGATGCGATTAAAGTAATGCTAGAACCATTTGAAAACGAAGGTGGAGAGAATCCAGGTTTGATTTATGATGAACTTAGAGATATGATGCAAGCGAAGGTTGGAATCATCAGAACCAAAGACGAATTAGATGAAGCTATTAATGATTTGAAGAGTTATGACGACAGAAGGATTTCATGTTATCCCGGCTCATCTCGTAAGTATAATTCAGGATGGCATCAAGCCCTTGATCTAAAGAATATGGTCGATGTGTCATATGCGGCAACTCTTGCAGCAATAACACGAGAAGAGAGCCGTGGCGGTCATACTAGAGATGATTTCCCGACTCCAGATGATGATTATTGGGGCAATACTCTAAACATTATTTGGATGGAAGATGGTGAAATTAAGATTCGTCAAGAACCGAAAGAAGAGATGAGAAAAGATCTCAAAGAAGTGATAAAAGAGGTCAAGAGCATGATTGCTGAGAGAGCAGAAGAAGCAGGGGGTGGCAATTGATGTCNCTAAAAGGTAAAAAACAGAAGTTTCTNATNACTAGAGGCGAAGGTGAATCCTCAAAAATGGAAGACTATGAAATTGAACTTGATGAAGGCATGGTTGTACTCGATTGTGTCCACAGAGTTCAATATGAACAAGAACCTGACTTAGCAGTNAGATGGAATTGTAAAGCGGGGAAGTGTGGTTCATGCTCTGCTGAAATCAATGGTAAACCACGTTTGATGTGCATGACAAGAATGAGTGATGTAACCAATGAAGTGGAAGAAGGTCAACCTATTGAAATACGACCGATGAAGGCTTTCCCTCACATCAAGGATTTGGTTACAGATGTGTCATGGAATTACGAAGTCGCTCAAAAGATAAAACCAATCAATGGCCCTGAAGAGATGAATTGGGAATTTAATCAAATGGAAGCAGATAGAGTTCAACAATTTAGAGAATGCATCGANTGTTTCCTTTGTGTCAATACATGTCACGTACTAAGAGACCACGCACTATTCGATGACTTTGCAGGACCTCGAAATTTGGTTAGGCTTGCTCAATATGAAATGCATCCACTTGATATTGAAGACAGAGTCCCAGAAATAAAGAAAGAATTTGGGGTAGAATACTGCAACATAACTCGCTGCTGCACAGAAGTTTGCCCTGCAGGAATTCAAATTACTGATGATGCTATTATACAACTCAAAGAGAGAGTAGTAGACCGTTATTATGACCCGCTTCAAAGGATTTGGCGTACATTAACTAGGAAGAAAGTACGTTATTGAAGGCGATAATCAATGGTTAGAATTCTTTGGGTAAAANATATTTTATCATCGATACTTGGAATATTTTTCATCAACGTAGGTATTGGGCATTTCATAGATCCAGAATGGTTTGAACCAATAGTTCCAACGATTCTTGGTGACCCGACATTNTGGGTTTTAATTACAGGTGCAATGGAAATTGCATTAGGTATAGGCTTAATTATTCCTAAAACGCGTAAATANTCAGGTTTATTGATGGCTCTATTTCTTATTGCCGTTTACTGGGCTAATCTGAATATGTGGATTAATGATGTACCATTAGAGGGGAAAACATTTGCAACTATTTGGCATATATTACGATTAATTGGGCAACTTTTGATGATTGCCATTGCGCTATGGGTCGGTGAATGGATTCCAAAGAGGAATACAGATGAAAAATAAGCCGTACCCTTCATACAGGCAAATCATTGGTTTATCTTTGATTCTTTTTTCATTAGTTGCCTTTTTATTCCCTCAATTATTCCAATCTAGCCTAGAATCAAAAGAACTCGTTGAAAAAGTCGATTATAGAATCAGGCTTTCAGCAGTTCCGCTTGGCATTGGTATGTTTATGGTGTCACTGAGTAAATTCCAATCCGAACAATTACTCATACAATCACTAATATTGGTATTTTTTATTGATCTGGGGTATTTCACCACTCGATTACTTTCAATGGCAATCCATGGTTTTAATTCTACAACCCAAATTAATTGGTTAGCCATTGAATTGTTGATAGGAATTACGTTAGCAATAATTTTGAAATTAAAAAAAGCCTCTCCAAGGGCCTAAGTCCTTGAAGAGGCAGTTGCATTCCTCGGAATACATTAATCATAATTTAGCCTTGGTAAGACACTCAAAGGTGTTCAATACCGGTCTTTTTGACATTGGCCTTCTTGATCTTATCAGGTAGCCAAGCAGGGCCGTTCGCTGGCTTATCAACCATCGAAATGCTTCCAGTGAAGCAGTGGACTCTCTTTGTTCCACGCTCACGTAGGCGTATGGTCGAATGTCCGCGGGTTGCAGCTTTTAGTGCCGCTCCACGGGGTTGTTTGCTTGCAAAAACCTGGCTCGTATCTTTACCGCCCTCCATTAGGACGAAATATTTTTTATCAGACATTTTGGATAACCTCCGATAACTGTCCATACTGTACAGTATTTAGTATTTGTGCAAAAAAACACGGATACTGCTCTACATATGGGGNGCAAGCCCTCATTCGAAATGAGTTTTCAAAGAGAATAAGGCTCAGTAGAGCGTTTAATTTAGCAGTATTTCTATGAAATTATATATCTGCTCCAGCAAGAGTTTTTGTATTTATTACTCCTTTGACAGAACGTATTGTTTCTACTACTGTTTTAGCAATTGATGCTAAGTCATCTGCAACAAGTTTGATTATCAAATCATAATCTCCAAAAAGTACTGTTATATCTTGTACATGATCAAAACCTTTCATTATTTCATAAACTTCTAGTTCTAATCCTGGCGCTACATTGACCAATACATATCCTACTGCCATAGTACTCATTACTCCCATAGAGAGTCAGCACATGAAACCTTCCGAGGTACGGGCGAGTAAAAAATTAGTTTTTTTGGCTAAAAATTATGCAATTTAGCGAACTTGATAAGTAAGACGGCCCTCCATGGTTGTACGATGCCGGAATTATATATGTCAAGGACATGCAAATGGGGTATNCTCAAAGTTGTTGGTGGTGATTTGTGGGACCACGAAGGAGATGTATTAATCACTCCAGCTAACAATAGACTATCTGGCAGAGAAGGCTTAGACTCTTTAGTTCATGCTAAAGCTGGCGAAGAACTCACTCAAGTAACTAGAAATATCTGTTTAGAAATGCGTAAAATCAATGCTCCNCCTTGTGCAGTTACAAATAACGTTGTAACCGAACCATATGCTTTAGGTAGTAATTTCAAGCACATAATTCATGCAGTTGGACCCGATTGCAGAAGGCCAAATCAAGATGAATCACGTCGTGAATTGCTCCCTCAAACCTATCATAACTTATTTGACACTATCAAAGAGATTGGTAATGTCAAGAAAATCGTCTCACCTCCTATATCGATGGGAATATTTGGTTATCCTCACAGAGAAGGGGCAAGAATTACTCTAGAAGTATTGCTCGGTCACCTTGATGGTGAAGAAGATCCAGGATTCAAAGAGTATTGGATCGTTGTTAAAGAACGCAACTTCATTAGTAATATGCGTACTGTTTACCGCGAATCAGAAGATCAATTGCCGGGTATAGATACTACTAATCAATAGGTGATTAAATGGTCGACCTCGTATCTATGGTCGCCAGTAGTTTTCCATCAGATAGACGCACTTACGATAGTGTTTTGATGCTCTCTAATAGTACTCGAAAGATTCGAATGGTATCCGAAGTAATTCCAAAAGGTGTTGGGTTTTCAGTTTTAACAAGTCAATCTAGAGTGATAGAATCATTGAGTGATGCCCCGATTGAAGCTACAATAATAGAAGAGAATCTAAGTTCAATGGGTCTTTTAATTCTAACTCAACTACATGATTTAATTCTACAAGCTATAGGAGAAGGCCGTATTTCTCGTGGAGAGAGAATTTTAGTTATACTTGCTGAACCAGTTGATGGAGTATTTTCAATTGATACAACTATGCTTAATGCAAATAGATTTGCCAATCTAGCCCAAGAGGTCGGCATAGATTTAGAAGTTCTTACAAAAGCTATGGAATTGGCAAGACATATTGCGAGTAGAGGTAGAGAAGGACATTCAGTGGGAGCAATTTTTGCAATAGGGCCTTTGCCTCTTCTTAGAAAGCATTCGACAGCAATGGTTCTAAATCCATTCAAAGGCCACAATTCTGAAAAGCGTAGTATTTTGGTAAAGGATAATCACGAAACCTTTGCAGAATTTGCATGGCTTGATGGCGCTGTATTTTTCAACAAAGAAGGAATTGCAAGCGATGCTGGAAGATATATNCAAGTTCCATCCGGAGTTTCTACTAAATCTGGTGAAGGTGGCAGACACTTAGCCTCAAGAGCAATTTCTCAATTAGGAGAATGTCTAGCAATTTGTGTTTCATCATCTGGTAGTATTACAGTTTATGTAAATGGTAGAGACCGTTACAAAGTAAAAATGATCTAATCATTCAGATTCGTCGGCAATTAACTTATGAGGGTTTAATCCAGTCTCTGCGGATTCTAATCGATGAGATACGATTTGAATTTCAATAATTGCAGAATCCAATGATGCCGAATTGAGGTTTCTTTTGATACTCTCCTTATTTCGTTTTATCGCCGCAATCCTTTGATTCTTGTCTTTAGGTCTCATAATTTCTCCTCGCTGAGACATAAGCCATTCTTCTAACAGAGATTGACCCCATTCAGGAGCCCTAAAGTGGGCAGCAAGAATTATTTCAGAATTCCTATGACGGAATCTAACCTTTCCTTCATTTGTCCGAAACACCTGAATTGAACCTGGATTCCAACGTTCTTGCGGGATATGTAAATGATTTTGACAGATTAAGTCATCATTATTGTCCAATATGAAATCGACAATTAATACACTATTTTTGAGTCTGATAAATACCTGAGCGAAACCCTCGTCAACCACCCATTCTTCAATGGACACAGGCTCTTGTCTCCAAGTATCACTACACCAAGAAAGAATGGCAGCTTCGTATGAGACCATGATTTGGCCTCAAGCCGGTCCCCTTTGAAGTTTGTTCAATATTTGTTAAGGTTGAAAGTAAAGAACCGATTGGACTGGACATGGCAGCAAGTTGGGGGGCAATCCAAATAGATTGGACTCTAATTTTTGTTTTAATATTAGTATGGTACATTTTACTGCGTAATTGGGAACGAAATGGTGTTCTTGACAAATGGAATGCCACTAGGGTTTTCGGTGTTATTCTAATGGTTAGGAGTAATAAAGGGCTCAAACTCTTAGATAAAACAGCAAAGCCACGNAAATTNTGGCGCCTTTATGGGGAAGTTTCACTTTGGATTTGCGTATTTTCAATGCTCTTAGTTGGATTAGTAATGATTCTTGCATTCATTTCCGCAATAATTTCCCCTCCTCAGACCGACCCTCCTTCTGCTAGTGAATTAGTTGCTATACCTGGCATAAATCCAATGATTCCACTTGGTTGGGGGGTTTTATCATTTATTATCGCCTTAGTTATTCATGAATTTGGTCATGGCCTACNAGCAAGAGCACACGGAATGAGAGTTCGTTCATTTGGATTATTACAACTNGGCCCCNTACCTCTTGGTGCTTTTGCTGAACCACAGTATGAAGAATTGATGAATGCCCCTCCTAAAGAAAGAATGAGAATGTTTGCTGCGGGCCCAGCAACCAATATTTTTGCCGCATTTATTTGCTTACTAATTATTGGTGGATTAGCAGGTCAATTTGTTGCAGGGAATGAAAACATCCACGTTAGAGGAATTATCCAAGACCAAGGAGCAGATGCAGCAGGAATGCAACCTTGGGATACATTGGAATCAATNGACGGTCAACAGATTGATGGTTTAGATGGTTTTTATTCTGTGATGGAAGATTATTCTGCTAATGATACTGTGGTAATTTCGGTATTACACCAAGATGGCACTAGAGAAAACCTCAATGCCACATTTTCAGATAAGTATGATTATTATATTGATTTAGGATGGAGTGAATCCAATCTAGAGAAACTAAACATATCAAAGGGAGACCCGTTCTTAGGCATCGAAGGACTTGCTGAAGGGACGCAAGGAATCGACAGAATTGCAGGCCCGCTCTCTCCTAGGTGGGAAGGAAATATTGCTCAAAAAGCACTAGTATTGCCGTTCCATACTTTAGGGTTAATGATAATTCCATTCGAACTTCAAGGTGTATCTATGCACCCATTTGAAGAATCATTATTGGAAGCAGATGACGATGGACTAGGGGCAATTCTAGGTAAATCTGGACTACTGTTTTTGACCAATCTATTCTTCTGGTTAATGTGGGTCAATATTCTACTTGGCTTTACCAACCTAATCCCAATGGTTCCATTTGATGGTGGTCATTTGTTTAGGGATCTACTTCGTGGAGTATTGAAAGGATTTAGAAAAATTGGTAAGAAACTAAAAATTGGTGATATGAATCCTATGTGGATTGAACATATNTCGAGNAAAGCCTCTAGTATTTCTTCACTNGCATTACTAGGAATGGTGTTATTCATTCTTTTGACTCCATACTTTTAGTTAGACACTTTTTCTTCTCGCTAATTCAGCAAATATGTCAACTTGTTTTGATGGTTTATTTTTTTCTTGAAATCCTAATTTTTCTTCAGATTTACTGGGGAATTTTGTTTTATTCTGAGAACTTCTTATTTTCAATTGATTCAGATTAAACTGCTTAACACCGGCTTGTGAACTTACTAAAGCGATGAAATCATTCAGTTTCATACCTTGCTCCCAGTCCATGAATGGTTTACCCCCTCTTGTCTTTGGAAATGCAGGAATAAGGGGAGATAATTTCCTTAATTTCCCTGAGAGAGACTCAGTCTCAACTCTAAATATTCTCCAAGAATCGCCACGGATGCCTTTCAACCTATATGCATAAAGAGGCATTAAATTACATCTCTCTCCTTCATAAATCATGGATTCATATTGTTCTTTAGTTCTACCAGAAAGATAGAATTTTGATTTTTTAGAAGATTTAACCTCAATAGGAAAACATAAGTCGCCCCTTAGTGCCAATAAATCTCCGGAACCCTCCATTCCTGAACCAGCAGCACGAACTACGAGAAATGGGCGTTGTATTATCAAACGCATCTTCATTTTCTCTTGTTCATTACATGAACGAATAACCGCTTCCACACCCTTAGGGATTCCGGCAAGAACCTGCCTAAGTTCACGTTCGTATTGGCTACCCACGCTAAGACATCAATGTCAAGCGCTTTTGATTACTTCGGTTCAAACACAATCAAAATTATTTTTTGTTAAGTGTTTGAAGTAAGCGGCGATAGGTTTGATGAACATGAACTTCTGCAAGGTTCATGGCAAGGTTAGCAATTAGGACCGCTAACTTCCAATTATCTTACAAATTAATTCAGTCATTGAGGTCAAGGAAGATTGATTTTGATGTTCTAGATGTTTCCGAGAAAGTAATTTCTAAAGAAGTAATTTGGTTTGCTGAAGGTAGAGAGATTATCGAGAATGAGTCCTTGGGTAAAGCGATTCCCACTACGATCGAAACAATCGATAGNAGTATTGAGTTTGCATTATTGGTTTTGAAAGGCTTGAATGAACCAAATCAACTTGTTTTTGGTATAGATCCAGGGCCTTATCCAGGTCTATCATGGATTGCAGATGGAGTCTATATTGGCGTATCTCAATTACAATCAATTACAGAAATCGCTAGAAAAATTAAGTCCATATCCAGTTCTATTACTTCACATTCATTACTGATAAGAATAGGTAATGGTGACCCCTTAATACGTGATAGAATCATNAATAGTTGTATTGAAAATAACTGGAATGTAGAAGTGGTTGATGAATCTAAAACATCAAGAGGATTACTAAGACACAATCATTCAATATCGGCTCTTAGAATCGCTTCGAATAGTGGCCAAAGGGTTTGGGAATTGCGAGAGATAAATCCATTGCCGGGTCAGATAAAAGAAATTCAACGTCAAAGTCGTAAGTTTAGCAAAGGGAAACTAACAATCTCATATAGTCAAGCAGAATTAGTTGCTAAAGGTGAATTATCTTTGACTGATGCAATANAAAATTTCTCTCACTCTTCAGATGAGTGATCAAATAGTTCCTGCTCAAGTTTAATTTGATGTGCTTCAGGAGAATTTTCTATAACTCTTTTGAGCATCTTTTCTAAGATAAGCGGAATCAAAAGAACGCCTACAATAATTGTAATTAGGTAAAAGAAAGAGGATTCGGGTACATGTTGAGTGCCAGGAGAAACCTCGCCATTATCGTTAGTTCCAGTACCACTAACCATCAGTTTTACAGACCCAAGCCACGGAATTTCTCCCCCAGCGACTCCAATGAGCCAGTCAGAGCGAACCGGGCCGGCGACTCCAGATTCACTGTGAACACCAGATGAACCATTAACANCTAATCCTCCTTGGTCAACTGAACATTGATTGTTATCTCCCAGAGTCATAATTCCTGCGTGTTTAGGTTGCCAGTCCCATACAACCAAAAATGGTTCTACATTTGCGTGAGCCATTCTCTTACAATCATAATGTCCAGCATTTACACCATCAAAGTGGATAGTAATTCTTTCTTGGTCGGTAACATTTGTTCCAGGTACATTCCAAGTCAAAATACAGGTCCCTAATTCCCCATCTTGGTCCATGGAATGGGAGTCCCATGTACCTCCATTTGGACAGTGTTTTGTATTGTTGTCTTCCTCATTTGCAGTTCTATCAGGAGTAAGTGTTTGACTTGGTTCAACTCTTAGTATCGCTCGATGTATGATAGGAGTTCCAGTATCTCCATTCTTTTGGTAGATTATCACATCGCCAGCCATTCCGTGCATCTCATATCCAAAAGACGAATCTGTAGAATCAGAACCTTCTGCAAAGGTAACAATGCTTTCAAAAGAACTATCTCTTACTAAAATTAGGTCTCCAGCATCAATACTTCCAACTTCGCCATCAATGTCATGTATCATTGAAGATGATTCAACAACTACAAGAGGCGGCATTGAGCCTGTATGAGTCCATAAACCCAAAACTAGTATCGCTATCATCGCTCCAGCCAATAGAATCTCTCTTAGCAGGTTGCCAAAGGGGCTAGATTGAGTCAAGAAACCGCCTCATTTCATTTTCTTTATGCCCTTGCTTTGTAGGAACTCATTCCATGNTTCGGCATGTCCAGCACCTAGGGCTTTAGCTGCCTCATCGCCTTCAGAACGTCTTCTTTTTAATTCTGATAGAGAATCGATCTCTTTTAATTCATCTAGAGTTGAAACATAACCTTTCAGAGTTAAGAATTCAGGCGTGATTATTAGTAATAGGATCGAAGAGACCACAGCCATACCGATTGCCGCACCGGTATAATCTTGCCAATCACTATTATCTTGGAGGAATAAGAGCTGATAGCCACTCACTAAAAGAAGTATTAGTGTGGCACCAAAGGCAGTTGCACTAAGCATCAATTGTCTTCCATGTTGTCGCTCCCAAAAACTCGAAATCAAACCCATATGTCTCTCCGCCTGTATACTCCACATCGGTTTTTATCTTTGACTTCTTTGTTCTAATGTTCTAACATGGAGGGGCATATTTGAAATGCATTGCGACTATCGGATAATATCTACAGTTGGGGGGTGTTATATTGAAGCGCGCATTATTCTTGATATCTTTATTTTTAATATCGATTTACGCTCCTTTGGCTTCAAGTTCTATGACTGCTAATCAGTTTGATGATGGTACAACATCATTCGAACATTCTTTTACCGCTCCAGGTGATGTTAACGCAGGAGAGATAACCATGCCTTATGGAGCAGAAGTTACCGAGGCAAATTTCAGATTAAGAGGTGAAGCNAGTCAAACCTCTTGGACCAATTTTACCTCAAATAACGATTATGGAGGTCAAGGAGATACTAATGGGTATATTTCAGGAAATGTTCCAAGACCATTTACTAGCGGATATCGCTATTATCTAAATACTCAAAATCAAGGATTGGAATTACAGGGTAATCCCACAAATGCAGTCAATTTACTTGCTAGATCTAGTGATGTTTCCTCTATAGGGAACGCTGAACATAATGTTACTGGCCAGTTTGTTGCACTAAGCGACCAGGGCTATAGTTCACCAACAANGAAGTATTCTGATATTTCGGTTTCAAGTAGTGCTTCATGGGGCTATGTAGGGGTTGTTGTCCTTTATGAGGATGAATATATGGTGATGAAGTACAGTTCTACCTACCCAAGTCAACAACCAACAATTCTTAGGATAAATGCTTCAACAGGAGCATATATTGGCACTGCCAGTTTCAATGCGGGAACCTGTTCCTCCACATCATCTAATTCACTATACTACAATATGTATGATGCTACTGTTTACAATGGCTCTATTTGGACAGTTCACTACTCTTACTATACAGTCAATAAGTGGTCAATCGTTGAAACTGCAACCTCTCTAACATGGAATTGCCAACAATCTTGGTATTCGAATTCTCAAGGATATATCAACGGTGTAGATTTTGATGAGAANACNGGTAAGATGTATTTATCAACATATAATTACCAATCTTCAGACCATTATTTACATGAGGTAAATCCTTCTAACCCTACAATGATTAACGGAACATGGTCAATCGGTTCTTCAGCGGGAATAACTAGTAGCTATGGCGCTGGATTAATCGTTAATTTACCGACGATTATTTACAATGAATATGACCGTTCAACCTCGGGCTACCCTAGTAGACATTATTTCTTTAATTTCAATGGCATCTCTCCAACTTTGATGGGTTCTGAAGAAATGAGTAATAGAGGCCATTATGGTCTTACAGAATCTGGAGATGGTAAATTACTATATGTTTGCCATTATACTAGTTACTGTAGTAGTTCATCGAGAAAAATCCACAGGTCGGGTGATGGTTCAATCGACTACTCCGAACCTACTTCTACCTCTTCAGAAACAATTTATGGAAGGACTTACACACTATCAGCCTCAATTGATACTGTTGAAGTTAAGAGTTTAATTGGACGGATACCAACAGGGACTGATTTAAAATTAGAATTATCCAATGACGGGGGATCCACTTGGGTTAATGCATATCCAGGACAACAAATTAAATTCTCTCAAGTTGGAAATACAATAGACTGGAGAGTCGAACTGATATCTTCTTCAACTGGTGTTTCCCCAATACTTGATTCTGTAGGTATTGAATATTTTGCAACTTATCGTTCAAGTGGNTATTTTTATGCTTACCAGTATGTTGGTTCAGGNACNTCTTCTACAGTTGCAGCCACATTAAATTGGACTGGAAATACTCCTTCTGGAACTAACATACAAGTTAGCTTTGGTGCAGCATCTTCATCATCTTCTTGTTCCTCTAGTTCAAATGGTGTGACAACTTGGACTAAAACAGAACCAGGAGTTACAAAGTCGATTTCTGGTTCAAGNTACTATCTTTGTGTTAGGATTCAATTAACTACTTCTAATTCAGCAGTAACTCCATTCATAACAGACCTAACTATTGCTCAGCATTCCAATGCCCCTTCTGAACCAGCATTAATGATTAATGGAGTCAAAGTTTGGAGTCGCTCATCAGCAGATGGGGCACTGGTAGGGACGCAGACTATTACTGCTGAGAGCCCCACCGACAGTATAATTTCCACTCTAAACAATTTAATCCCAGATACAGGTTCAGGATTAGTTGTCATTCCAATCAACCTTTCTTCTGAAAGTAGTGGATTTTTATCATTAGATCAATTCTCAATCACCTACATAATGAGAACCGTTAACTTAGATGTAGAAATTACAGAAGGAGGAATCCTTCATCAAAGATTGGAGCCATATGAAGTAGTTACAAGGCACGTGATTGGGGATGATGCGTCTGAAATGCTAAGAGCGAGTTTAACATTCATGACACAGATAGGGTCTAATCCTATTTTAGAATGGGAAAATGGAGATGTTTTCCCATTGCCAAATGACCCTGATAATTATATTGAACTCGATCCAAGTTCCTGGTCTTCAGAAGTAAATGGAATTCTTGAAATCCATTGGCGCTTCTCTGTAAATATTGATTTCCCTGAACAAAGTGAAGTACGTTTCAAATCTGATTGTACAGATAATAGTGGTACAAATGGCTTCTCACCAGTCGATTTAATCTCCAATGAGTCACTTTCTGTCAATCATACCTATGGCCTTGGATGGTTCAAAGTTAGAGATAACTCTGGTTTGGTAGTCAGTGACGACGTGCCTGATAATTCTTGGTTAGCAGGTGGAGAAACGGTGTACTTCCAAGGTGCAATGTGGTATTTGGGTTCTGAAGACGCACCACTGGACAACATGTTTGATGTAAGAATCTCACGTGAGGGTTGGGTTGAGAGTAGTGCTAGAGATACCATGAACAACAATGGTTCGTTTTTAATTCCAATTACTATGCCTAATTCTGATAATCCTGATGGATATACATATGAAATACAAACTTATAATGAATTTAATCCTTCACTTTCCGTTCAACCTAATGATTCTTGGAGAAGAACATTCCGAGTCGATGCAACCGCTCCTCTGAAATTAGATACCTCTCCAGTGGATGAAAGTTATGAAGCCGCAAGTTTCACCCAAGAAGTGAGAGTTTTGGTTAAAGATGATATTGGGAGTCCTATGACTTTGAATCTAAATTATTGGGTTGAAGCGGACCATGATTTGAATCGAAATGGCTTAGCGGATAGCGAGGAGTATGTAATTAGCCAAGTTGAGAATTTAACAGATGAACCAAACAAGTGGTTCTCTTCTACAATTGACCATTCTAGAAACCCGAATATGGGGAGAGTTTCATATTTCTGGGATGGTTTTGATCTAGCCGGTAATGAGATGTACAGCGAATATATCGATTCAGATGGTGAAATAGGAACTTATCAAACTACTCATGGTTTTGAATATGACGACGCTACATTCGTGACTCGTAAAGACTCAGTTGCGGTATTCACAGGACTTGAATGGGTTGACCACTCTGATAATGAGCCCGTTTATTCAGGTAAAACACAAACCATATCATTTGGGTTTGTCGATGAAAATACAGTTATTGATTTCGAACATATCTCTCTAGTCTTTGACTTTGAAGGACCAAATCCCTTGAACGATGCTCAAAGAATTTCATATTCAGGATTAAATAATACATTTTGGTCTGAAAGTGATTATATCAATCTTTTACCTACTAGTAAAATGACACAAACTATCAATTCTTCGGGTCTTCCACTCATAATGTTAGACTTCGTATTCAAATTCGGTTGGGATTGGCCAGACGAAGAAATGAGTGATGTAAAATTATTATTCAAAGAAAGAGGCTCTCCAATGGATACTCAAATATTACTTGTTGAACATACTTTCAAAGTTGAAAATGACTTGATTATTGCTCCAGTTGATTATTCTGTATTGGATATAAGTGAGCCGCGGGTTGGCGAAGTCGCTGATGGAAGTAGAGTTCGCAAAGATGACCGTTTGTCTTTCAGTGGCAATGTGGTTTACGAAGGTAGTAATATCCCTGTCCCAAGAGATATTGGAATTCTTGTAGAAGTATTTGATGGTGAATTGATTTGGAGCGATGGCTCACTTGGCAAAGATGGTGAATTCTTAATTGAAGTACCTCTATCTTCAGCTCAATCTTTGCAAACCTCTCCTTCAAGAACATGCTTGATTTCGATTACAAATATACCTGGTAAAGGAGAAGACATGTCAAATCAGTTAGTTTCGACCACCTTACAAGTTGTGGTTGATGATTCAGCACCAAGAGTTGTTAGGAGAATTTCTCCTCTAAACGTGGTCGATATTTCCTCAAATACCGATTTGACTGAATTGCCAGTTGAATTTACTGGAATAGAAGATGCTGATTTAACAGGGTCAGTCCAAACAGTTCACTGGGTGATGAAAGATTCAACAAAGACGATCACCATCGGTTCTGGATCATCAATATTGGGAATGCAACAGGATAATCAAAATGTAATATGGACTGGAACTGTTGATTTGACCGATGGTGGACGAATTACACCTCGTTCTGGAGACTTTGTAGGATACTATCTGACCGGCTGGGATGCAGCAGGAAACCAATTCCCGAAGATTTCTAATTCAGAAGCGAGCCCTATTCCGGAACTAGCTGCAGATGATGATGACTTTGAACGTCAGTGGGTTAAATTGGGTAGCAGTGGTCCCGAATTGAGCGTCTACAGTATCTCACTATCAGATGATCATATTGCTCCAAGTACAAAAATTGACATTGAGGCAGTAATAATAAATGACGGAGGCTCGACGTTGTCTCCATTTAAGGTGGCCTTCTTTGCAGGAGATAGTGAAGAACCATTTGATTCTGTAACCGTGGCTGGTATCGAAGAAAACGAGAGAGTCATAGTTTCCACAATTTGGGAAGCAGAAGAAGTCAGTAGAATCAGAGTTGAGGCTGATTATGGAAATTACATAGTCGAAGTCAATGATGATGATAATACCGCTGAACATTCTGTAGATGTGGCCTATGCTAAATATCTCGGTTGGATAGATTCTCCAAGAGAAAATCCTCTTACTTGGATATTTATTATTATCACTATAATTACATTAGTTGTAGTAATTTCTGTAGCCTCAAAGACTTCTCTAGACTTCTCTGATGGGGCTTTGCAAGAAGATTTTGGATGGGAAGAAGACGAAGAAGAATATGACGAGTATGAAGATGAAAAGGAAGAAGAAGATGACTATTAAGCACCATTTTCTAAATAAAAAACATCTCCAAATCCTCAAAAGTAGTGGGTGTAAGGATACTCCGCGGGGGTGGGGAGAGTATGTCAAATGTATTTTCTCAACTGCATCCAAGTCTTCAAAATTCACTGAATGAGAAAGGCTGGATGGCCACTCCAATTCAAGAGATTTCCATACCTGAAATAATCGAAGGTAAAGACCGACTATTGATTGCTCCAACCGGTTCAGGAAAGACACTTTCTGCTGTACTCCCCATTATCCACAGATGCTTAGATGAAAATTGGGAACCACTTGCAGTATTATACATCACACCCCTTAGAGCCTTGAACCGTGATATTGATCGAAGACTTCACGATATTGCCGAATCTGTGGGACTAAAAGTGGGTATTAGGCACGGAGATACTACTCAAAGTGAAAGAACTAGGCAGACTAGAAAGCCACCCCATATTTTAGTCACAACTCCTGAAACCTTCCAACTAATGTTTACAGGGAAAAATTTGAGGAAATTATTGAAATCGGTTAGGGCCGTAATTATTGATGAAGTACACGATTTAGCCGCGAGTGAAAGGGGTTGGCAACTTTCGATTGGCCTTTCAAGGTTAGAAGCACTTTCAGGTAAGAAGGTACAAAGAATCGGACTTTCTGCAACAGTAGGTAACCCAACCGAAGTTTCTAGGTGGCTATCTAATCATGAGGGAGAACCAATTATTGCTACTGGGCAAAGGACAACACAATTGATTGTAGATACTTCCTTGCCATTACATGAAGACGAAATTGGTGGAATGGAATTAGCCTTACCTCCTAGAGCACATGCTACATTTAGAGAAATGATTGAAATTATTCGAGAAAGTCCTCCATGTTTATTATTTGTAAATAGCAGAAATGATGCAGAAACTATTGCTAATAGGTTACAAAAGATGGCGCCAGATGTCCAAATAGGAGTTCACCATGGTTCTCTAGCAACTCAAACCAGAGTCGATATGGAAGACCAATTACGCAAAGGAGAATTATCTGGTCTAGTTTGTACTTCAAGTTTAGAATTGGGAATAGATGTTGGGAAAATAAGTCGAATTATTCAGATAAAAAGCCCTCGTTCAGTAGATCGAATGTTGCAGCGTGTTGGGCGCGCAGACCATCGTTTAGGCGGCATTGGAATCGGCAATCTCCTGGCATGGGATTGCGATGAAATTTCAGAGTCAGCAGTTATTGCTGAAAAAGCAATGAAACATGAACTTGAACCAGTGGAATGGCGTAAATCACCCAAATCAGTTGTTGCAAATCAATTGGTAATGATGGCACATTCTTTTGGTGCCTATCCAATCGATGAAGCCACAGAGATTTTATCCAATACATCACAGTTTGAAGATTGGACAAGAGAAAAAACCGAGGCACTATTGACCGTTTTATCTGAGGGATGGATACTTAGGTTTACTACTAATCCTGATGATTTACCTTGGTATCGTTGGCCAAAAACGGTTTATCAATTAGCTAGAGAACAGAATAAAGATATCGAATTACCTGAGGACAGACCATTATTTTCAGTTCCTGAGGAAGAAATTGACCCAAAACTAAAACAAATTAAAGTGAAAGTACCAAAAAGGTATCAGAAAGGCTGGTTTTCTACTGCTGGAAGAACAAGGCAATGGGTGACCAATCACCTTTCCATGATTCCAGATAAACAATCATACAGAGTTAGGGATAGCGTGACTAGAAAGACCATCGGTTCGGTAGATGAAGCCTTTGTTTTATCACTAAATGATTCAGGAGAAGATGAAGATGGGACAACAAGAAGATTTGTTATCGCAGGTAGGACATGGATGATTATTGACGCAGACCCCGAAAAATCGGAACTACTTGTCGTTCCAGTATCCGATCAAGCAAAAGCCCCCCAATGGGTTGGGGAATTACCACCAGTTCCCCCAGATATCGCAAGAGATATTGGACGATTAAGAGGATTGATCGCCGAGGAGTTTGAAATATATTCTACAGAAAATAATGGGATTGAGCAGGAAATCGATGCAACACAGATTTTCAATCGTAGAAATACCACTGTCTCCGATTATCCATTGAATGATTATGCCCTTGGGATGCTTAGTGAAGAGATTGGAAATCATGTAGAGAAAACAGGTAGTCTACCAACCGATAGAAGAATCACTATCGAGGAAAGAAATGATGCCTTGATGGTAAACTCTTGTCATGGTTCAAAAATCAACGAGACACTCGGACATCTAATTTTAGCCATGGCTTCTACGAAATCTGGACATTGGGGCAGATTGATTGTTGAGCCAACTCGAATTGGTCTCCAAGCAAGCCAAGTCAAAGCTGAAGATATTGTTGGTTGGCTAAAAAATACTCCTCCTGAGGCTTTAGAGGGTATTCTAAGTGTAACCCTACCCAATTCAAGACAGGTGAGATGGAGGTTTGCCCAAGTTGCCAAAACCTTTGGAATTCTTAGACATGGAGTTGACCCTCGTAAAATAAATCTCCAGGGGCTGTTAAAGAAATATAGGGGAACTATAGTAATGGAAGAAGTACTAGAAAAATTATTCTTTGAACGCATGGATTTGGAAGGGGCTAAAGATGTATTAAGGGCAATACAATCCGACTTGATCAATATTGAATTAACTCCTTCGGGACCTTTGGGCATATCTAGGCGCTCAAGTAGAGATTTACTATTACCTAATTGGGATAATGCAGCGGTTCGTGAAAAACTGAAATTACGTTTGACCAATGAAAGAGCGGTTTTATGCTGTTTGAAATGTAAATCAAAAAGGCGTTTTAGAGTCGCTAAGTATCCTGAAATAAAAGATGCCAAGATTTGTTTGAAATGTAAAGGAAGAATGCTTGCTTGTTCTAGAGAGGGAATGGAAAAGATGCTAGAATCATGGGTTAATTCTGATGATGAAGGTGACCAAGTTCGCATGATGAAAAATGCTGAATTAGTTCAAAATAGAGGTTATGAAGGGATTTTATGCCTCATGGCGAGAGGAATTGGAGAGGCTACAGCACAGAGAATTTTGAAGAAAGTCCCTCGAAATAATGTTGATAATTTACTCAAAGCTATTCATAATGCAGAAATTGAATATGCTAGGACAAGAAGATTCTGGGGCTAATTAGCCTCATCTTGTAAATTGATTCTCTCCGCTGCTTCGACAACATCTCCTTCATGCCACCAATCTACAGCGATAAATGTTGGTCTTTTGCCATGTTGATTCCAACATTCATTTGCTCTTTCAACTAAGAAATCAACATCATTTGCTTCACCTGCTTGTGTTGGGTCTGCCAAGCCAACAGCATTACTAAGCCAATTATTCATATGATATACCGCTTGATTTCCATCACCTCTTAAGACATCACAATTCATTTCCGATGTACTTTTTTCTCCATAATTAGTGGTCCAACTATGGGTCAAGAAATCATGAATCCAAGGGTGGCCAGAATCGGCTCCTTGTTCCCAAAATACAACCAAATTAGTTTGGTCATCAATCATTGTTTGAAGAGTCGGCCAAGGTTCATTCATTTGATGATAAAATACTCTGTCCATAAGTCCAGCATCAATGAATACCTGTTCTAAGTGGTCTGGTTGTACATAGTTTTCAACTAGAAGTGTAACGACATCTTGAGGCTCATCATCCATCTTATCTTTCAAATTTGAAAGCCAATCAACTGCGCTAACATTTCCATATCTGCAAGGGCTAGCACCTCGTGAGTCATCTCCATGACAAAGTTTGACTTTACCTTCGCTTTCATCGTTTAATGTTTCATAATGAGTGTCGATCATGAAAGCCCTCATGCCAGCTTGCCATTGAGGATTAAATCCGGTTCTATGATTACTAGCAGGATAAAAAATTCCATCATCCTCGGTAGCAAAGGCATTATGAGTTTCTGGAAATGTCACATTATCATATGTCCTTAAGCATAGAATTATCATTCCATTACAAGGTATGGTAGGCTCTGGTTCAGGCTCTGGTTCCGGTTCAGGCTCTGGTTCCGGTTCAGGCTCCGGCTCCGGTTCAGGCTCTGGTTCCGGTTCAGGCTCTGGTTCCGGTTCAGAGACTTCCTCAGTTGNGTCGCCTTCATCTGAATCATTTGTTCCTAGTGGGTCTTTAGGGTCAATACATCCAGATAATAACATCAAAATGGTGACAAACAATGCTGAGATTGTTCGGCCCATAGATGTCCGAGGAGCACTAAAGACATCAATTCAACGGTCAAAGGTCAATTGTTCTAACAATTACTCCTGCTTCAGATATCATGCCGTTTGAAATATTAAAATCCTCAATCCATCTTTCAGGTATTTCTCCTGGAGTTGGATAAATTATTTCTTTTATTCCGGATTGAATTAACGAACGAGCACACCGTGAGCATGGTGGCCAAGTCACATATGCAGTACTACCTTTGAGAGAAACCCCGATTCTAGCAGCATGCATGATNGCATTTTCTTCAGCATGACAAATAAGAGGGTATTTTTGTTCCCGATCTAGTAGTCTTTCTTCATCGTCTTTAATTCCTCGAGGAAAGCCATTGAAGCCAGTTGAACGAATTTCTCTATCTTCACCAACTACAACACATCCGACCTTAGTTGATGGGTCTTTACTCCAGTTAGCAATATGCATGGCGAGTTTGACAAATCTAACATCCCATTTTTCACTCATGTCAACCAACCTTCTCACATACCACTTATCTATGATTGCTTCGGCAAGATAGAAAGTTCTTCATCACTGTCAAATCCTAAATGATTCAGAATATTCCCTTGAAGATATAATGACCCTAAACTGACGATTAATCCATTAGTTGAAGGATTATTTTGTGATAAATAATCTAGCACTTTTTCAGCATTATCAAATTCTTCAACCTCATCAATAGGCCATTGATATTGAGCTAAAATACTTGTATCGACTCCAGGGTATCTGCCACCCAATGGTCTTGTTAAACAAATTTTATTTGGAGGAATTGGGCTACATAATTGTGAAACAGAATCAAGCATTTCCTGTAAATCTTTTTGCGGAGAGGTTCCATAAATCAAGGTCCAAGTTTGCTTCTTATCGATAATTGGTGATAAATTCTTGATATTTTGCTTTAGTTCTGGAAGTACTCTCAATAATCCTGAGGGGTTATGTGCAGCGTCCAATAAGAACATATTGGAGTCTGATTTTACCAATTGCATCCTTGCAGGCCATCGAAGTTCATTTTTTGCTAGTGAAATATTTTTAACAGGTAAATCCATTATTGAAAATAATTCTTGTACAAGAATTTCTGCTTCATCTTTGATACTACAATTTTTAGGAATTTTAACAAAATAGGGTAGAGCAGGATTTTTCATTTCTCCAATGCTCTCATCACCAGCATTTTCACATTGGATTAATACTGCTTTTTTGAAATTCTTATCTTCCATGTCTCTGATTATTATTGGTTTATTCGGCCTTGCTATGGCCGCTTTTTCTGAAGTTATTTGCTCTAAAGTTTCGCCCAGAATATCAGTGTGCTCACAAGAAATCGAAGTTAGGAGACAAGCATCAGCAGGTATACATCTTGTGGCATCGAGCCTTCCGCCAAGTCCTGTTTCGATAATCATAAATTCTACATTTGACTTAACTGCACATAATATGGCGATTAAGAAAGTAGTTTCAAAAAATGTTAATTCTATATTTTCGTGCCCCTCTTTTCCAGTTGCAGCCTCATAAATTTCTCCTAGTAGCGATAGGAATAATTCATTAGAAATCGGCTTACAATCGATTCTAAATCTTTCTTCNATTCTAGAAACATGNGGCGAAGAAAACATTAGGTTTGAGATCCCNGAGAGAGTCAAAGAAGCAGCCATTAAAGAGCATGCAGAACCTTTGCCATTACTGCCAGCAACATGGATGATTTTTGTTGAACTAAAATCTAGATTCAGTCTTTGAATCATAGCATAAGTATTCACCAAACCAAGAGCCATGCCATTCTGTCGCGTCAAGTCTAGCCATTGGCTTACTTCAGACATAGTCGGTCAAAGCATTCCATCAAGTTTTATCGCATAGCATCTCCTATCGATTTCTGACTTTATTTATCGCCCCCATAGGGGGCGAATCTCAGTGACACTCAAATGCAATATAGACTACGCCACACTATGAGCGAGCAATCTACAGGCGAGTCTGGTGGAAACGAAGTTTCACAAGAGTTTGTTCAAATGGAGAAAGAACTGAATAAAGAAACTTCAGTCCTTTCGCTCATGAGAGAACAGATGAAATCTATGGTTGGAATGGTTTCAATGTTCGTTATAACAATACTAATTTCTTTATTTATCAGGCCTTGGTATGATGTCGCAGAATTACATGCATTTGGTGAAGCAGGTTCGACACAAGCGAGATATATCTTTCTTGAACTAGTTATGATTTTCATATTTACAGCATTTGTAATTATGCTAGCAAGATACAAGAAAGAGTGGCTGATAAAATATGGAATTTTAGGTGTTCTAACTATTGCATTAATGTATACTACTGTACCATTAGCACATATGTTTGTGATCGACTTTGATGTCGAAGATTTTGAATATACTGATTCGTTTGAATCAGATGAAACTTATCTAACAGATATTGGCATGGGGGCGTTTATCACACACGACTTGATTGGGAATAGCACTAATTGGCAAGATTCGGTTAGTTATTGGAACCAAGATAGCATGGCAACTGGAACCCCTGAATGGACCTATAACCAATCACGCCTGCCGGCAGGAGACTCACAAATTTTCCGTGTTGTAAAATCTCCGAATCATATCACAATGACCAATGGGGCTTGGATTTCTTCAATCGACATCAATACGGGCCAAATGATTGAAAATTATACTTGCCATTCAGAAGAAGGTGGACAAGTCACCCTAGGTACTGATTACGGTGTTTGCGATATGGCTGTAATAGTTGAAGGAGGTGTTTACACCTTTTCAACCGGCGGAGATGTAATCTTTTATCGAACATTTGAACAATCCCCTGGCTTAATGGTTTATCAATCGAAATGGGGGCTTCCGCCAAATATTGATATTAGGAATGAATTCGTTGATGCCACTATGATAGAGGATGAAAGAATGCTCCTTGTCACTAAATCTAGTGCCCTTGTTATGCATCTAGAGGAAAACTCAGGAACAATTGATATTGACCTTCAAAAAATAATCTTCCAGTACAATTCTACCAGTAGTATAACCGGTGTTGATTTTGGTCATTCACCATGGTCTGAGAATAATATCTCATCTAATATTGGAGATGAGGGTTTACTGATTATTGGAGAACAAGATGGAACTATAACAGGCTGGGAATGGCAAGATAATTTACCAAATGATGAAGGTGCATTTACTATTCAAGAAAAAATGAATTTAGAGAATTTTGTTGATTCAGTACAAAACGTTCAGATAACTGATTTAGATGAATCCGGGTTTACAGACTTACTAATTACTTCAGATGATACCTCTTACTGGCTACATACTAAATTATTGAAGAATAAGATATCTTTCCCTGTTAGTGATAGTTTTTCGATGGGTATTTTTAGCAGTGATGCAGATGATAACATACAGTTTTATTCAGTCGATACCGATCAAGAGATCTCGATTGAGAGTGGAGAAATAACAGAAGAAATGTTTGCTCTAGAAGGCTTACAACTTTACCAAACCCAGTTCTTGATTGGAATAATTGTGGCTTTAGTACTCATGGTTCTATTATATGTCCACAGTGAATGGTATGTGGTAAATACAGTTGGAGTACTTGTTGGGGCAGGAGTAATCGTAATGCTTGGAGTAGCATTTGTCCCTACTTTGATAATAATATTCATGATTTTAGCTGCAATTTATGATGCATGGGCTGTATATAAATCGAAGCATATGCTTGAACTAGCAGATACCATGATTGGATTACAATTACCAATTCTTCTTGTAGCGCCACAGGATAAAGGATACTCATTTAGAGATGAGAAAGCCCCGATTTCAGATATAGATGGCTCGGAACTTCCTGAGCCAAGGGTTAAGCAAAATAAGCCGAAGAAAAATAAAGAGGCTATGTTCATGGGTCTTGGAGATGTAATCTTCCCTGGAATGTTGGTACTTTCAGCTGTACAATGGCTAGATACAGATTATGGCCTAAGCGTTGCAATCTCTACACTGATTGGCGGACTAATTGGATATACAGCATTGATGACTTATGTTGCAAGAGGTAAAGCACAAGCCGGCCTCCCGTTATTGAATGGTGGTGCAATTCTAGGATATTTCATCGGTGGTTTGATTTTCGCCGGAACAGCAATTTTTGAATTAGGAATTACATGGTAGGATTATTATGCTAGGAATTCACCTTTTTAGAGAAACACCGGACTTAATCCGTGCTGACCATGATAAGAGGGGAATTCCTCATGACAAGATTGACCAAGTTATTGATTATGATAAAAAATGGTTAGCTTTGCAACACCAAACCAACCAATTACGCCAAAAGAAGAATACTGCAGCAAAAGGAATTGGCGCGGCAAAGAAATCAGGCGATGATAAAAAAGCTCAAGAGATTCTAACAGAAGTAGCAAGTCTAGGCACCGAGATATCCTTATTGGAAAAGCAAACCGATGAAGCGTTAGAAATGCGAGATAAAATAAGAATGACAATTCCAAATATTCTCCACAAAGATGTACCGGTTGGTGCTGATGAAGATGGTAATACTTTACACAGCGTACATGGAACTAAACCAGAATTTGATTTTGAGCCAAGAACTCACAATGAATTGATCGAGATGAATAAGTGGGTTGACCTAAAAAGAGCGGCTAAGATTACAGGGAGTAGATTCTTTTTCCTGAAAGGTGATTTAGCCCGTCTTGAATTTGCTCTTCAACAATTTTCTGTAGATTTTATTCAAAGTCGAGGTTATACTTTTGTTCAACCTCCAATGATGATGAATAGAGAGTCATATGAGGGAGTAACTGACTTAGCTGATTTTGAAACCGTGATGTATGGTGTTGAACCCGATGGTTATTACATGATTGCAACTTCAGAACATCCCTTGACATCTATGTTCATGAATGAGACCATTCCTGAAGAACAATTACCTATGAAAATAGTCGGTTTGTCTCCATGCTTCCGTAGAGAAGTAGGCTCACATGGTCAGTCAGATTTAGGGATTTGGCGTGTTCACCAGTTTACAAAAATTGAACAGATAATAATTTCTAAACCTGAAGATTCATGGGAATTACAAGAAGAACTACTCAATAATTGTATAGAGTTGTGGGATGAACTTGGTATTCACTATGAAGTTGTCAATATCTGTACTGGTGATATGGGTACAGTGGCTGCAAAGAAATATGATTTAGAGGCTTGG